>CAIYDY010000347.1 GCA_903925015.1 uncultured Acidobacteriia bacterium
CGTGGCCTGAGATCGCGGTCGATTGGAAACGGGGATTCAGCCAAGAATGGGCGGCACCCAAAAGCAAAAAACGAAGCCGCCTTGGGGGGAGAGGCTTTTGCCTCGCCCGCCAAGGCGGCTTCCGCATACCGGACAACACTTCCGCGAAACTAGCGGATGGACCGCTTGCGGAGGAGGCCCAAGCCCACGAGAGCGGAGCCGAGGAGTGCCAAAGAGCCGGGCTCGGGGGTGGTGGATTCATTCACGGTATCCGAGTAGCTGTACTTGTACAGGACGGATGCATAGCCGGTGGAGAGGTTCGCCGTCACGAGAATCGGAGTGACGCCAGCGTCGTTGGTCCCGACATTGGCTTGTGCATCCAAGGTGACAGAGAACGGAATCGTGCCGGTGCCGAGGTAATCGGACAAGGTGGACAGGAACGGCCCCGACCCGCCATAGTCGGTGGTGACCGGGTAGCCGCTGTTTGAAATATCGTAGGTTCCGGAAATATTGCCCGTCAAACCCGCGCTGACACCGCCCGTCGCGCTCACTGTCTGCGCCGCGCTAGCGGCGAGGGTAAACCCTGCGCTGGATGCGGTGGGCAGCGTTTCGGCCACTGTGTACCCAGTAGTGTTGATGTCACCGACATTCATCCGGACGTCGCCGATGGCATCAGCAGGGGCGATCATCTGGTCCACATTGGTGGTGTTGTTGTAGAAGATGGAACCGCTGATCACGCCGGAGAGCGAGAAATCGATCTCTGTGAGAGCCAACGGACCGCAAGTGTGGCCTGCTGCGCACGCTTGCTGAATGGCTAGATTGACAGCGTCGGCATCAAATTGATTGAGGTTGACTGTCTGAACGCCTTGGGTCGGATTGGCAGGATCAGTGATTTGATCGCTGATCATCGGAGTGAGGGTTGCGTGGTAGCCGGCGTCCGATCCGCCGATTTGACCCGTTAGAGTGACGGCGCTTGCCAGCGATGCGGCTGCTGTCGCGAGGGTGGCGCCGATTAGGAATCTCCGAAGTGTGTTCATGGCTGTATGTCCTTGGAATTGTTCAACTGCTGGATTGGCCCTGTCTCCATCGGCCACCCACAAGAAGCTCGTCTTCAACGTTAGCAGAATCGGACAGTTAATTCAAGTGGCATTTGGGAAGTTCCAGTACCACTATATCGCCCTTTCCCCCTGGTCGGGACCAGGGGAACTGACTAGGCGCTGAAGGAGCTGCCGCAACCACAGGTGGATTTCACTTGCGGGTTGTTGAATTTGAAGCCCGACCCCTCGAGCGACTCCACGTAGTCAACTTCGGCACCGTCCAAATACAGCAGGCTTGCCTGGTCCACGAAGACCTTGAGGCCATCGTAGCTGTAGGTCTTGTCCAGCATGTTCGGGGCGTTCTCGAACGCCATCGAATAGCTGAAGCCGGAACATCCTCCGCCAACGACCGAGATCCGCAGCCCGCCGGGCTTCGGCTCCTGCGAGTCCAAAATCTCCTTCACCTTCGAAACGGCCGTGCCAGTCAAATTCACCATATGAAATGTATCCTCCCGTAGCGCGAGCTGTGTGCGGTCAAGTGACAGCCCTGTGACGCCAAGTAACAGTATATAGTGACTCCCCGGGACCTCCGGGGGATTCAGGAAAGATGGTGGGGCCGGTAGAGCGCATTGGCACGAGGCTTGCTATGAGAAAGTGTGAAACCGGGTTTGGGACCGCTGCGTAGGACGATTCGTATGGGAACATTCACCGGTGCCTTGTCATTATTGTCAATCGGATCGCCAGTCGGGGCGGCAGCTGGATCGCTGGTCGACGGAAAATCGATTCTCAGGAGCAAAGTGGAATTCGAGGGCACGGTGGAGGGCGCGTTGGTGCGCCGGGCGCAGGAGGGTGACGACGCAGCCTTCCGTGAGATTGTTGAACGGCACCAGAGCAAGGTGTTCTCGATCATCCATGGAATCGTTCGGCACCGCAACGATGTGGAGGACATCGCACAGCAGGTCTTCGCGAAAGTCTTCTTCTCATTGCGCAATTTTGATTTCCGGAGCTCGCTGATCACTTGGATCTACAAAATCACGGTGAACGAGTGCTTCGACTACCTCCGCAAGAAGAAGGTCCGGAAGCTGGTGTACGAGAGCGACATGAGCGAGGATGAATCCCGGCGGGTGGAGAATTTGGAGCCGGTTGCGGAACGTTCGACCCGGACGGACTCGACGCTGGCACGACGGGACTACATCGTCAAGCTGATGGACAAAGTCTCGGACGAGGAAAAGCAGTTGCTCATGCTGAAGGAGGTTGAGGGCTACTCGGTCGAGGAGCTTTCGACCATGCTGAAGATGAACGAGAACACAATCAAGGTGAAGTTGTTCCGGGCCCGGCAGAAGCTGGTCCGGGCGGCGCAACGGTTGGACAGGCTGCCCACGGTGGAGAGCCGGGCAAACGCCTAGGCGGGTTCGAGACAAGGAACCTATATGCACGATATTGTTGTACTGGAATTGGAAGAGCACTTGGCGGGCGGAGCGTCGCCCAAGTTCTACGCCCACTTGAACGGCTGCGCGGCCTGTGCGTGCGAGCTGAAGGAAATGGAAGAGTTGTCCGGGTACGTTCGGGCACTTGCGGTGGCGGAGGCGGCCCCGTTGCCGCGGGCCGGATTCTACTCGCAGGTGGTGAATCGCATTGAAGAGCGGAATCGGAACCCGTTCCTCGCCCTCTTTGCGCCGTCCCCGGCCTTTTTCCGCCGGATCGCGTTCGCATCTTTGCTGGTACTCGTTGGGTTGGGCAGTTTCCTGGTGACCCGCGAGGGTGCAGCCGGGGATAAGGACGCCCTGGCTGTGATCTCGCAGTTGTCCAGCGTGCATCGGGAGGCGGTACTGGTACCGGCTGACACGGCCGAAGTTGGTACGCGCGACCGGCTCCTAGCCACGCTGGTGAGTTACGGGGAGTAGCGGCCTCGGGAGCGCGCCGTGGTGCCGAACGCAGTGATGCCAATTCCCACAATGCCGAAATCATCCCCCCGGATGGCGATCATCGCGTTCTCGATGGTCTTTCTTTGCGGTTGCCTCTCGGGCGCGCTTGCCATGACGTTTTGGTTCCATCCGGGCATCCACGATTCGAAGGCGCGCGGCATGTCGATGTCGGTGGCGGAGTGGAACGCCGAATTGGACCTGACCGAGGAGCAATCGCGCCAACTGAAGTCGATCCTCGACGACTTCGCCCGATACTACGAAAATTTGCTGGCGGACGGGAACACACGGGTCTTGCAGATCCTGACGCCCGAGCAGCGGATAAAATTCACCAAGCTGTTGAAGGAACACCGGGTGCCCTGATGGTCCTGGCTGCAAATGACTGTCATGGGGCAGAGGATTTGGGGTATAATTGGAGACTTGGGGGTTGGTTGCAGCTAAAAGGACTTCTTGCCGTCTCGCTGGTGTGGATCTTCTCCGTGGCCTGCGGCTCAAACAAGGGCGGAGCGTCAGGCAAGGCCGCGCCCGAAGCGGGACTGAGGCCCGTTGCCAAAATAACTGACTCCGCACCGGATCCGATCCAGTTGAAGAACTCTGAATCGGGTGTGGTGCCTGTTGGAGCCGTGGTCAGCGTTGCAATCCGTGAAGTCTTGGACTCCCAGACGACCATTCCAGGCACATTTGGCTACGCGACGGTCGATGACGACGTTCGGGGATCGGACGGCAAAATTTCTCTGCCAAAAGGCACTCCCGCTCTGCTGGGTATCCCGCTTGTGGGCAAACAGGAGGGGGTCTCGCTGATGTCGATCACACTCTACCAGTTCACGGTCGGGAACAAGTCCGTGATTCCGCCTCCGGGCTCGAGGGAGTTCGGGCGCGTGGATTTGAAGGAAGACTTCACGGGTGCGGCGCGCCGCAGTTCCGTCCATCTGGGACGCCAGTCGCGCGTGGACTTTACGTTGACCCAACCCATCAGGATCAAGTAGGCGCCTGAGGATGTGGGAGAATACGGACGTTAAACCTATGTCACGCTCGCACTCCATCCTAGCCTTCGCACTCGCGGTAGGGACGCTTCTTTCGGGCTGCTCCGGCACCACCGGTCGGCAGACAAAAGTCTACCAGCCGGGCGAAAAGGCGGTGGTTGAGAAATTGACCTACAACATCGTCGATACCCAGATTGCGCCCAAACTGGGTGACGACGCGAATCCGCGGCTCCCGCAGAACAGGTTCTTTATTGTCCAGATTGCGGTCTCCAACGCCAGTAACAGGCCGATGGCGATCCCATCCATGACGCTGGTGGACGATTCCGGCAAGGTTTACAACGAGTTGGCCGATGGTACCGGAGTATTGCGCTGGCTGGGAATTGTTCGCAATGTGGACCCGGCGCAGACCGAGCAGGGAGCGATCCTGTTCGACGCCCCGGCCGTGCACTACAGGCTGAGGTTAACCGACGACACCGACAAGGAAGATATCTACGTTGATCTGCCGCTCAATTTCATGCATGAGCAGATGAACAGTGCGCCTGTGGTGGCCCCGGACGAGGCTGTCAAGCCGTAGGCATGAAGTTGTAAAGGGAGGCACACCGTGCTCTTGCCAGTCGTTTTTCGAGGCTTGGTCGCCATCTTTGTGGTTCCACTGTTCTGCTGGAGCCAGACCGGTTCCGCAGCCAAATCGTCGGCACTGGGTGCCATCGAGCCGATTGTTTCGCAGTTTGAGGACGGCCCGGCGATCGGCAATCAACGGGTGGTTCCGGGCGAATCCGTTTTCTTCAGATTCGGTGCCGCCGGATACAAGACGTCCGATTCGGGGAGGGTCCAGCTGACCGGGCACATGCAGGTGTTCGATTCACGCGGCGTCGCTATCATGCCCGTGGACGAGGTTGTGGTGGGGACCACCTTGCGCGACGAGGACAAGAATTGGAAGCCGAAGCTGCACTTCCAGTTCCAGATCCCCCCAATCGCTCCTCCGGGCACCTATAGGATCCGGTTCGAGGCGACTGACGACCAGACCAAGCAATCGGCTTCCGCGGAAACCTCAGTCAACGTAGATGGACGCAATGTTCCGTCTGCAGATTCCATTGTCGTGCGCAACCTGAATTTCTACCGTAATCCTGACGAGGAAACACCTTTGCGGGTGGCCGCATACCGCCCCGGGGATTCGGTATGGGTCAAGTTTGACGTCACGGGCTACAAACACGGTGAGCAAAACGCGGTCGACGTGACGTACGATGTGTCCGTAACCGATGCCGAGGGCAAGGAATTGTTCTCCCAGCCCGATGCGGCATCGGAAAAGAGCCAGGCGTTCTACGCCCAGCCTTGGGTGCCGGGCGTGTTCAGCCTGACTCTCCAAGCGAACATGCGGCCTGGCTCGTACAAGGTTTTCATAACGGCCAAAGATGCCGTCGCCGCAAAGAATGTTGCTGCAACGGCACAATTCCAGGTCGGAAACTAATCAATGTCGGCTATTCAGGAGGGGTGAAGGGCCATTTCATGGTGGTGGATGCGCCGCCATCAACCGAGATGACCTGCCCGGTAATGAAATTCGAGCCCGGAGCCGCAAGGAATACGGCCAATGGGGCGACGTCGGACGCATCGCCCATGCGGTCGTTGGCCTGAATGCCTTTGCGCCATTCGGCCATATCGTCAGCCTGCCACATGGCGCGGTTGAGGTCGGTGAGTATGAATCCTGGGGCGATGCAATTCACTTGGATGTTGTGGCGTGCCCATTCGGCCGCCAAGGCCTTGGTCAACTGTCCGACGGCTCCCTTGGTGAGCGTATAGACGGAGAGCCAGGGAAGCCCATGGTGGGTCGCCAAGCTGCCGATGTTGATAATCTTGCCACCGTGCCCACGAACAATCATGGACTTGCCGACCAACTGGGTGAGCTCGACCAAGCCGTGCACGTTCGTTTGGAGAATTTTGTCGTACTGTTCGCGCGTATAGTCCTCGAACTTGCGCCGAATGTTGATGCCTGCAACATTGACAAGGATGTCGACGTCGCCCGCCTCCTGGGCTGCACGCTGGATCGACTCGGAGCTTTCCAAATCCAGTTCGAGGGCGCGTGCGCCGAGTTCGGCGGCCAGAACATCGAGCTTTTCCTTGGATCTGGCTGCGAGGATCAGATTCGCCCCGGCTTCATGCATGGCCCGCGCGATGGCGAGGCCGATCCCGCGGCTGGCTCCGGTCACCAGCGCGGTCTTTCCGTTTAGAGAGAAGGGTGTCAAACCGCCATTGTCTCATTTCCTGCGGGCGCGGTGCAGGGACTGGGCAAGCGCTGATACATTGGAAGCTTGTAATGAATTCCTCTGAGAACACGCGTGGCTCCCGCGCATTTGAGCCGGGGTTCGGCTCCTCATTTTTTGCCTCCAAGTTCGGCATCACATTGCGGGACGTGGAAAACTACCTCTCCGAGGCACTTTCGAAGGGCGGCGACTATGCCGACCTGTATTTTGAATACGTTGCCAGCACCTCCATCAGCATCGACGAATCCATCATCAAGAGCGCAACCCAAGGCGTTTCGATGGGTGTTGGAGTGCGTGTGATCGCCGGCGAGCGTACCGGCTATGCCCATTCCGGCGACTTGAGCAGGGCGAAGATCCGCAGCGCCGCACGCGTTGCCGCCATGATCGCGTCCGGCCCTTCCAAAGTGGAATCCGTGCCGCTCGAAGAGGGTTCGAAGAGAAATTTATATCCCGTGGTGACGGCTCCCGGCGAGACGGCATTGCAGGACCGCGTGGAGCTGGCCTGGAGAGCCGACCGTGCGGCACGTGATTACGATTCCAAGATTTTCCAAGTTCAGGTGGCATGGGTGGACAACCTGAGGGAGGTACTGATCGCCACCAGCGACGGCAAACTGTCCTTCGACCGCCAACCATTGGCAAGACTCAGCGTGTACGCACTGGCCCGTGATGGTTCCGGAGTCCCGCAGCAGGGTCATGCCGGAGGAGGGGGTAGGCGCGAGATCTCCTGGTTCCAGAATGAACGGACGCCGGAGTTTTTCGCACAGGATGCAGCAAGACAAGCGGTGGCTCAACTGAGTGCGGTGGATGCGCCTGCCGGAGAACAAACGGTTGTGCTGGGGCCGGGATGGCCGGGGGTTTTGCTGCATGAGGCCGTCGGCCATGGCTTGGAAGCGGATTTCAACCGAAAGGGCGTATCGGCGTTTAGCGGTCGAATTGGCCAAAAGGTGGCGAGCGAGTTGTGCACTGTAGTCGACGACGGAACGATCAACGGCCGCAGGGGCTCGTTGAATGTGGATGACGAGGGCAATCCAACGCAGCGTAATGTGTTGATCGAAAACGGGATTTTGCGCGGATACCTGCAGGACACCCTTTCGAGCCGCATTCTCGGCACGCCCGTGACCGGAAGCGGACGGCGGGAAAGCTACGCCAGTCTGCCGATGCCGCGAATGACCAACACGTTCATGTTGGCAGGCGAGAGCGATCCCCAGGACGTGATCCGGTCAGTGAAACGGGGCTTGTATTGCGCGAATTTCGCAGGCGGGCAGGTCGATATCACGAGCGGAAACTTCGTCTTTTCGGCGTCGGAAAGCTACATGATTGAAGATGGCCGACTGACCCGCGCCGTCAAGAACGCCACGTTGATCGGCAACGGGCCGGAAGCGCTGGGCCGGATCGCGATGGTTGGCTGTGACTTGCAGCTGGACGAAGGAATCGGTGTTTGCGGCAAAGAGGGGCAGAGCGTGCCCGTGGGCGTCGGCATGCCGACTGTGCGAATTGATGGGATGACGGTCGGGGGCACCGCGTGACGCTGGACGATTTGAAGGAACTGGCCGTGCAGGTTGTGCGAAAGGCGATGGGTGCCGGTGCCAGCGGGGCGGAGTGCACAGTTTCGGACAGCACAGAGTTTTCGGCAAAGGTACGGCTGGGCGAGTTGGAGCAGTTGCAGCAGGCCGGCAGCCGCGCGATGGGTGTTCGAGTGGTGGCGGGACGGAAGATGGGGTCGTCATTCACCTCGGACCTGACTGCGGACGGCATTGACCGGATGGTACGTTCAGCTGTCGATTTGGCAACGTATACCAGCGAGGATCCACACGCAGGGATGCCGGACGCGGAGGAAATGGCCTCGTCGGTATTGGATCTAGGCCTCTACTCCGACAGCGTTGCGGAGTTGTCCGGTGATATGAAGATAGAGAAGGCTCGGCGGGCGGAAGCGGCAGCACTGGCGTTCGACCCTCGCATATCCAATTCCGAAGGCGGCTCCTTCGACTCCAATCTCGGATTGCGGGTCTTCGCCAACTCGCATGGGTTCTGTGGAGGATGGCGGTCCAGTTCCTGCTCAGTCTCAGCCGTTCCGGTAGCTGCCTGGGATGGCGGCATGGAACGGGATTACTGGTACTCGATTGCCCGCGACGCCGGGCAACTTGAAGACCCGGAAAGCGTGGGACGAAGAGCTGCACAACGCGTTCTGCGGCGCTTGGGCGCGGTGAAGGTGGAAACCCAGAGGGTCCCGGTCATATTCGAGCAACGGGTGGCCCGGAGTCTCTTAGGCCATATCTTCGAAGCGGTGGATGGACGATCCATCTATCGGGAATCGTCTTTTCTCGCGGGGAAGCTGGGGGAAAAAGTCGCGCACGAGGGGCTTACTGTCATTGACGACGGCACGATTCCCGGCATGTTCGGATCGCAACCATTCGACGACGAGGGGGTGCCGACCCGCCGGACTGCCGTGATTGAGCGGGGGATCCTCAAGAGTTATCTTTTGAACAGTTACGCAGCACGTAAGCTCGGCATGCGGACGACCGGGAATGCCTCCCGTGGCGTCTCGGGGAATGCGGGCATTGGAATCGGCAATTTCTATGTGGAGTCCGGCTCGCGTTCCGGCGATGAAATGGTCCGGGGTATCCGCAATGGATTTTTTGTGACCGAATTGATCGGCAACGGTGTCAATACAGTTACTGGAGACTATTCGCGCGGGGCTGCAGGAATTTGGATCCGGGATGGCGAACTGGCATTCCCCGTGTCGGAGGTAACCATTGCGGGAACCTTGCAGGAAATGCTGGCGGTTGCGGAGATCGGCAGCGATCCGGAGGTTCGAGGTTCCATGTGGTCGCCGACCGTCATGATTGGAGAGATGACAGTTGCGGGAAGATAATTCGGTGAAGATTTCTCCGGCCACCATCGTGATGGGGTTGGCGGCCTTGATGATTTTCGGCTTGTTCGGATGGTTGACGTTTGGGCCCAAACCGGCTCCCCTGCCCCCGCCGCAATTGTCCTTGGAAGGACGGCAGTACCTTCAGAGCCTGGCGTTGTCGAACGTCCACATGCAGGCGGCAGAAAGCTACGTAAACTCACGGTTGGTGGAGATCCTTGGCGATATCACGAACAACGGCGATCGTACGGTGAAGCTGGCCGAGGTTACGTGCGTGTTCCAGGACTACTCTGGCCGGGAACTGGCCCGCGAAAGAGCGTTTGTGGTGGGGGCCACGGCTCCGGGCGGATCGCTGAAGCCCCACACCACAATGGGATTCCGCCTGCCATTCGACACGATCCCGGAATCTTGGAACCAAGCGATGCCGACGCTGATCATCGCGCAAATCCAATTCGAGTAGGCCTAGACCATGCGAATCAAAGTACTTTTCTTCGGCCTGTTGAAGGACGTCTGCGGACGAGCAGAGGATGTGCTGGAGCTTCCTCCGGCCTCGTCGGCGCGGGAGGTTTTCGAGCACTATTCCGCCCAGTTTCCGCGTTTGTTGGGGATGGCCAAGAGCGTTGTACTCGCACGAAACCATGAATTCGTTGACCCGGCGATCGAACTGTCCGAGGGCGATGAAGTGGCATTGCTACCTCCAGTGAGCGGAGGTGCGCCCACGAGCGAGATTGTCGAACCGGAAGGGCATTTCTTCGCCCTGACCCGCGACGTCATCGACGTTCGTGAGGCCGAGACACGCATTCTGACCGCTTTTGATGGAGCAGTTGTAACTTTCCAGGGCGTGGTCCGTAACAATACGCGGGGGCGGGCAACTCTCAGGCTCGAGTACGAATGCTACGAAGCGATGGCAATCCGGAAGATGGCGGAAATAGGCAGGGAGATTGCGGGGCGTTTCCAAGTCGGACGCATCGCCATGATTCACCGGCTGGGTGTGCTGGAGATCGGCGAGGCCAGCGTGGTGGTAATCGTGGCAAGTCCACACCGGCGCGCAGCGTTCGAGGCCGCACTCGAGGGAATCAACCAGCTCAAGAAACTGGTGCCCGTCTGGAAGAAGGAGTTCTTCGAAGATGGTGAGGTTTGGGTGGATGGCGAATGGGACGATGCGGCACCTCGCGTGTCTGCTGGTTAGTGCGGTTGGCACGCTGCTGGCACAGGACGCCGGGTCGGATTCAGATCCTACGATCCGGGTGGACGTGAAACTGGTCCGGATTCTTGCCACTGTCAAGGATTCAACCGGGGCGCTGGTTGGGTCCATGCAACGGGACGATTTCGAGGTTCGCGACAACGGAGTGCGGCAGAACATCTCTGTTTTCGAGCGCCAGACCGAACAGCCTCTTTCGGTTGCGGTCCTCATCGACAACAGCGGGTCAACCGCCAAGGATCTGAAGTACGAGACGGAGTCCGTCATTCGATTTCTGAAGGCGTTGTTCCACGAGGGCAATCCTGGGGACGCGGCGGCGCTATACAGCTTCAACTGGCAGGTGGTGCGCCAGAATAACTTCACCCGAAGTGTGGCTGCAGTGGAACGAAATTTGCGCTTCCTACGGGGTGACGCCGGCACGTCGCTTTACGATGCCATCCTGCTCGCATCGCGCGATATTGAAGACCGCCGTGGACGCAAGGTATTGGTTTTGGTGACCGATGGCGGCGACACAACTAGCCGGTCGGACTTTCAGCGGGCGGTCGAGGCGGCACAACTGGCCGATGTGGTGATCTACCCGATCCTGGTGGTGCCGGTGAACGCCGACGCCGGGCGCAACACAGGCGGGGAAAACGCGCTCACAATGATCTCGCGCCGCACCGGAGGGCGGGTGTTTCAACCGACTCTCGGCAGCCAGATGGACGCGGCATTCGACCAGATCCTGCGGGACTTGCGGACCCAGTATTTGATCGGATTCTATCCGAAGGATGTTCCCCCAACCAAAGACCGCTACCATTCGTTGAGAGTCGGCGTTCAGGACCCGACAGCGCGTGTGGTTGCGCGGGATGGATACTATGGAGAGGCGGTTCCTGAAACGATGCCGGTTTCGGGAGGCGGGGGGCCGGGACCGCTCATGGGCGAGGATCAAACACTCCGTCCGCGAAAGCCCGCAGTGCCGAAGGCGTTGAAAGGAAAAGGTCCGTAGACTCACGTGCAGGACGAGAAACGCAAGCCAGTCGCAAAAACAAAGAGTAGCCGTCCGGCGGAGCAAACGCTGGAGGAGATCAAATACCTGAAGCAGTTGATCGAGCGCAAGACACGGGTTTGCGTCAAGCTGAGCGACAATCAACAAGTTCAAGGTGTGATCGAGTACTACGACCAACGTTTCATCCGTGTAACGCGTGACTCGGAGCCGAACTTGTTTATTTTCAAACACGACATCAAGTATCTGTACGAGGTTGCGTAGAATGCCGTCTTTTGTTGAAGGCGCATCCGAGATCGCACTGGCGGCGGGATCCCTGCTTCGCTATTTTTTCGAGCGCCGAGTTCAGTTTGAGATGAAGGGCGACTACGACTTGGTCACGGAGGCGGACCGGGCCTCGGAAAAGCTGGTTGTGGAAAAGCTCCGAGAGCTGTTCCCCTGCCATTCGATTGTTGCCGAAGAGGGTGGCGGACTCGAAACCGGCTCTGACTACCGCTGGTACGTCGACCCGCTCGACGGCACCACCAATTTCGCGCATGGTTACCCTGCTTGGAACGTAACACTGGCTCTGGAGAAAGCAGGGGAACTGATCGCCGGAGTGGTATTTGACCCTGTCCGGGGCGAGCTCTTTGCAGCAGAGCTGGGAGCTGGAGCCTTCATGAACGGCCGCAGGCTGAACGTTTCGAAGGCGTCCAGAATCGCAGAGAGCTTGCTGTGCACAGGTTTCCCGAATCATAACCGACAGACAAATCCGAACATCCACTATTTCCATGAGTTGGCCATGTCGGCCCACGGCGTGCGGAGGGGTGGCTCGGCAGGAATCGACCTCGCCTACGTTGCGGCAGGCAGACTCGATGGTTTCTGGGAGTTTGGGCTGAGTCCATGGGACATGGCGGCGGGCATTCTGCTGATTCAGGAAGCGGGCGGTGTTTGCAGCGATATGGCCAACAGAACCCACCATCTGAAATCGCCGCATCTCCTCGCCGACAACGGTTTGCTCCATGGGGAGCTGCTTGCGGCATTTGAGTCGATTTCCAAGGGTGATTTCCGCCATCCGATGCCTACGCCCTACGCACTCTAGTCACGGGTCGCCAACGACAACAGCGATTCAACTGTTTGGACCCGGGGGGGCGAGTCGATGGGCCGGATTCCCGCAACAACCTCGGCCAAGCGAAGACCCGCGCGGCGCGTCTTCGACTCTTTCTTAGCTTCGTACATTCGGAGATCGGCAGTTTCCAAGAGAGATTCCGCGTCTCGACCGTCCTGCGGGAACATGGCCACTCCGGAACTAATAGAGATAAAACGAGCCCCGCACGCCTTCATTCCGGCCTCTGGCCCCAAGTGCTGGATTCGGCTCAAAATTCCGGTGAGGTTTTGGGGATCAGCGTCGCGGAGAACCAGGACGAACTCGTCACCGCCCAGACGGGCCACGTAATCGCTTCGCCGGCAGCAGTCGGTAAGGCCCAAGGCAATTTCCTGCAGGACACGGTTACCCGCCAAGTGGCCGTATTCATCATTGGCTTGTTTGAAACCGTCGAGGTCGAGGACGATGACGGACAGCATGCCTTGGCGGGCCGACGACTCCCTTATCGCCTGTTCCAAGAGGCGGGACAGCGATCCGGCATTCAAGAGTCCGGTAAGTTCATCCTTTTCAGCTGCGAATGCCACCCGGCTGTAGCGGATGGAATTTTCGATTGCGAGCCCAGCCTTGCTGCGAATGGCGAGTAGAACCCGTAGATGGTCTTGGTCAAACGCTTCCGGTGCCAAGTGGTAAAGAGTCAAAACAGCCACAACCCCATCGCGGCCATTGAGTGGAACCGAAATGGCGGACCTGAGGTTCGTGATCTTCTGGCGGTCCTTGAGGTAGCCAGGTTCCACTGCGGGGTGGCCGTTCAGAATTGGAGCGTCGTTCTCCGCCACCCACCCGGAAAGACCCTGTCCTACTGGAATTCGCAATGACGAGAATAGCCTGTAGCTTTCCCCCTGTACATATTGGGGAACCAAGAATCCGCCCTCAACCAGATAGATGACAACGGCATCATGCGGAACCATCTTGCCGAGCCGCAGTGCAAGCAGCGCCAAAGTTTCGTCCAGACGGAGCGAGTTTCCAAGGTCGTTGGTGATCTCGACCAGCAACTGCACCTCGCGACGGGCGTTGGCAATCGCAACCGTAAAGCTGTTTTCGCGGGCAACGGGCGAACCCTCGACGTCATCAGTCGCAAGTTCCGGATCATTGAACGGGTGGTCTGTACCGGGAAGCATTCCCGAGTGTTCGGATCCGCCCGCGCGCGTCATTGCCTCCAACTCCTTGTGGCGTCGGCGCAGCACTTCAACAATGCTGGGATCAAAGCTCGTACCGGCCGCCTTCTCAACCATGTCCATGGCCTCCTGCATCGGAAGTGCCGCACGATATTGACGTGGTGAGGCGAGGGCATCCAAACAGTCCACAGCGGAAAGAATGCGTGCACCAATCGGGATTTCAGCACCTTTCAATCCGTCCGGATAGCCGGTCCCGTCGAATTTTTCATGGTGCGACCGAACAATCGGGACCACTGGATAAGGAAAGTTCACCCGCTCCAATATCTCCGCGCCCACGACCGGATGGATCTTCATCTTGTCAAACTCCTCCGGAGTGAGCAGCCCCGGTTTGGAGATGATGTACTCCGGAACCGCCAGTTTGCCAATGTCGTGGAGCAGGGACGCAACTTCGACAGCCGTGACTTCCGCTGGCGACAGTCCCAGTTCACGGGCCAGCTCAACGGCATAGACCTGCACTCGCTTGAGGTGCGACGCAGTAGTCTCATCCTTAGCTTCGATAGCCAGTGCAAGAGCCTCAATCGTGCGCCAGTGCAGCTTGGCCATCTGGACAATGTGCCCTTGCTGTTCGTCGATGCGCTTGAGGTATTGGGTATAGGAGCGGTACAGCAGGATCGAGGGCGGCAGAACCAGAATCAGAGTCTGCCAATGGGCCAGCCCTCTCGCCAAGTGCAGACCTCCCGCTATCGCGCCTCCTGCCAAGTACTGCCACACCGTCCGTGACAAATCGCGCCGCCAAACCAGATAACAGCTGGCACCTGACACCAAGGCATTCATCGTCGCCACAATCCAAGTGTTGGCCACGAAATAAGTTGCCGAAGCCAGAACAACGGCCACGGACAGGGTACCGTCGAACTGGATAAGCAGGGACGATTGCAGGACTAGATGGGCGCCGAACAGGCCAATGGGGGCGGTGAGGACGCCGAAGACAGCGGAATACCAGCCAGGCCGCGGGGCCGGGCGGATGAAATTCCTCGCCATCATACCGACGACGCAGAGCCAAAGGGCCGCAGCTAGCTGCAATTCCATCAGCGCGGAAACCAAGATGACGCACGCCAGCGAGATGGGCGCAAACACACCCGGAAGGCGCAGCTTCAGCCCCGATACGGCGGCAATTGCGGCAGCATAAAGCCCGATCCGCCAAACACCATCGCTCGCGGGATCCCACCCCGCAGCGCTCCAAACCAGTAGCACCACTCCGGCGGCGACGAACAGGATCCAGAACACACGTGCGCTCCAAGGCATTTCCCTCAATGGCTGTTCGACCTCCACCCACTCTATCGGCGAATGAAGAGCGAAACTTTAGTGCAATTCAGAACAGTTTACGCAACTGTCATCAGCGGAACCCAGTCCATTGTCTATTCTGGTGGGGATGAGCTTGTTGGGGAAAATTGCCGACGTCGCGGTCGTAGGGGGTGGAATTCTTGGACTTGCCCACGCGTATGTCCTAGCCAAAGCCGGCAAGAAAGTTCTCTTGTTTGAGCGGGGCAGAAAGGCGAGCGGGGCATCGGTCCGGAATTTCGGCATGGTGTGGCCAATCGGGCAGCCCGTGGGTGAAATGCACGGCATCGCCCTGCGCAGCGCGGAAATCTGGCGGGAAGCCTTGAATGCCGCGCGCCTGCCATACTTGCCGACGGGATCCCTGCACGTCGCCCACAATGACGATGAGGCCGAGGTACTCAAGGAATTCGCCGAGATCGGACCTGAGCTCGGCTACAACTGCCAGTGGCTGACCCCTGCCCAAGTTCGGAACCGGAGCACTGCAGTGAACCCCGAAGGTCTGCGGGGTGGCCTCTGGAGCCCCACCGAAACCACGGTGGATCCGAGGCAAATCATCGCGGAGTTTCCCTCCTTGCTTGCAGAAATGGGTGTGGAAATCCATTACGCGGAGCACGTCCGCCGAATCGATTTGCCGACCTTGGAAACCGGCAGCGGCACGTATGCGGTGGATAGCGCCATAGTCTGCTCGGGTGATGATTTCGAAACCCTGTACCCACAGACTTTCGCGGAAAGCGGCCTCACCCGCTGCAAGCTGCAAATGATGCGCACTGCGCCCCAACCAGCCGGTTGGCAACTGGGCCCGGCGCTGGCCGCTGGACTGACCCTGCGCTTCTACAAAGCCTTCCGAGTCTGCAAAGCGCTGGACGCACTCAAGGCCCGCGTGGCGCGTGAAAAGGCGGAATACGAGCGCTGGGCGATCCATGTACTCGTCGCCCAAACAGCCGACGGGTCGATTACGATTGGCGATTCCCATGAGTACGGACCAACGGTCGACATCTTTGACAAGACGCACATTGACGACCTGATCCTGCGGGAGGCCGAGACTTTCCTCCAACTTCCCGACCCACGGATTGCCGAACACTGGCACGGCGTTTACTGCCAACACCCCGACAAACCATTTTTCGAAACGGAACCAGCACCAGGAGTACGGATTCTCACCGGTGTCGGGGGCTCCGGCATGACTCTGTCGTTCGGGTTGGCCGAACGCACAAGCAGACACATGGGCATCCAAATATGAACGTAAAGGGAGTGATTTTCGATTGGGCGGGAACCGTGGTTGACCATGGGAGCAGAGCGCCCGTAGCGACATTGGAGGCCATTTTTCTGTCTGCCGGAGTGCCGGTCACAGTCGCCGAGGCGCGCTCGTCCATGGGCATTGCCAAGAAAGACCACATTCAAGCCATTCTGCGCCTGGATCGGGTTCGCAAGGCATGGGAAGCGGTCCACGGAGTGAATCCTGGCGAAGCGGAACTGGAAAAGCTGTACACCGATTTCATTCCACGCCAGTTCGACTGCCTGCTCAAGCACTCCAACGTGATCCAGGGCGTGCCCGAAACTGTGGATCGCCTGCGCACCCGCGGATTGAAAATAGGCTCCAGTACGGGCTATACCCGTCCCATGCTCGAAATGTTGGCGGCGGCAGCTGAAAAGCAGGGCTTCAGGCCGGATGCGGCCTTCTGCCCAAGCGACGTTCCCGCCGGACGTCCGGCCCCGTGGATGTGTTTCGCCAACGCCATGCGGATGGGCGTTTACCCGATGGCAGCCATGGTGAAGATCGGCGATACCCCGAGTGACATGGAAGAGGGACGGAACGCGGGGATGTGGACGATTGGAATAACCCGGACCGGCAACGAAACGGGTCTCACCCAAGCCGAATGGGACGAACTGCCCGATCATGACCGGGAACCCATGCTTCGCAACGCGGCGTCTCGTTTGTTACACGCGGGTGCGCACTACATCGCCGCCAGCGTGGCGGAGGCGGAGGCCCTAATCGACAGCATCGACGATGCCATCGCCGCCGGATTGCACCCCTGATGGAACAGGCGTTTCCCTTGGTTGATATGATGGGTTGGCGCGCCGGATGGCACTCCTCGAACTAGTCCACATTCAAAAACGGTTTGGCGGCGTCACTGCGCTGCGGGATGCGAATCTTTGCATTTCCGCTGGAGAAGTGCACCTCCTCCTCGGCGAAAATGGCGCGGGGAAATCGACATTGATGAAGATCGTCGCCGGAATTGTGGCACGCGACTCGGGAAGCATGATCTGGAAGGGTCGTGAGGTTTCGCTGTCCAACCCGGGAGAGGCCGCTGCCTTGGGGATTGCCATGGTCAACCAGGAATCCCTGCTAGCCCCACATTTATCGGTAGCCGAGAACATTTTCCTGGGTCGCGAGGAACGCTCGGGAGCGGGTCGGTTCGGCTGGGTGGACCGCCAGGCTATGAACGAGAAGGCCCGCGCACTCATAGACCAGTACGGTTTCCCACTGCAACCGGAATGGCCGGTTTCGCGCCTGAGCCCCGCCGGACGGCAAATGGTCGAAATCTGCCGGGCCATCCAGCACGGCTCCAGCCTTCTGATCTTCGACGAGCCGACGTCATCGCTTTCCGACACCGAAACGGAGCAGGTTTTCCGGATCGTCCGCGACCTCAAGGCGCGCGGCATGGGCATCATCTACATCACCCACCGAATGAACGAGTTGCGTGCAATCGGGGACGCGGTAACGGTGCTGCGGGACGGCGATACGGCACACTCCGGGCGCTTGGCGGAGATCGGAACGGACCAGCTGATCCGCCATATGGTGGGCCGCGAAGTCGCCCAGATCTACCAACGCGAGCACTTGGAGCCGGGCGAGCCCATGCTCGAAGTTCGGAACGTGACCGTAAATCGCTCAAAGCTCGCCGGGGTATCGCTCACGCTTCGAAGGGGCGAAATCACCGGGATGGCGGGCCTCATCGGTGCGGGCCGGACAGAACTGTGCCGCGCCATCTTCGGCATCGACAAGCCCGATGCGGGAGAAATATGGATCAACGGGTCACCCGCAAGGATCCGGTCACCGCGCGATGCGGTCAAGGCCGCCATCGCACTCGTCACCGAAGACCGTCAAATCTCTGGGCTAGCGTTGAGGCTGCCCATCGGCTACAACGTGACAATGGCCAATATGGAGCGGATCAGCCGTCTGGGCTTTATCGACCTGAAGGAGGAAGCCCGCGCTTCCGCCGAACTCGGGCGAAGGATGTCGTTGAAAGCCTCCTCGCCAGCC
>CAIYDY010000348.1 GCA_903925015.1 uncultured Acidobacteriia bacterium
CACTTCGGCGGCGAGCGCGGTGTCCTCGAACTGCCAGCGGCCGTTCTTGTCCTTGCCACGGTTCATGAAGAGGAAGTTCTGGACGGTGTCGTTGGCGACGAACAGGTCCATGAGGCCGTCGTTGTTGACGTCCGTCGCCACCACGCCGAGGCCCTTGCCCATGGCCTTGGCAATATCGGTGCCGGTGCGGACTTCGGTGAAAGTGCCGTCGCCGTTGTTGTGGTAGAGGAAACTGGCTGTACCCCGGAAGACGCGCGGGATGCAATAGTACTGGCGACCGAGTTTGTTGTCGCCGCAGGAAAGGTGATCTGGCTTGCCGTTCGAATCCACGCCGCCGTAGTCCACAAAGCTGCATAGGAAGAGGTCAAGCTTGCCGTCGTTGTCGTAATCGAACCAGACCGCCGAGGTGGTCCAGCCTTGGGTTTTCAGGCCGGCTTTGGCGGTTACGTCAGTGAACGTGCCGTCGCGGTTGTTCTTGTAGAGGGTGCAGTTGCCGTAGGCGGTGACGAAGATGTCGGGCCAGCCGTCGTTGTCGTAGTCTCCAACCGCAACGCCCTGCCCGAAGGAGAGCCCGCCGCCGACTCCCGCTTTCTCGGTCACATCGGTAAAGGTGCCGTCGCGGTTGTTCTTGTAGAGCGCGTTGCGCAGGGGCTTGGCTGGTTTGAAAAAATCCGAAGAGCCGCTGTTGACGAGGAAGATATCCATCCAGCCGTCGTTGTCGTAGTCGAGGAACGCGCAGCCGGGTCCGAGGGTTTCGGGGAGGAATCGCCCGGGGGACATGGCATTGTCATGAACCCACTGGATGCCGCTGATGGAGGCCGGGAGCTCTTCAAAAAGCGGTGCCGGTTGGGCCGCGCGGAGGCCGGAAACGCCCGCAGCACCGGCGAGCTTCAGGATTTGGCGTCTATTCAAGGCTTCTTGTCTCCGGCAACCGGGCGGACACCCGGTTGTTTTTCCTGCGCCTCGGCATTGAGCTGGCGGATGATGGCCCGCTCCTTGTCGCCATCCTCCTTGCGACGGAGGCGGTAGTAGACGGTGGCGAGGGTAACGTGGGCTTCGAGGAAGTTGGGGGTTTCCCGGATCATGGCTTCCAGTGATGCGCGGGCCTCCTCGACCTTGCCCTCCGCGAAATCGAGCGACGCGAGCTGGTAGCGGACGCCCAAGTCGCCGGGACGGACGAGCAGGGCCTTGTGCAGGTACTTTGCGGCGTCGGCGTTGTTCTGGTCCATACGGGCGAGCGCACCCAGCTGCAAATTGGCCGCGAAGTCGTTGGGATTGCGTTCCAGGGCTTGGCGGAAGGCTTCAGCCGCGCCTTTTTGATCTCCGGTTCTCAGGAGTGCGAGGCCGTGGAAGGAGTGGACGTCGGGCAGCTCCGGGTTGAGCTTCACGGCTTGTTCCATGTCAGACAGGGCACCGGCAAAATCCCCGGAGTTGAGTCGGGTGGTGGCCATGAGGAGGCGCACCTCGGCCGATTCGCCACGGCTGCGGATCAGCTTTTCGATCAATAACTGGCCGCGCTCGGTCTGGTTGTCGCGGACCATAGCCGTGCCAAGCGCGTAGAGGACCGCCGGGTTCTCCGGCTTGCCTCCGGAAAATGGGGTAAGGAGCGCAATAACATCCTGGTTACGGCCCATGGCGAGCCAGCAATCACCCAGCAGCAGGGCTGGCTGGAGTTCCGTCGGCATGGCCTTGTGGACCTTTTCAAATACCGGTGCCGCACCGTCCAAATCCCCGGATTTGTAGTAGGCCAATGCCATGTTGAGCTGCACCGGGATGTTTTCCGGCTGGGATTTCAGCGCGGTGCGGTACTGCGCGATAGCGTCCTCGTAGCGCCCAACGCGGGCATACGCGGCACCGAGATTGGAAACCACCATGGGGTTGGCGGGGCGCGACTTCAGGTAGGTCTCGTAACCCTCGATCGCCTTTTCGATTTTACCGGCTTGGTGTGCAGCCATCGCTTGGCGTAGGGCATCCTCGGGCGTTGGAGGGGATGCCGTTTGGGCGTACAGGTACGCTCCAGTTGCCAAGAGTGCGGCAATTCCGACGATGCTGGGTTGCTTCCCAAGTCTCATTGCTTCCCGAGTCATTTTGCGGCGATTTTGACTTCGAAGGTCGATTCGGCTGATTCCGGGGCCTGCTTGGCGGTTACCCGGAGCATGTAGCTGCCTGGGGGGATCGACCCTGCGGGGATGGTCATCACATAGGGAATTTTACCCTGCGCGTCGGCGGGAGGGAGCGGAAGGGGCACTTTCGCCAACGATTTTCCGGCTTGGGTGAACTCGGCCTCGACGGTGGCCGGGGCTTTCGACGAACGGTTCGGGTAAACGGTGAAGAATAGCCGCAGGGCCGCACCCGGCGTGGCGATGACGGTGTTGCCCAAAGTCGGCGTGATGGAGCCCCCCTGGAACTGGAAAATCTCCGCAGGGTCGAGATCCTTGGCGGCGGGGGTATAGGAACGCACCAGGACCGGAGCGGAAACCGCCAACCCGACCTGCGACGCGGCCACGGAAAACTCGGATCTGCGCAGACCCGTCTTGCCGCTTTCCCGGTCCATGACGGCGGTTTCGAGGGTGTATTTTCCGGGCGGGAGGTAGAACGTTGTCTTCTCAATGAAATTTCCGGCCTTGGCTTGTTCGGGCGTCACGCGGAGGGAGCGGTCGCGGCTCAGTTTTCGGACCACTTCGCCCTTTTCGTCCTTGACCAGGCTGGCGAGGGAACAATGGACGCCCATCGGGGGATTCCCTTCGGCGGCCTTCGTTTGCAGAGCCCTCAGGGGAACCTCCACCAACAAAGCGATGGAGGCACCCTCCACACCCGCCTGCAATTGAACCGCACCCGCTTGGAATTCGACGTCCGAAGAGAGTTTGCCGTCCGAGATGGTCTTGTAGAGCGGAACCTCGAAGGGCTCCATTTCCGGCGCATGTCCGGCGGTAGGCGGGAAGGCGAAATAACCGGTACGGGCGTGGACCACAGCGTCCTTGCGCGATACCGACGCGCTCAATTTCCGGAACGACCCATCGTAATTTTGGATGCCGGGGTTGAATGTGACCTCGTAGTAGCTGGAGATTTCCTCGGCGACGCGATGGACGGGTGCCCGCAGATCATTGCTGTCGCCGATCAGGAATCCGCCGGTGGATTCGGCCAGTTCGCGAACGCGCAGCTGGGTATTGGCCCGTCCGGCGTTTTCGGCATTGTCGGCAGCCATCATCTCGTTCTTGGTGGCACCCCCCTCGCGCCGCATCATGGTGGTGGCGCTGGCGTTGGCGGCGTTGTTCAGTTGCGACGTCGCACCCTGGTTGTTGGATGCACCCACGCCCCGCGAATCCACAGAGTAGAACGTTACGTTGGAACGGTTGGCGAGACCCACTAGATTCTCGAACATTTGGTTCAACTCCGGTCCCAGGTAAAGGCCTCCGGTGAAGTAGAGCACGGATTTGCGGCCCGGCATCGGGGCCAGACCCTGGACCATCTGCTTCAGAGCGGCGAGCGAGAGCCGAGTGCCGGAGGAAACCGCCTGTTGGTCCATGCGCAGGATGTCGAGCATGATCTGGGCTAGCGCCACCTTGCCGGGGTCCATGCCGGGTCCGAGGGGCTGGTTTGCGGCCGTCGCGGTTGCGCTCAGGATATTCGAGTCATTGCCCACGGCGTCGCCTCCCAGTTGCCGCTTGAGTTCGGAGAGGATATTGTCGGATTCCTGGACCATCTTCGGCGCGGATGTGCCGGCGGTGGCCTTGTCGATTGCGGTGGCAAGTGTCGTCTTGTCGGTTGTGAAAGGCTGCAGGACGAGCAGCCGTGTGTTGATTGCGACAACGGAATAGAAAACGTTCGGTCCCTGTTCGGACTTGACGAGATCGAGTGCGGCGGAGCGTGCGAGCTTGCGTTCATCGGGTCCGCCGAGGGGCTCGAAGGCCAGCGTGACGAGCCGGAGCTGCCTGAGGGCGTCGAGTTTGCCGGTGGTAGTCGCGGTGGATGATGTGGTGGTGGAACTCGAGATTGCCTCGGAGCCTTGAACCAGGCGGAACGAAAGCAGCGTTTGCTTGGCCCCGTTTTCGGTGACGGTCAGCTCCTCCCGTTTCAGGTCGGTGATCGGTTTGCCCTTCTTGTCCCGAACCACAAGATCCAGCACGACTTGGTCGACGTTGGTGCGGATGGTCGGGGTCTGGCCCGAAAGGAGGGCGGTGAACAGTGCCGCGCCTGCTACGAAGTACCGTTTAGTGTGCGCCATCGATTTGCTTTCTGAGTTTGCGGAATTCGTCCTGCTCGCGCTTGGCGTCGTCCTTGCGTCCCAGGCGGGAGTAGGCGGAGGCGAGGCTGAAGTGGGCGTCGGCGCTGTCCGGGGCCAGCTTGACGGCTACCGTCAATTGGTCGGCGGCGCGCGCCAAATCCCCGCTTTCGAGGAGCGCGCGCCCGAGTGCAACGTGGGTGGCGAAGTCGCCGGGGTCGGCTTGGACTGCGCGCTCGGCGAACTGTGTGGAGGCTGCAGCGTCCCCGTTCTTCAGGTAGATGGCAGCCAAACCCACCAGGGCCGGGATGTGCGAGGGGACCAGCTCCAAAGCTTTCTTGATTTCGCCGATGCCGCGCTCGGGCGACTGCTGCATCAGAAACGCGCCGAAACGGAAGTGGATGTCGGGTTGTGCCGGATAGGCCGCGACGAGTTCCTCGAACTTGGCGGTGGCGTTCTTCGGATCAAGTTCCATGGCGGCACCCATGGCCTCGCCGACCTTGGCGACCATTTCTCGGTCCGCCTCGGGAACCTCCGGTGGGAGCCATTGCTTGCGCAGGCCCGCAATGCCCGCCGCAACGCTGATCTGGGGCGTCAGGCGGTCCATGCGTGTCAGTTCCGTCAGGGTGACGATGGCTTTTTCAAAGACGCCGGTCTTGGTCAGGGCAAGCGCGAGATGGAGGCGCGCCGTTTTTGCCAGTTCGGGCGGGGCGTCGAATTTCAGCTGCTCGGCGCGGATCAATGCCCCCCGGGTGGCCGTGTAATCGTGGAGCCCGTATTCGCACAACCCGAGCATGATCCACGCCGGGGCTACGTCGGGTTGGAGGGCGGTTAGACGCTGGAAGGCGGCGGAGCATTCGGGAAACTGGTCCCGGTCGTAGGCGATGGAGCCTAAGTTCCACCAGCCCTCGTCCCACGCGGGACGCAATTTCAAAGCCTTTTGGTAGGCGGTCCCGGCGTCATCGAGCTTGCCCGCATCGCGCAACGTTGCAGCCTGTTTGGAGAGATTTTCAAACGCGGAGACTTGCGGTGCAGGCTTCGGAGCTTGCGCCATCAGGATGCTTGCCGAGAGAATCAGCGCTGGAATGAGTGCCTGCATGTGTCGGAGTGATTCTATCGTGCCGATTCCGGTACCTTGGAACGCCGAAAAGGGTGCCCCGGTAAGGGCACCCCTTTTTCGGTGGAATGAACAGCAGCGGTTAGAAGTAAAACTTGACCGCCAGTTGGACCACGCGGTGGCCCTGTTTCTCGGTCACGGTGCCGAAGAGCGGGGTGTTGACTTTGCCCGTCGTACCGTCGAAGCCGAGGTTGAGGTTGCCGCCATTGAACGACCAGAGCGGGTGGTTCAGGAAGTTGTACGCGTTCAGCCGGAACTGGAGCTTCTTGTTTTCGCCGAACTGGATGTTCTTGAAGAGACCCAGATCGGCGTTGAAGAAGGACGGGCCGTAGATCGCCGGCAGTACGCTCGGACCGTTCTGGCC
>CAIYDY010000349.1 GCA_903925015.1 uncultured Acidobacteriia bacterium
CTTCATCGTGCCCTCGCTGGTGTCGATGTTCGTCATGTAACTCATCCCCAGGGGGGCACTGGGGTGGATCGAAGCAACGTCGAACTCCGGTTGTTGGGCGAACAGGGCGGCGCAGGCGAGAGGGAGAACCAGGAGGCGGGCAGTCATGAGAGTTATGACGCATCAAACAGGACAAACGTTCGCTTTGGAAAAGATCTTGGGGTGGGGACGCGTGCGCGTCCCCAAGTGGTGACAGGTGCGTTATACCTTGCGGCGGCGGCGCGAGTATCCGAGACAGAGACCCAAGCCGGTTAGCGCGGTAACTACCGACGCGGGTTCGGGAGTACCGGCACCCTCGACGCTGATGGTCCCGCTACCGCTATTCGTTTGGTACCCTGCGTAGACATTGCTCGGGCTGTCCATGAAATCATGGTAAATCCTAAAGCTCGAGACTGTAACTCCGGACCACGATTTGTCGGAGACATTCAGACTGTTCAGCGGGGCGATCAGGATCAGATCAGTAGTACTGTAGTAGTAGTACCCGCTCCCGGCCTGCCTGCCAACCAAGGTTAGATCGATAGTATCGGCAGTGGAGCCTTGGGGATGCGTTGTCAGTGTCATCGAGGCCGAACGGTAGCCGTTGAAATCGAATGTCCATGGGTCGCTTCCATTGAGCCAAGTCTCGGTGGAGCTTACCTGCCCGGAGTAGGAGTAAGTCGCGGAGTTGGCGGTGCTGGAGCTCAGGCTCCAGTTGGCGCTGTCGAAGGAGAAGGAGCCAGTGACATTCAGGCCGGTGTAGAGCAGGGAACCCACGCCAATGTTGCCGTCGGAAGCCGGATTGACCCACAAGCAGCAGGCGGGGTTCACGGAATTGTTATAGTGTCCTCCACCTTCGGTGCCGGTGTACGAGAAGGTGGTTGTTCCTCCGAAAGCGGGCAGGGCTGCGATAAAAAGGAAAGCGCTGGAAGCTGCGATTCTTGATACGTACCGAAAGTTAGTTTGCATAGTTGACAATGATGCTAACACGTGCGCAGTGGAGTGTCAACACACTCCGGGAAATAAAGATCTTGCAGCAGAGGAGACATTTCGCCTGCAAGCCTTGAGCCCGGTTCTATAGCTACTGGAGCCGGGCGAATCAGCGGTCTATAAGTTATCCCAGTCCGTAGGCCGAAACAAAGAGAGCCCGGTGGTGCATTTCGTGTCCCGCGACGACATTGGCCATGGCCCGCACGGTTACATTATTGCCACTGGCGATGCCGCGTCGGTCCCAAGCTTCGGAGGGCAGGCTCCGGAAGAGCGCGATCGAGGCGGCGCGGAGGGCCTGGAATTCGCGGATGTGGTCGGCCATGGGAATGGCGTCGGCGTTGGCGTTTGCCGAGGCCACGTCCTGATCCATGCCGGGAAGCTCGGGCCCGAGGTTGCGGGCGAACCAGTAGGCGCGGAATGACATGACACGTTCGGTGTCGTTGATGTGGTTCATGGCTTGGCGGATCGACCATTTGCCCGGGGCGTACGAGCGGAGTGAATCCGCCTCGGGGACAGTACCCACCAGGGAGACAAGTGCGTCGCCCGCAGCCTCCAAGATATCTATCAGATTGCCTTCGGGGACCAGCTTGATGTAGTTGCCGAAGTGGCCTTGGTATTCGTCTTTGCCGGGTCTGGCGTTCATCTTCCGATTATGGCGTACACTGCTGGTATGCGACGCATATCCGGATTCGTACTCCTTTTTGCTTCCCTGCTGCTGGCCGGGGACCCGTGGACCCAGAAGGATCTGATGCAGCCGGCCGAAGTGGCCGCCAAATTGGCGGCAGGCTCGGCGGCGAGCAAGCCGCTGCTCCTGCATGTGGGATTCCCCGTGTTGTTCCGTGCGTCGCACATTCCGGGGTCGGTGTATGCCGGGCCGGGGTCGAAGGACGAGGGGATCGCCGAGTTGAAGAAGGCGGTTGAGGGCGTGGCGAAGGACCGGGAAATCCTGATCTATTGCGGCTGCTGCCCTTGGGAGAAATGTCCGAATATCCGGCCGGCGTTCGCTGCGCTGCATGCGATGGGATACAGCAAGGTGAAAGCCATGGTGGTGCCGGAGAACATAAAGGTCGATTGGGCTGACAAGGGCTATCCGTTCGAGAAGCGCGCGGCGGAGTAGCGGAAAGTTTCCGTGTTATCAAATGGAGCGGGGGGCCAAGTTTTTGCTTGGCCCCCCGCTCCATTTTTGAGTACGAATAGGACTGTACGGTTTCTAGTTCAACACGTACATGAAGAACGACCCGCCGGTCGTCGCCAGCACGTGCTGCTTGCCATCCAGCATGAACGTCTCGGGTGGAGCCGAGAGCGCGCCGATCTGCGAGTGCCAAAGCGGCTTGCCCGTCTTCGCTTCCAACGCTTCGAAGTCCGGACCGTTCGCCATGAAGAGCACGCCGCCCGCAGTCGACAGCAACCCAACACTGCCGCCCTGCAGCTCATGC
Source organism: uncultured Acidobacteriia bacterium (assembly GCA_903925015.1). Classification (GTDB taxonomy): domain Bacteria; phylum Acidobacteriota; class Terriglobia; order Bryobacterales; family Bryobacteraceae; genus BOG-234. Next base: position 2,442 of record CAIYDY010000349.1, read on the forward strand.
CGCCAAGCGACCTTGCCGGTCTTGTAGTCGATCGCCACCAGGTTGGTTCCGTAGTTCAACCCAACACCGCCGCCGCCCGTGCCGCCAAGGCCCATCGAGCCGCGCGGATCAGGATCCATCAGGTAGTAAACGCGCAACGAATTCTGCTCGTGGACATAGAAGAGGCCCGTATCCGGCGAGAACGTCGGGGGCGGGTAGTTCGTCACGTCATTGTTCACCAGCGATCCGGCGATCAATGCGTCCTTGTTCGGATTGCGCTTGGGCTGGCCTTTGGCATCCAAATTCAGCTTGGCGTCGGTGGCGATTCCCGAAGCCCAGTTGTTGACCAAGCCGAACTTGCTGGTCAACAGGTGCTCTCCGGTCACGCGGTCCAGAACGAAGAAGTAGCCGTTGCGCATCGCCGTGATCGCCAGCTTCCGCATCTTGCCGTTGAAGGGCATGTCCACGAGCGCGGGCGTTTGGGTGGCATCCCAGTCGTGCGTGTCGTGCGGCGAAGGCTGGAAGTACCAAGCCATCTTGCCCGTGTCGACGTTCAGAGCGATCAGGCAGGACGTGTAAAGGTTGTCGCCATCCCCGCGCCCTGCCGTGTAGGCCGGGGTCGGGTTGCCGGTGCCGTAGATATAGAGGTGGGTCTCCGGGTCGTATGAGCCCGGAATCCAGCTGGTGCCACCGCCGTGCCGCGCGGCGTCCAAGCTGGCCCAGGTTTCGAGGCCGGGTTCACCCGGGTTCTGCGCCGTCGAGTAGAAGCTCCACTGCAGGGCACCGGTTTCGGGGTCGAGAGATTTCAGGAACGCGGGGGTATCCAAATCGTTGCCGGTTCCGATGATGACGTGGTTGCCCAAAATCATCGGAGCGTTCGACGAGAAATACTGCTGGTCGAAACTGGCAATCTCATGCTTCCACACAAGCTTGCCCGTCCGCGCGTCGAGGCAGACAACCCAGTCGTCGTGCAGTTCGAAGTAGATGTAGTTGTGCCACATCCCCAAGCCGCGCGTGGCCAGGCTGGTGCCGCCCTTGGTCTTCCAGTAGAAGTGCCAGAGGACAGTGCCGTCGCGTGCGTCGACAGCATAGACGTTGTCCGGGGACGAGGCGTAGATGATGCCGTTGACCACCAGGATGCCGCCGCCGAAGCGGGCCGGTCCGCAGTTGTTGGCCTCGCCGGTACCGAAACCTTCCACGATGATCGGTGCCGGAGCCCCCACCGGGCCACCGCGTCCGCCACCGCCGCCGAAGCCGCCAGCACCTGGCGTAGCCGGAGGATTGCCGGTCGGACCGCAACCGCTCAGGATGCCGGATTGCATCCATTCGAGGCTGAGGTTCTTGACGGTCTCGGTGTTCACGTTCTTCAGAAGGCTATAGCGCTTGCCCGTCAGGTCACCGGAGTAGCTGGTCCACTCGTCCTTCAAGGGCTTGTTGATGTCGGCCGGATCGAGTCCCTTGGACTGCGCAAACAGTGCCGGGGCCGCAAGGAGGGATGTGAATATCAGGAGTCTTTTCATGTCGTTATCGCCTTGGGTTACTTCAGTTTGGGTTACTTCAGTGTCGCCAGATAGGCGGTGACATCGTGCATGTTCTTGTTGTTGGGATCGTCGAGTTCGATCGCCATCTTCTTGTGGGCAGCCTGCGGGTCGATCGACTCGACCTTGGGGACGCCGTTGTTGCGGGCGATGGAACGGCGGGTGCCGTCGGCCAACGTGAGGACCACCAAGAAGTCGCTCTTTCGGACCAACGTGCCTTGGATTTTTTCGCCGTTCGCCATGGTGACCGTGGTCGCCTGGCCAACGCTGGTGCCGCCGCCGCGGTTGGCGCGGAATGCCCCGCCAGCCTTGTTGCCGGCAACCCACGCGCTTTGAAGGCCGCGCGGGTCGTCCTCATACTTGGATGCCAGACCCTTGAGGTCGCCGGTGACGGAGTGGCAAGCGACGCAATGGGCGCCGAAATAGGCCTTGCCCGCGTTCGCGTCACCGACAAGCACATTGAGGTTGAGGCCTGTGGGATTGCGTCCGGGAGGGCTCCCTTGTCCGCCCATGGTGGCGAGGACGCTGTGGATGTACTCGGCGGTCGCGACCGTGTCGGTTTGCGGGAAGTTCACCGGGGGCTTGTGGGCCGTCAGCGCCTTGCCGACCAGTTCGCCCTTTTTGTCATCGAGCGTGCTGCCGGAACGCAGAATGTTGACGCCCTTGTCGGTCCCGCGCATGTCGGCGGCGTGGCAACTGGCACAGTTGGCGTCATACAAGGATTTGCCGCGGGCCAGCACATCGGCCGAGGCCAGCGGCCGGGTGAATTGCGTGAAGCCGCCTGCGCGCCCCCCGCCGCGACCGCCGCGGCCACCGGGTGCGCCCTGTGGGGGCGGTCCACCCGGACCGGGCGGCGGCGTCTGGGCGGCCATCTGCCAGAGCAGCAAGGGCGCGGCGACCGCTATGGTCCATAGAGTTTTCTGTTTCATGTGTTTGCCTGTTGGATGTTGGGTTTGGCCTAGGCCAGAGCTTTCTGGCAGAAGTCGACGCACTTCTTGACTTCCGCGACGGCGGTGGAGCCTTCGGGGATCTGGTATTCCAGTTCGATCGAGGCCGGGAAAGTCCACTTGTTCTTGCGCATGGTCTTGAGGATTTCGCCGATCGGGGTATCACCCTTGCCCCACGCGAGATTCTGCGCGCAGTGGGCGGGCGTCGTCCGATCTTTCAGGTGGAGGCTGCCGATGCGCCCCATCTTGCCGTATTTTTCGAGAACGGGAATCGGGCTCAAGCCCGTGCCCGCGAGGTAGTGGCCGCAATCGAGGTTCACGCCATTGCCCTTGGAGATGGCAAGCGCTTCGTCCCACGCGGTCAATGTCGCCTGCGTGTGGTAGTGGTAGGCCGCCATCATTTTGTGCTTCAGGGCGAAATCGCCCAAGCGCTTCATGAAGGCCATGTCGTTGGACAGTTCCAAGCTGACCTGGTTGGCACCGAGGGCGGCGGCGACGCCGAACATGTAGTCGTATTCCTCGTCCGACATGTTCATGGTGGGCGTGAGCTTGTGGCAATAGATGCTGACACCGGCGTCGTTGTACATCTTGCGCAGAGCCTTGAACTTGTCCATGGAAACCGAGAGGCGCCACTTTTTGAGTTCCGCCTGGTAGGCTTCCATTTCGGGATTGGGCTGGCCGGGACCACGACCGCCACCGCGTGCACCTGCTCCACCGGGACCACGACCCTCGGGACCGGCGGGCACCGGGCAGCTCACGGAGCCGTCGGGGTTGGTGACCATTCCGGCGGGAGCTGGAGGGGGACCGCCGGGTCCACGTCCCGCACCACCAGGACCACCGGGGCCCCGCCCGCCACCCTGGCGGGCGGGTGCAGCGGGAGCTCCCGCGAAGTTCTCCGCAACCGGAGGCATCAATTCGATGGCGCTGATGTTGCTGTCGATCAGGAGCTTGAGCAGTCCCTGTGCGTCGTTGGCTAGCTCCGGGCGGTCGCGGTAGCTGTAGGTGATGGTGCCGATCTGCACGCCATCGAATTTCGAGTTGGGCTTGGCGGCAAGCAGGGAGCCGGCAGGCGAGGCGGCGACCGCCATGGCAAGTTTTCCAAAATCGCGTCTGTTCAGTTGCATCGTAATCCTCGGATGCAAACGCCGGACATGGGCTAGTCCTGCCCCATCGCAGGTTTGCCCATCCAAGCTATCGGACTGCGCTCTTGAATGCAAGACTGTGTTACACAAAATCACAGTTGCAGCCCGTCCTGGGCGGGTTCAACCCCTGTCGGCTAACTGGGATACTCGCGGACGAGTTGGCCGCGATCGGTTGGTCCCGTACCCGATGCCGTGCCACGCGCGGCCCGTCGGATTTTGAGGAACCGCCGACTGCTGGCGCGCCCCTATGGTCAAAGTGGCAAAGACCATCCGCCTGCATCAGGACGGCATCCTCCGCTGGTTCACCTCCGGCATCAACAACGGAATCCTCGAAGGCGTCAACAGCCTCGTCCAGGCAGCAAAGGCCAAGGCCCGCGGCTACCGCTCCCACAAGAACCTTATCACCATGATCTACCTCATCGCCGGCAAGCTCGACCTGAAGGTCCTACCCACATAAAACAGCGAAGAACCGGAAAGTTAGCGGACGGCGGGCTGCATCCTGTCCTGGATGATCTTGGTTGCGCGCGCGGTCTGGGCGGCGGAACCTCCAAAGATAACGGCACCGAGCCGGGAGTAATTGAAACACCGGAGGTCATCCACGGCTGTCCGGATGGCCGTCATAGTCTCCTGGATAGGTTGGGTCTCGCCCCGTTTGCCGGAGAAGTAGACGATTTGGATAGAGGGAATCTGGAACTCCGCCGTTTGTAAGCGGGCCGCTCCCGAGGACGGTGGTCCGGGGGCGTCAAGTTGCGACAGGATCCACTCCACTATTTGTAGCCGATCCTTGGTGCCCCGGGCCACAATCGCCTTGAGATCGGAATAGTTGAAGATCTTGGCCACATTTCCAACGGTGCGCAGGACCGTGATGAGCTCTTGGGCTTGCATGGGTGTTGGATTGTTGGCGAGATAGAAGATTCTGACGAACTGCTCTCCGTCCCTCACGGTTACCGGCATCGAATGCTCGGTGACCAGCTTGAATCTGGCCGAGCGTGCAGCGTCGTCACCTGGCTGCTGGTCCAAGTTTTTCAGCACCCATTCGGAAACGGCAAGGTGCTCGGCATCGGCAGTTATGGTCATCGATGGACCGACCGAATCGATGGAGAGCCGGGTTATGTCGGTGACGGTTCTCAGGACCGTGGCCATCTCCTGGAGGTCCTGCGGAGTATGGAATACACCCAGGTGGAAAGTACGGTCGATAAGGTCGGCGGGTTGTGTCTGGGCGAACAGTAGTCCGCCCATTAGAAACATGAGTGGTGCACAGATTGCGCGAATGGTCATTTCGCTGTTCTCCTGTCTGTAAAGACGACAGAGAGGAGATGCGCGTGCAGACTACTTTTTCGCTAGTATTTTCTTGTCGGCGACCAACTCCATCGCTAGTTTCAACCCCTTTTCGGCGTGGGCGTCGGCAGGGTACTGTTCGAGCGCGATCTTGAAGGCCTTTGCTGCGACATCGGGCTTGTAGTTCTTGAGCGCGAGTTGGCCCATGGCCTCGGCGACCGGGCGGGGATAGTAGGGCGGCTCAGAGTAGGTGAGGCGGCGCTCGGCCTTCGACGCGGCCTCCAAGGTCTTTAATGCCTTATCTGTGTGGCCTTCGACGGCTTCCATGTGGCCGGCGAGTTCGATGCGGGCCGCTTTCAACTCGGCGGGCTCGGGGCGCTTCACGCGGGCGACAAAATCGGCCATGGCAGTCTCGAATTCCTTTGCCTCCGCCTTGGCCTCCGATCCCTTGCCGGTGTTTGCGTAGGCGAGTCCACGGGCCCAATGCAGCCAAGCTTCCTGGCGGGGGCGCTTGATCTCCGGGAGGAGCTTGCCTTGCAAAATCTCGTCCCACTTCTGGAACTGGACCAACGCTTGCAGCATGGCGATCCAGCCTTGGCCCATGGCGCTTGTGGTCAGGTCGACCGAGGCCAGTTGGCCTGGATTCTCGCCAAAACCGAGGAGCTCCTGTGCGTTGGCGACAGCGTCGTCGAAGCGGCCCGAAAATGAGTATGAGGTCGAGAGGTAGTGGACGTTGTGACCATGGTGGCCTTCGCCGTAAAATTTGTCCTGCTTCATCCAGGAGCGTTCGTTGACCGCGGCATCGGAAAAAGATTTCACAGCGTCATCCCAGCGGCCGGTTTGGGAATAGATGTGGCCGGGCATGTGGATGGCATGGGGGATGTTCGGAACCAGTTTGGAGTACTTGTCGCAACTCGGCCAGGCATCCCTGACGAAGGGCGCGCCCTCGAAACCGTGGATGACGTAGTGGTGGACCCCGGGGTGTTCAGGCGCAATCTTGAGGAGGTCGCGGAGGATGGCCACGGCCTCGGTGGTGCCCGGGGCGTTGGGTTTCTTATCGGGTTCGGAGAAGCCACGCATGATCATGAGGGAGAGGTCCAAGCGGCCCTCAATGTCGTTGGGGTATTTGGCGACGACGGCCCGGAGACCACTGGCAAAGGCTTCGTCGGGATCGGTCGTGTCTGGACTGCGGCGGGCGGCGATGGAGGCGACGTACAGCTTTTCGAGGTCTGAAGCGGCACCGGGAACGGCGGCCAGTTCGACGGCCTTGGCGGCGGCGGCGCGCGCCCTGAGCAGGGCCGGGGAAGGTTTGGCAGGAGTGGTTTTGCCGTTCACCTGTTCGAGCAGATCGATTTGGAAGCGGGGTCGCCAGTCACCGCCAGCCACCATGGCGACACCCCATTGGGGCATTGGGGCCTTCGGATCGAACGCGGCGGCCTGGAGGAACGAGCGTTCGGCCTCGCGGGCCCAGAAGGAGTGCATCTGGGCAAGTCCCTGGTCGAAGAATCTCTGTGCCTCGGGACTGGAGGTCGTGATGGGCAGGTGGACGGTTCCCATGCCTTCGAGAAGCTTGGCCGGAAGGGTAAGCGCAATGGCTGACGGTGGTGGCGCGCAGTTGTCGGCCTTGGCCGGTTTGGGGGCCTGGGCTGCTGTTGTCAGCGGGGCAATTGCAAAAAGCGCAGCCACGAGGGCTGGTGTGATCCAGGTTTTCATTTCTCGAGTTCCTTTTCAATCAAGCGTTGCAGTTGCTCCACGCGCCACGCGGAGCCATCGACACGTGCTGCCAGTTTGCCGTCGCGACTGATAACCGATGTTGTCGAATTATGACCGATGGAGCCCTCATCTGTCCAATAGACTTCGCCGAGGGATGCGGCGGCTTTCGACACATCGCCGGTGAGGAAGAGCCAGCCGGGTGCAGTGGCGCTCCAGCGGCGGGCGTATTCGGCGAGCACCGGGGGAGTATCGAACTCGGGGTCCACGGTGATCGAGACGAAAACGACACTTGGACCGAGGTGTTTCCTGAGTGTTGCGAAGTTGGCGGCGAGCCGCGGGCAGACGTCGGGAAGCGGACACCGGGTGTAAAGAAAATTCAAAGCCAATACCCGGCCACGCAGGTCGGACAGGCGGACCGGGTGCCCATTCTGGTCCAGCAGGTTGAAGTCGGGAAGCTGTTCGCCGATATTGCGCTGGCCCTTGGGTGGAGGAATCGGGACGTCGGGCTCCCCAGTCCGGCGGATGCGGCGGGCAATGGAGCGGCTCCGGGTGACGACCAAGTCAAATTCAATACGGATGCCCGGATGCAGGTCAGCGAGTTCGTCACTGTTTTCAACGGCGAAGGGCATGGTCATGGCGGGCATGGTGTTGCCGATGGGCCTGTGCGCGACCAACATGGTCCGGGCCAGCGGATCGAGGGCGACGACGATGCCGTCGAC
>CAIYDY010000350.1 GCA_903925015.1 uncultured Acidobacteriia bacterium
CCCGGACACCGCCCGGCAGAACAAAACCTCCGGCGGAACCACCACCCGCCAGATCCACCAGACCGACACGGAGCTAAATGCCCAATGACGCAACCACTACCACCCTCCCGTCACCGCGCGTGTTTATTTCCGGAAGAACCCGACACGGCCAAGCCCGTCCCCGCCCTATCTCCATCCCTTGTATAATGAAGGACATCCCCGAAATGAGCTCCCCCACAACGGATCTGAAGAAGACCGTCAGCCTGCCCAAAACGGATTTTTCCATGAAGGCCAACCTGCCCCAGGCCGAGCCAGTAATGCTCGCCCGCTGGGAAAAGGAAGACCTCTACGGCCAAATCCGCAAGTCCCGCGCTGGCAAGCCGGTGTACATCCTCCACGACGGCCCGCCCTACGCCAACGGCCGCATCCACTTGGGCACTGCCTTCAACAAAATTATTAAGGACTTCATCGTAAAGTCCAAGACCATGGAGGGTTACGACTCCCCCTACGTCCCCGGCTGGGACTGCCATGGCCTCCCGATCGAACACAAAGTCGACCAGGAACTCGGCCCCAAAAAGGCCCAAATGACCCCGGCGCAGATCCGCCGCGCGTGCCGCAAGTACGCCGAAAAGTGGATCGACCTCCAGCGCAAGGACTTCAAACGGCTCGGTGTGCTCGGCGCATGGGAAACCCCCTACTTGACGATGAGCCCGAAGTACCAGTCGGTCATCGCGGGCGCGTTCGTCGATTTCCTCGACAAAGGTTACGCCTACAAGGGCCTCAAGCCCGTCAACTGGTGCATCCACTGCCGCACCGCGCTGGCCGAGGCCGAGGTCGAATATGAGGACCACAAGAGCCCGTCCATCTGGGTCTGCTTCAAGCTCAAGTCGGACGCCGTCGCCATCGCGCCCGAGTTGCTCGGCAAGAATGTCTACGGCCTGATCTGGACCACCACCCCGTGGACCATCCCGGCCAACCTCGCCATCGCTTACAACCCCAAGTACGAATACGTCGCGGTGGAAGTCGACGAAAGGGTCTTCATCGTCGCAGCCGACCTCCTCGAAGTCACCGCGCAGAAGTGCGGCTGGGTTGATTCAGAAGGCACTGCCGGCAAAGTTCTCGCCCGGTTCCGCGGACAGCAACTCGAAGGTACCGTCTTCCGCCACCCGTTCATGGAGCGCGACTCCATCGGTCTCCTGGGTGACCACGTCACGCTCGAACAGGGCACCGGTGCCGTCCACACCGCCCCCGGCCACGGCCAGGAGGACTACGTTTCCGGCCAGCAGTACGGACTGCCGGTCTATTGCCCGGTCGATGCCGCCGGCCGCTTCTTCCAGCCCGACACCGCCCCCGGCGAGGTTCCCGCCGAACTGCTCGGCAAAACCGTCTGGGAAGGCAACCCGATGGTCGTCGAAATCCTCAAGGCCCATGGCGCGCTGGCCGGTTTCGAGGAAATCGCCCACTCCTACCCCCACTGCTGGCGTTGCCACAACCCCACCATCTTCCGTGCCACCGAACAATGGTTCATCGGGATGGACAACAACGACCTCCGCAAGCGCGCCCTCGAGGCGATCAAGGCCGTCAAGTGGACCCCGGCTTGGGGCGACGACCGCATCTCCAACATGGTTTCCAGCCGTCCCGACTGGTGCATTTCCCGCCAGCGCGTCTGGGGCGTGCCGATCGTGGTCTTCTACTGCGATGCGTGCCGCCACCCGCTCACGGACAAGCCGATCCTCGATTCCGTCGTCGCCCAGTTCGCCGAGCATTCCGCCGACCTCTGGTTCGAGAAGACCGCAGCCGAGCTCGTGCCGGCCGGTACCGCCTGCGCCAAGTGCGGCTCCACCGCCTTCGCCAAGGAAAACGACATCCTGGACGTCTGGTTCGACTCCGGCTCCAGCCACCTTGCCACGCTCAACGAGACCTACAACCTCTCCTGGCCCGCCAACATGTACTTGGAAGGCGGCGACCAGTACCGCGGATGGTTCCAAAGCTCGCTGTTGATCGGCGTCGGCCTGAAGGGCTCGGCACCGTACCGCGAAACCGCCACCCACGGCTGGACACTGGACGCCGACGGCCGCCCCTTGTCCAAATCCATCGGCAACGGCGTCGCCCCCGAGGAAATCATCAAGGAATACGGCGCGGAATTGATCCGCCTGTGGACCGCTTCCGTCGATTTCGTCGAGGATGTCCGCATCTCCCCGACGATCCTGGTTCGGCTCTCCGAGGCCTACCGCAAGATCCGCAACACCTTCCGCTACGTCCTCGGCAACATCGGCGACTTCAAGCCCGCCACCGATGCCGTGCCGGGCGGGGAACTGCTCGAAATCGACCAGTGGATCCTCATCCGCGCCGAAGAATTGGTGGCCAAATGCCGCCTCTACTACGCCGAGCTCGGCTTCCACAAGGTTTACCGGGCTGTTTACGATTTCGCCACCGTCGATCTGAGCTCCATCTACTTCGACGTGCTCAAAGACCGCCTCTACACTGCGGCTCCGACCTCGCACGCCCGCCGCAGCGCCCAAACCGCGCTCCTGCGCCTCGCCAGCGCCCTCGCCCGCCTATTTGCGCCCATCCTCAGCTTCACCATGGAGGAAATCTGGCCGCATCTGGGCGAACAGGGTAGCGTCCACACTGCCTATTTCCCCGAACCCGCCGACCTTACCGAGGGCATCCACGCCGAAAACCGCGCCCGCGCCGCCAATTGGGACAAACTGGTTGGTCTGCGCGACGTGGTTCTGAAGAGCTTGGAAGCCGCCCGTCAGGAGAAGGTGATCGGCGCGCCGCTCGAAGCTTCCGTCCAACTCGCTGCGGGACCGGACCTGTACCCGATTTTGAAGGAGTATGAGGCCGATCTGCCCGGCCTCTTCATCGTTTCCCAGGTCGAAGTGGTGGAAGGGCCCGAACTGGCCGCCACAATCGGCCGCGCGTCCGGCACCAAGTGCGAGCGGTGCTGGAAGTACACTTCCGACATCGGCCAGGCCGAGGACTATCCGACCGTTTGCCGCCCCTGCGCAGTGGCCGTGCGCGAAGTCGTTGCCTCCCGCCAGCAGGAATCGAAGGCATAACCATGTGGTCCCCACGCCGGCTCCAAGCGCTGTTCCTGGTTCTGGGGATCTTCGCCCTCGACCGCTGGACGAAATGGCAGGTCGAGACCCATCTCGGCCTTTACGATACACGGGTCGTTCTTCCGGGCTATTTGAATATCGTCCGGTCCGAGAATCCGGGTGTCGCCTTTGGAATCTTCGCCGAGGGTGCCAGCCAGACGCGAACGTTCCTTCTGGTTGGGGTTTCGCTGGCCGTCTTGGGCGTTCTTGCAGCCATGTTGTGGAAGATTGAAGCACAGGACCGCACCACCGGGTTCTCACTCTCCCTGATATCCGGCGGCGCGCTGGGCAATGTCTTTGACCGTGTCCGTTTCGGCATGGTTACAGACTTCCTCGACTTCCATGTGGGCCCGTATCATTGGTATGTGTTCAATTTGGCCGATTCGGCAATCTGCGTTGGGGCGTGCCTGATGATTCTCAGCATTCTCCTGACCGGAAAAGCCCATCCGCCGGCAGCCGCCAAGGAGGCGGGAGTCTAACAGATGTTTCCGAAACTACTGGAAATCGGCGGCTTCTCACTACCCTCGTACGGAGTCTTGGTGGCGGCTGCATTTCTCGTCGCGCTTTGGCTCACGTCCAAACTAGCTCTCAAGCGCGGGTTGGATTCCGAGCGTATCGTAAATCTGGGCGTTTATTGCGCCTTGGTGGGGATGCTGGGCGCGAAAATCATGATGATCGCGCTGGACCCGGAATACCGGGACCACCCAGGCGAAATCTTCACCATGGCGACACTCCAGAGTGCCGGTATCTTTTTCGGGGGCTTCATCCTGGCGCTGGTGTTCGCGTTTTTCTATATCCGCCAACAGAAGCTGCCGGTTCTGGCAACC
>CAIYDY010000351.1 GCA_903925015.1 uncultured Acidobacteriia bacterium
CGCGCCCGCGTCAAGACCGCAATCGACAACGCGACTGTTGCCGTGGAGAAGGCCCGCGCCGATGTTGTTGTTCCGGTGATCGGCGATTCCAAGCGAGTTGGAAATGCCAATGTCACCCTGCGCACCAGCGAGGATGCCAAACTTCAATCGGCCATGCGCAGTCACGCGCAACGGCAAACCGTGAAGCTCATCGGCGACATCCGCGCCGAACTCGACAAGGTTGCCGTGCCGATCATCAAGGACATGAACCGGGCGTCCGATCTGGCGAAGGAGTACGCTACCCGTCACTTCGATATTCACTCCGTGTTGCGCCGGGCGCGTGGTACGGCCAACGGTCTGATGGAGGCAACCCAACTCCGGGCGTACTATGCGGAGATTCTGGAGGACATCGAACCTCGGGAACTGGCAGCGTTCGCGCAACAGGCCATCGATGATGGGGACCCCATTTTGCAGGATGCCGTTCAGCGGGAGAACTTCACCAGATCGCGGGATGGCCGGGCCTTCATGAACGCCACCTTCCTCGGGCTGATCCAAAACACCGAGTTCGATACGGCGCAAGCGCAACTCGCTACCGTCACGATGCTGTACGAACAGGCCACTGTTCAATACGCAACCTTCGGGCGGGAGTTCGGTACGGTGTCATTGCAGCGCATGGCTTACGGCCTCAACTACGCGAACGCCAAGCTGAATGAAGACGGTTCGATCAGCCCGAAGAACATCCCGGCGCACTATGCCGATGCAGGAGAATAACCCGCCATGGCAACCCCAATCTCACTCGGGACTGTCGTGGTGGCGACTGCCGGAACTCCGGTACAGCTTGGCGTCACGTCCCTGAACGGCGGTATCACTGCTCTGGCTACGGCGCTGACGGTCACATCGTTCAACGGTATCCCTCCCATCGGTACCCTGTTCCAGATCGATGGCGAGCAGGTCCTGCTTACGGGCCTCAGCGGTGGGAACCTGAACTGGACCGTTCAGCGCGGGATCAACGGAACGACTCCGGCAGCGCACTTGACCGCCGCGCCCGTCACGGCGCTGCTTGCACTCACCCACTTAACCGCGTCTGTGGTTGCTGGCCTGACGGGCAAATGCTACCTCGGAATGGCGGGACTCAGCAAAGCCACGTTCGCGGGCGTCATCAAGGAATTTTGGCCCAACACCGGCACCGGCGCGGATGACTCGATCACGTTTCCGGTTCTGACAAGGGAACGGTACAACCTCACCGATTTCTGGATTGATGTTGCCGTCTCGGGCGAGGCGCTGATCATCAGCGGTTCTGTGAGTCCGCTATGACGGCCACAATTGACGAGGCCCTGATATCAAGGGAACTCGGGCCGGATATCCTCCGGGCCGCAAAGGAGGGCCGGGCACGGGATGTGCTCGTGCTCCTCCTGACCGATCACGAAGATGTGCTGACGGAGACAGACGCTGGCGCGTTGTTCGCGGGTGCACTCGCCCGGCGCGTCAGCAGCGAAATCTTCCGGGACACCCTCGCCTCCAAATTCAGCATCTTCCTCGGAGGACGGAAGCCAGCGCCGGACGGACGTAAGAAAGGATGTCTGATTCATCAGCAACGGGGTTGAGCTTCTCGCGGATCAACCCGCTACAGTCGTCACTGCCCCATACGTAGCGCCTGAACAGACAGCTTCACCTCAAGATATGCCACTTCATCTGGCTTAGTATCGCTCAAGACGACAGGAAAGAGCGTCCATTTTCCCGGCGGCAGTACTGTGGTGTCGCTGAACTCCTGCGCGTGCTTGGTCTTTACCCACTCGCCATAGTTGGCGAGGTCCTTCGGAAACTTCTTGTTCCACTCCACATTGAGCTTCACATTCGTGAAGGTAATCGCGTAAGGATTGCCCACCTTGAGTGTTGCCTTGTAACCGTTCAAGAAGGGTTCGATTTTCTCCAAGCTGATGAAAAAAGTCCCAGAATCGATTGTGATTATTCCGTACCCGTTTTCCGCTGGATCCAGCGTCACACTTTCTTTGATGACCGCATCAACTTTTTTCTGATAAAGCTGCGCCAGAAAATCGCGCCCCTCAAACCCGTCAGCTTGCTTCTTTACTTCTGCACGAAGTGCGGCCACCTCCTTCTTGAGATCATCAAGTTCCTTCTGGAGTGCCTGCACTTGCGCGGGCGTGGCTACCACGGTTGGCGCTGTTGCCTTTGGTGGGACCGGTTTTTGTTGGGCGAATACCAACACCGGCAGGAGCAGTAGAGCGCAGCGCATACAGATAGAAGGGTACCAGAAGTCACAGGTCAACTGGTTTTTCGACTGAGGCATGTCGAAACTGTTACATCCAGAGGCAACAACCAGTTAGACTTCACTCCGCTGCCAGCTTCACGCCCACCCCAGGTTGGGATACATCGCGTATGTGTTTGCGGTTGCGTTTGTGTAAGTGTGTGTGTGAAGATAGGTGCAGAGGGAATAGACTAATGTTCGATCTTGACCGCGCCCAACTGGAAAGAAATCTCCGGGACCATCCGCTTGTTGCTCCGAGACTGAAGCACGAGCGGGACGCCCAAGCTGCCGAGGCCGCAGTGCGGGAGTGCATATACGGCGAACCCGTTCCCATTCAGTCGTGGCTTCGCTCATCGACGTATCAGCAGGTGAAGCTGGCCTTCAAGCAAATCACTGAGCTTCCCGTGGGCGTTGGGGATCGGGATGCACAAACCCGGTTCATTGAAAGCAACCGGGAATTCCTCCTTGAACATCCGCATCTGCACCGCTTGCTTCAGAAGGTGGTGCTGCGCCAGTTGCCCCAGCCACCCCAGGAGGAGTATGACCGCCTTGTCACCCTGCCCGATGGTGACCCGGCAGTTGTGTCGTTCGAGAACAAGATCATGGCTGACCGCGTCATCTTCGGGCTGGGCCGCGTCATCGTTGACGATTTCGGCGAGATCATCACCTTGGCCGGTAACGGGCGCGGTGTGGGTGCCAACAAGATACTTCGCGGCATGTATGAAGCCCTCGTCACCGCTGCGTACATCGCCAAGAACCCGGCTGAGGCCCGGCCCTTCGCTGAAGATGACGCGATCAAGAAATGGAAGCTCTGGGAGCGGATGGTGGAGTTCTCGCCCGAAACAAAGAACAGCCTTCCACCAGAGAAGATCGCAGAGTTAGAGGCTGACTACAAGCGCGCAAAGGCGAACCGCCCGAAGGGGCAGAAGGATTGGACGAACGTCAATCTGTCAGACCGGGCGAGGTTGGTTGACAAGAACCTGTATGGATTCTACGGACCCTGCTATCTGGAACCGACATTCCACGCCCATGCTACGGCCTCAGGAGTGGGGTTGCGGTTCCGGCGCACCGATGAGGGCGTCAATTCGTACAAGGAGATCACCGAGAAGGAAGCCCGCAAGGCGCTCCAACTCGGGCATGTGCTGGTGCTCAATTTCCTGAGCGTCCACAACGACTACTTCAAACTCGGTTTGGATGCGGAGATTCAGCCGCGCCTTCAGGCGTACATGAGCGTCTGGCGTCGTGCCGATTCACCCGGCGCGTGAAGGCCGCGCCCGTCATCCCGCGCCTGGCGATTCGAACCCGGCCCGCAAAAAAAATCAGGGCCGGCACCGCTGGAATCGCCAAATCCCGCCCCTCACGCCTCCACCCGCCCGAATCCATCACCCCAAACGCAGGAAAGCCCTGCTTTCGCGTCCCTCATCCTTCAAGGGTTCCGCTTTCTCCGGGCTTTCGCACTCATATACTTTACGGGCGGGAATCCCCGTAAGTTATTGATAATATTGGTCGGGGCGAGAGGATTCGAACCTCCGGCCTCCTGGTCCCGAACCAGGCGCTCTACCAAGCTGAGCCACGCCCCGAACTTTCAATATTACCGCGTTTTGCCTTCAAAAACAAGGCCCACCGGTGAATTACTCGCCTTGCAGCGCACGGGCCGGGTCCACACCCGCAGCCCGCACCGCCGGAATCAGGCTCGACACAAGTCCAACCAACACCAGGAAGACGCCCACAAGCACGAATGTCAGCAGATCAAGGCTCGGCACGCCGAACAACAGGCTTTCCATGTACCGCGACCCAATCACCGCTCCGCCAAACCCAAGCGCCAATCCAGCCCCCGCCAAGCCCATCCCGCGCGCCAGCACCATCCGCAGAATTGCCGACGGCGGGGCACCCAGCGCCATCCGCACGCCAATGTCATGTATCGACTCCGTGACTTGGTACGACATCACCCCATAGACGCCGATTCCCGCCAGCAGGGCGGCAAACGCCGCGAACGCCGTCAGAACCCACATCGCAAACCGCTGCCGTGCCAGCGACTTCCAGACCAGTTCGCCCATCGTTGCCACCCCATAGACAGGCAGTTCGGGATCGAGGCCCCGAACTTCGCGGGAAATCTCCGCAGCGCTACCCGTCCGCGCCACCACATACATCGTCTGCATCGTGACCTGCGCATGCGGAAAATAGAGGGCTGGCCGGGTTTCGGCGTCCAACCCCTCCTGCTTGACCGTCCTTACCACCCCCACCACCTCAAGCCACGGGTTGGGCACCCCGTTTGGACCGTCGCCCGCCATCCGCACCCGCCGACCCAACGGACTCTGCCCGGGCCAGAACCGCTTCGCCATCTTTTCGTCCACTATCGTTACGCCCGGACTATCCTTCAAATCGCGTTCCGAAAATGCACGACCCGAGAGAAGCGGAATTCCCATCACATCGAAGTAGCCCGGCGTAGTCGAGCGCAGGTCGACTTGCAACTCGGGTTGGCCCGACGGTCGGAGGTAGCCTTCGACATCGATGCCGCCCCACCCAACGGCTCCCGACATTGGCAGTGCCGAGACGGCAGCCAAGCCACGGATTCCCGGGTTCCTATCCGCAACCTGCTTCAGTCTCTGGAAAAAGCCGAAAACCTGCGCTCCCTGCCGGTAACGCTGCCCCCGCAGGGAGACGCGGAGCGACGCAACGCCGTCAGGATGGAACCCCGGCTGGACCTTGCCAAGCTCGAGGAAGCTCCGCACCAGCAGCCCGGCACCAACCAGCAACATGCCGGAAAGCGCGATTTCCGCCACCACCAGCGCACCCCGCAGACGGTCTGAGCCTTGGCCCGACCGGGCCACCCGACCGCCGCTCTTGAGGCAAGATGCCAAATCGACGCTCGAAACGCGGAGAGCCGGCGCCAGTCCAAACAACAAGCCGGTACCCAGCGAGACCGCAAACGTGAACGCCAACGCCACCCAACTGATGCCGATGTCCTCAATCCGTGGAATATTTCCAGGCTGCCAAGCGCGCAGCAGCCGAATCAGCACCCACGACAGGCCTAGACCGCAAATACCGCCCGCCAAGCTGACTGTCAGGCTCTCCGTGAGCATCTGGCGGATCAGCCTTCCCCGCCCCGACCCAACCGCTGCCCGGATGGCAGCCTCCTTCTCCCGTGCCGATGCCCGGGCCAGCAGCAAATTCGCCACATTTCCGCATGCGATGAGCAGGACCAGCCCGACGGCCGCCATCAAGACCAGCACCGTTTGGCGCGCCCCGCCGACCGACTGCTCCATGAACGGGACCAGATAGATGCCGAACGTGGGGTCTCGCCTGTCCTTCTCGCGAATCCTCGCCGCGATAGTCGAAACAGCAGCCTTGGCCCGATCCAGCGACACGCCGGGAGCCAGCCGTGCCACTACGTTGTAGTTTTCCTCGCCGCGATTGTTGACGGCCTCCGAGCCCAAAGGCAAGGGAATAAATATCTCTGGATTCCCGATCCCGCCCACTGCGGGCACCACGTCCGCGTTCTTCATCGATTCCGGATCCAGAATCGCCACAACGGTAAACTGGCGACCATTGATTGTGACCGGTTTGCCCAAAATGGCGGGATCGGAGCGGAAAAGCCGAGTCCACACCCCTGCAGTCAGGACTGCCACGTTGGGACTGCCCGGCTTGTCGGCCTCGGCACCATAGATTCGCCCGGCGGAAACCCTCGCACCCAGCATGCGGAATAGGCTTGACGAGGCGCGCATGCCCTCCACTCGTTCCGGGGTTCCAATTCCGGTCACATTGAAACTGTCGCCCAATGCGATGGCGGCGTCCGAGAACACGTCCGTCTGCGTTTTCAAATCGATATACTCGCCCGGGGAAAGCCAGTCGCGGGGAATCCCCAAGTTCGGGGTCTTCAGCCAGATGTCGACGAGCCTGTCCGGCTCCGGGTATGGCAGGGGGCGCAACAGCATGGATTCAGCCACGCTGAAGATCGCAGTATTTGCCCCGATCCCCAAGGCGAGCGAGATCACGAGAATCGCGGTCAACCCGGCATTGCGGAGAGACATGCGGATGGCGAAATGGAAGTCCTGAATCAGCTCGAGCATTAATACCGTTGTTTGGATCAGAATAACACCATTGGAATAACGGTGTATTTTCGTGGAATCCGGCATCGGTAGAGCTGAGGTTTCCGGCTCCTGTAGAATGCACTGTATGCAGGTATCCCGCCGCCAACTGTTCGGACTTCTGGCCGCCGCGCCTTCCGCGTTTTCCGCTGGTCGCCGCCGCCCCAACATCGTGGTGCTGCTGGCCGACGACCAGGCTTGGGGAGACCTCTCCGTCACTGGAAACAGGAATCTTTCCACGCCCAACGTCGATTCCCTCGCCCGCGACGGGGCACTTTTCGACCGTTTCTACGTCTGTGCGGTCTGCGCCCCCACACGAGCCGAGTTTTTGACCGGCCGTTACCGCGCCCGGGGCGGCGTCCGTGGAGTATCCCAGGGAGAGGAACGACTCAATCTGGACGAACGTACCATTGCCGAGACCTTTCGTGCCAACGGCTATGCGACCGGAGCCTTTGGAAAGTGGCACAACGGATCGCAGTTTCCCTACCACCCCAACGCGCGGGGTTTTGACGAATACTACGGCTTCACCGCCGGCCACTGGCCCAACTATTTCAACACCCAAATCGACCACAACGGCACCCTTACCAAGGGCAAAGGCTACGTCACGGACGACCTGACGGACCATGCGCTTGCGTTCATCGAGCAGCACAAGTCGCGGCCCTTTCTCTGCTACGTGCCGTACAACACGCCGCACTCGCCCATGCAGGTGCCGGACAAATACTGGAACAAGTTCAAGGACTTCGACCCGCCGATGCGCGATTCGACGCCCGGCCGCGAAAACATCCAAATGACCCGTGCCGCCCTCGCCATGTGCGAGAGCATCGACGACAACGTCGGGCGTGTTCTGCGGAAACTGGACGAGCTGAAGCTGGCCGGGGACACCATTGTCGTCTACTTCAGCGACAATGGCCCGGCGGATTGGCGATGGAACGGCGGCATGCGCGGCAAGAAGGGCTCCACCGACGAAGGAGGGATCCGGTCGCCGCTGATGATCCGGTGGCCCGGGAACATTCCAAGTGGAACGCGCGTGACCCAAATCGCTGGTGCCATCGACCTGCTGCCCACACTGGCCGATCTGGCGGGAATCCCTCTGGACTCAAAGAAACCGCTGGACGGCAAAACCCTCAAACCTCTCTTGACCGGTGCCGGGCCCTCGAACTGGCCGGACCGGATGATCTTCTCGCTCCAAGGAAAGAAGATCAGCGTACGGACCCAGCAATACCGGCTCGATGACCAGGGGCGGCTCTACGATATCCCCTCCGACCCCGGCCAGACCCGCGACGTCGCGGCCGCAAATCCCGAAGTTGCCTCGCGCCTTCGCAAGGCCGTGGCGGATTGGAGCGCCGAGATGCTGCCACAAGTGGGCCATGACGACCGCCCCTTTCCCGTCGGGTACTCGAAAGTGACATGGCTTCCGGCCCGCGACGGCATGGCCAGTGGCGGAATCAAGCGTAGCAGCATCCACCCCAACAGCGCCTACTTCACAAACTGGACCACCCGGGACGGCGAGATTTCCTGGGACATAGAGGTCGGAGCCGCCGGAGTCTTCGATATAACTGCCGAGTATACCTGCCCTGCTGCAGACATCGGCACAACTGTGGAGCTGGCGTTCCTCGGAACCAAGGCCTCGGCACATGTTTCTACCGCCTTCGACCCGCCCGAACAAGGCGCGGCAGAGGACCGCGTGCCCCGCATCGAGTCCTACTTCAAGGAGTTCCGACCACTGTCATTCGGACGGGTCCGGCTACCCAAGGGACGTGGAAACTTGACCTTGCGGGCCAATGAGATCCGGGGCAAACAGGTCGCCGATATCTTTTCGCTACTCCTGACGCGGCGTTCCTGACCATGTAAAATGACCCGAGTATGCGTCCACACCTTCGAACCCTCCTGATCTCGCTTTTGGCTGCGGCACCGCTGCTTGCCCAAGGCGGCGGAGGTGTCCAGTTCCGGGACTGGAAAGTGCCCACCGGGACGGCCAAACCCAAGACCGCATGCTCGGAACTGAGCAGCCTGACCAGCTACGAGTTCTCGGTCTATTCCACCGCCTTGATCCCCGCGTCGGCAACCGTGCCCGAACACTGCCGGGTCAGCCTGATGGTGCAACCCGAGATCAATGTTGAGGTCAACTTGCCGACGGCGTGGAACGGTCGCTTGTATATGTTCGGCAATGGCGGATTTGCCGGGGAGCCCTTCGACTCGCCCGGACGGATCGGCAACCGGTCGCGCGGCCTCAAAGCCGGATTCGTGACTGCGGCGACTGACACGGGGCATTCGGCAGCCGCCGAACCCGGTGGATCGTTCGCGCTGAACCGTCAGAAGGCGATCGACTTCGGATTCCGGTCCCTGCACGTGACTGCGGATTCGGCCAAGCGCGTCATCAAGGCCTATTACACCAATCCTTTGTCGAAGTCGTATTTTGACGGCTGCTCCACCGGCGGGCGACAGGCTCTGATCCTGGCGCAACGATTCCCGAACGACTTCGACGGCATCATCGCCGGTTCCCCCGGCCTGTTCTACAGCGGCACTCAGATCTCGCGGGCCTATTGGATGCAGGGGCTGGCCCAAAATCCCTTCCCAGCCTCGAAACTGCCCCTGCTGGCGAAGAAGGTCTACGACCATTGCGATGCCAAGGATGGACTGAAGGACGGCCTCATCGACGACCCCCGCAAGTGCGATTTCCGGCCCGACCGGGACCTCCCGCGCTGCGCAGGCTCCGACCGCGCCGACTGCTTCACGTCCAACCAAATCCTGGCCTTGGAACGGATCTATTCCGACATGCCCCGCCAAGGCAAGCGCTACTTCCCCGGCTGGCCAGTGGGTGCCGAGGCGATCGGGCCCAACGGACAGAGTGGGTGGATCGGCCAGGAGATCGACGGCGCGACCGGCCCGGGTGCCTGGACGTCGTACGCACGCAACTTCATCCGATTCTTCGCTGCCCCCGGCACTCCGCTGGCCGGTGTATCCGAGGCCGACGCCATCTCCCGCTTCGACGTCGACAAGGAGACAGCGAACACCGTCTTCGCACGCCAGATTCTGGACGCGACCGACCCCGACCTGACCGCGTTCAAGCGCCGCGGCGGCAAGCTCCTGATGTATTTCGGCTGGGCCGATCCCCAGCTAAACGCAAGGGTGGGCGTGGAGTACTACGAGGACGTGGTGTCGAAAATGGGGACCACCACCCCGGAATTCGCCCGGATGTTCCTCGTTCCGGGGATGTTCCACTGCGGCGGCGGAATCGGCACCGGCACGTTCGACACGGCGACACCAATCGTGCAGTGGGTGGAACAGGGCAAAGCTCCGGATGTGATCCAGGCGGCCCGGATTGTAAACAACGAGACGGTCCGGACACGCCCCCTATGCCCCTATCCGCAAGTAGCGCGCTACAAAGGCACGGGGAGCATCGACGACGCGGCGAATTTTGCCTGCGTCAAGCCGTAAGACATCACCGGCGCGACGGGGGCGCCAGCAGCTCCAAATCCTGCAAGCGGTAGGACTTCTGGCCCCCCAGCACCAGCGCGTCGCCTTTGGCATCGATTGCGCCCGGACTGAAGGCATTGCCGCCGGGTGGAATTGCGTTCTGTCCATTGTCCTTGTTGATCCACTCCAGCCACCGGCCCGGCAGGAATGAGGCTCTCGTTTTGGGGCTCTCCAAGAAGGAAAAGCCGTTCGCCGAATAGGCCACCGAGCCGTTCGGGGGGACGACGACAAACCGCACCGGAGTTTCCGCCGAGGCCTCGCCGCCCAATTTCGCCCACCCGGCATGGACTCCCGTTGCCGCTCCCTGGGTGAAGACGCGGAACGACACCTCGCGTTCGGCGGACGCGCCGACTGTGATTTGGATCTGCTCCGGGGAGAAAGCCAAGCCTTCCGCTTCAAGCCGGACACGGAAGGTGCGGATTGCCTGGGCGTTGTTGCGGACCAAAAGGGTGACCTCGCGGCCGCCGCGCTGATTGACCGGGATCGCGGCGGGGCTTAGCGGCAGTACTGCGCCCGAGGCAACGCGGACCGAAATGGCATCGGTGAAGCGCAGTTCGGCGGGGCGAAGGAGGCGCGCCCGGACGTGGCTAAGCTGGGAGCCGTCGGCCTCCAGGGCGATATCGGTCCAATCGCCGGGCACCGCCGTGGATGGTACGCCGATATGGTAGGCCGCTACAAGGGGCTCCTTGCCTACATCCTGCGTGGTGGTGAACTGGGGATTGGTCTTCAGCCTGGACCTCTGGGCGATGGCCTCGGACGAGAAGTTGGCGGCCAAGGGGTTGTCCTCCCCAATCAACAGGACGCGGGTGTTGTCGAAGAAGGCGGTGGACTCCGGGGCGTCCATGGCGAGCGCGACCCGGACCTTGCTGCCTGGGCCGGTGCCACGCGGAATGGGGAGACGCACGCGCTGTGTCTTGGAATCCCAGTCGGCTTGGCCGGGCCGTCCACCTGCGACGTAGGGGCCGGAGGGCTCGCGGGAGAGTTGGAGCACGGCCTCGCCCGCCACCGGGGCTGAAAACTCCATGGCCAGAACGCTGTTCTCGTATTCCATCGCCGTGAGTTCGGCAGTGGCGTAGACCAGGTGGTCCACGGTGGCGAACGCGGTGCACGCTTTGCAGAGTGGCCCTGCCATCAGGGGGATGTTGACTGGCAGCCAAATCGCGTCGCGAGCTTGTACGGTCACCGACGGGAGAACCACCGGTCGGCGGAGGTGGCCGGTGGCCTTCAGGTCACCCGTCCAAGGCTTGGGGCCGGAATTGGTGACAGATACCAGGGAGAGCCCCTTCGACGAGACAAACTGCTGGGTGACGATGGTCTCGACGGGGATCTTGGGTGCCGAGCCGGGCAACGGTGACAGATTGGAGCCAGCCGCGGCCCAATAGTGCGTCCATTGGGCGCTACGGCGAACCACCGCTGCTGCCAAGCGTTCCTGTCCGGCGAAACCGACTGCCCCCGCCTTGTAGCCTGAAGGTCCAAGGGTGTCGAAAACATCCGTCCAGACCATTGCGGGCTTGCCTGTGGAGAAGAGCTTTCGTGCCCGAGTCAGTGCATCGGGTGTGAGGCACGAAAGGCGGATGGCACCGGCGATAGGGTCCGCAAATGGACCGCCATGGGCCCGGCGGTAGGGCTCAAGCTTGGAGGGAACAGCGCCCTCAAGCTCGGCCTCCATCTCCAAGCGCTTCAGCAACCGGGCCAGTTCCTCGATCCGAACCGGCTCCAGTGCTGTTGGGATTGCAACCCGGGTGATGCCGATTTCCTTCAGCCACACCAGCCGGGGCTCCCAAGTCTCGCGCGGCAGGGATTGAAGCGGGAACTCGACGGCTTCCACCCACGCGGACGCCGGAAGGCAAGCCAGCAGCAGGAGGCCAGCGACCCGCATCAGGAAGACCCCTGCTTGCGGATTCGATAGTCCTCGATCACGGGCATCTTGATTACACGGCACATCTCGAATAGACGCGAGCGGGCACGCGGACCGATACGCTCAGTTAGCGTTGTTCTGTGGTCCACTTTGCCGCCGCCACCCTTTTCGAAGGTGTTGTAGCCGGCATCGTGGTCGATGAGGTTGGTGGTCGCGATCAGCGGCTTCCGGTTGTTGCAGCGGGAGGTGATGATCGAAGTGACGGTATCCTCCACCCAGTCCGTGACGCGGTGGGCACCGAGATCGTCCAGGAGCAGGATTTCCTTGTCGAGGGCGACGCGGTAGGTTTCGCGGTCGCTGGAGTTGGACGTGGAGTCGTAACCGGCGCGGATACGGTCGAGCAGGTTCTGGTAGTCGAAGAAGAGCCCTTCGAAGCCCTTGCCCAGAATGGTGCGGAAGGCTGCCACCGCGAGATGGGTTTTGCCTGTTCCGGTATCGCCCATCAGAAGGAGGCCCGGCTTCTTGGTGTTGGGGAATTCGCGGGCGTAGCCACGGACCGCCATGAACACTTCGGTCAGCTCGCGGTATGCCATGGGGTTGTCGCGCGGCAGAAGGAAGTTGTCGAACGAGGCGTTCTGGTAGAGCAGCGGGATGTCCGAACCGGCGACAACGCGCGTGGCCCGGGTTGCGGCAACGCAGCTACAGCGGCTGGCACCGGAGAGTTCCTCGTGTTCGACGATCTTCCAGCCTGTACCGTTGCACTCCGGGCATACCGGACCGGTGACGGGGCCTTCCCAATATTGGTCCATTTGTTCTATTCCCCTATTGGATGATCACAAGCACGGCTCCGGCTGCAACGCCATCGTTCTCCGAGACGCGGATCTCGACGACCTTGCCGGGTTTGGGCGACTTGAGCTCATTCTGCATCTTCATGGCTTCGACAACGACGATGCCCTGCCCGGCTTCGACCTCTTGATGGAGTTCCACCAGGATGCGGACGACCTTTCCGGGCATGGGCGAGTTGATGGAGGCCCGGCCCTGGGAGCCATGGGACGCCGACCGACGGCTCCAGCGACGGGGGTCCTGGATTTCGGTTTCGAAGGCGTGGCCGTTGACCGTAATGGTTGAGCCGTTGACGCGCACCTCGTACGAGGTGCCGTTGGCAAGGACGGAGTGGAGGCCGTCGGCAATCGGTGCATGGTCGGCATCCCGGAGCGGGGTGACAGGAGCGCCGTTGATGAGGATGGTTGGCTTCATCGGAGTGCCTCGGCACGGCCGATGGTGAGCCAGTTGGAGCTAGTCCCGCTCACGCGCTGGGATGTAGGGTTATTGCCTGCTGAAAGCAGGCTGCAGCCAAGAATGGCTGCCCCACAAACGAGGACGGCAATCTCGGCATGGCCGTCCGGTGGGGATGGGTGGAAATCGATGCCCGATTTCAGGAAGCGGTCCAGAAAGCCGGTGTCGAGGTCCCCGGCACGGAAGCCCGGCGAATTGAGGATCATGGGGAAGAGGGCGAGGTTGGCCCGGATTCCGCCCACGTGGTATTCGCCCAATGCGCGGACCATGCGGTCGATTGCGTGCTCCCGGTTTCCGGCCCAAGTGATCAGCTTGGCCAACATCGGATCGTACTCCATGGGGACGGTCCAGCCCTCGAAAACACCGGAATCGAGGCGAACGCCGGGACCGGATGGCTCGGCGAGTTGGGAAATGCGCCCCGGTGAGGGGAAGAAGTTGTTGGCCGGATCCTCGGCGTAGATACGGCATTCGATGGCGGCACCGCGCAGAACCACGTCCTCCTGGCGGATCGGGAGAACGCCCCCTGCCGCGACGTCCAACTGCATCCGGACCAAGTCGAGGCCGGTGACCATCTCGGTGACGGGATGTTCCACCTGCAACCGGGTGTTCATCTCCAGAAAGTAGAAGTTGCCGTCGTTGTCGGCAAGGAACTCGACGGTCCCGGCGTTGAAGTAGCCGGCGGCACGGGCGGCCTTGATGGCTGCTTCGCCCATACGTTCGCGGAGGCCGGGAATCCGAGCTGCCAAGGGCGACGGGGACTCTTCGATCACCTTCTGGTGCCTGCGCTGGACGGAGCATTCGCGCTCGCCCAGGTGGACCATGTTGCCGTGGTGGTCGCCAAAGACTTGAATTTCGATGTGGCGGGCGTTTTCGATCAGTTTTTCGACATAGACGCGGCCATCGCCGAAAGAGCGGGCGGCCTCGCTGGACGCACTTTCAAACAAGGATCGCAGGTCCTCCTCGCGGTCGACCCGGCGCATTCCTTTTCCGCCACCACCGGCTACGGCCTTGAGCATGACCGGGAAACCGGCGGATCGCGCGAATTCGAGGGCTTCATCGGGAGAGGTGAGGCCCTGCTCGGTACCCGGGACGATGGGGGCTCCACCATCCTTGGCAACCTGGCGGGCACCGGTCTTGGAGCCCATCAAACGGATGGAGCGGGCCGACGGGCCGATGAAGACGATTCCGGCATCCTCGCAAGCCTGGGCGAAATCGGCATTTTCGCTGAGGAAGCCGTAGCCCGGATGGATGGCCTGGGCCCCGTGGCGCTGGGCGGCGGCGATGATTTTGTCGATACGGAGGTAGCTCTCGGAAGACGGCGAGGGACCGAGGTGCGCAGCCTCATCGGCCTTGCGGACATGCAACGACGCGCGGTCGGCATCGGAATACACCGCGACCGAGGTGATCCCCATTTCGCGCAGGGTACGGATCACGCGGAGGGCGATTTCACCCCGGTTGGCGACTAGGACTTTTTGGAACACCCGAGTCCGATTGTAGCGGGAGGTGTTAGGCACAGTCGACCTCCAGCACGTGGCGTAAGGGCGTGGTTCCCGTCAAGTAGACCGTTGACCCGCCTACGGGAGCTTCGGCGCCGCGGATTTGGGTCCACGTATGGGGTGCGGGGAGGATGCCGGGGCCGAAGTGGATCTGGTCTGGCCCCATGCGGTACGAGGCGCGCGGGCTGGCGAGGAGATGCGCATCGGAGAGACGGGGGAGCGGTGTGCAGCCTTCCAGCTTGCCGCCGGGGCGCAGGCTGATTTCGACAGCCAGGGGCACTCCGGCGGTTCCCCGCGAATCCAATGTCAGGGAAAAGCCGCCCTTGCGCTCGCGCACTTCCATCGATTGGGTCAATTTGCAGACTTGGCTCTGGCGGCGCTCCTGGCGGGTGGTGCCGTAGTTGGCGGTGGTGATGCGGCGGGGCGGGTCGAAGGGTTGGTAATAGGCTCCGTCCAGGGATTGTTCGACCCGGTAGCCCCCGGCGATTTTCGACCAAGTTTGGGGGATGAATTGGCCCTTGCCGAAGAATGCGCTGGCGAAACGCACGGACTGGATGACGGCGGCACCGTTTCGGACGGAGAAGACCCGGCTGGTGGGTCCGAGGGAAAGGGTCGCGCTGGAAAGGCCACGCCGCCAGCGGACGAGCTGGATTTCGTCGAAGGACTTGGAGAAATCGTCGGGCAGCGGTGCCGGTGCCGGGAGTGCAGCCCGCAGTTCGGCGTACTGCATGGCGGCGGCGAGCGACGCCCCTTTGGGCTCGGCCATGCGGGCCATGGCGGCGTATTTGCCGTTGCCGTCGCGGACGGCGAGGTAGTGCAGGGGGAACCAGTAGCGGCTGAGGTCGCCGAGGGCGTTTCGGTCCTGGCGGCGGGAAACCTCGGTGACGACCTCCCCATTGGCGTGGAGGAGGTACTGCATGGAGTCGAGATTCCGGCGGACGGGGTCGAGGAGGTCCCAGCGCTGTTGCTTGACGGCGACGGCGGTGAGCGCGCGGTCGACGACGGTGTTGTAGATGGTGGTGCTGCGTTCGGTGAACTGGCCGTCGGTGTCGATGTCGATGCCTTCGGCGAGCCATTGGTCGATGCGGCGGCGGTATCGGGGGTCGGGAAAGACTTCGTCGATGGCGGCGAGGGCCTCGCAGATGACCCAGCGGTGGTTGGGGGTGTGGACACCGCCGAGCGCGAGGACGTTTCCGGCGCGTTTGAGCCAGCGCTCGGGGATGGACTGGAGGTCCGTGCGGCTGTGGAGCTGGGCCAGTCGCGCGGCGGAGGCGACGGCGTGGGTGACGAAACCGGTGTCGGGGGGAGAATCGAAATTGGTGCTGAGGAGGTTGATGGCACCGTCGGGGAGCTGGACTCGTTCGAGGAAGCCGACGGCCAGGCGCATGCGGTCGACGAGTTCGTTGCGGCCGTGGTGGCGCGATTGGGGGCAGAGATAGGCGGCCATGCAGGATTCGAGGATGGCTCCGCCGGAACCGGCGTTGTGGATGCCGAATTCGTCGGGGTAGCCGCCGCGGTGGGGGCTGCCCGCGTCGGTGACCTGCATTTTCAGGAGACGCTCAACGCTGTCGTCGTGGCGTCGGACGATTTCGTTGGGGTAGGACTCGGGCGCGGCGCGCAGTTCGGCCAGGGTGCCGAGGGCGGCTCCGGTGTTGAGAATGTCGCGGCGGGTCATATTGATCAGGTTACGACGCTGGATCAGGTTACGACGCACTTTGGACAGCCTTTGGGTTCGGCATTCGAGTTCTCCGGTGATTTGATTTAGGATCTGGGTGACGTGGATTGGCGGTTTTGGCGGCGTTTGGCTTGGCGGAGGAGCTTGGCTTGGCGCTTGGTTAGGGGCGGAGTGTAGGCTGGCTTGGGTTCGTTTGGCTGGGTGGGTGATTGGGCTGGCGTGGTGGGTGGGTTGAGGGCTGGCGTGGTGGCAGGCGCGGCGGGTTCGACCGGGGCCGGGTTTGTTTGGCACTCGTCCAGTTGGCAGGCGGATTGCAATTCGGCTTGGCGGGCGCGGCGGTGGTCGCGGAGGGCTTTGGCGGCGCGTTCGTAGGTGCGGGTGTGGCGGGTTTCGTAGCGGAGGATGAGGTCGAAGGAGGGCGTGTTGGCGGTGAGGCCGGTGAAGGCGTGGAAGGTGGCGGTCGCGGTGGCGGTGGTGGAAGGGTCGTCGGGGTAGTTTTCCTGCTGGGATTTCATTTCGAGGGTGATGGCGGCCGATTCCATCGCGACGGCGCGGAGGCGGCGCCATGCGGAGAGGACCATGGTGTCGAGTAGGATGTTTTCGTGTTCGTCGAAGTCGAGGCCGTCGGGCGGGGCGAAGGCTTGGCGGAGGGAGGCGGCGAGGTCCTGGAAGGAGGTTTCGGACTCGCCTTCGATGACGGCCATTTTGGAGAGGAGGCCGTGGCGGAGGGCGTTTTGGGAGGAAATGGATTTTCCTTCGGGCGTGGCGGGGCCTTTTGACTTGGCTCCGTTGAGGCGGGCGGCCTCGATTTGGGCCTGGGTGCGGGGTTTCGGATTGGAAGCTTTTTGGGTGGAGATCATCGCGGGGTTATTTTAGTGCGATGAGGGGTGACAAACGAACTACGGGGGAGGTTCTGAGTGGTGCGGAAACTGCCGTTTTTCGTTTTGGAATGTTGGAGTTGGGGGGAAGAAAAATATTTCCGGACGGGTCGTGACGGCTACGCGTTGGTGCCGTGGATTTGGACGGGGGTTCCGTCGGCACGAGTGAATCGGAAGCCGGTAAAGTCCTCGGCAAAGGTGGCGGTCAAGTCCTGGAGAATGGCGATGGCGACGTCTTCTCCCAAACGGATGCCGGCTTCGGCGTCGGTGCGGTAGTGGATACCGGCCCAGTTGCGTCCCATCGCTATGTTGAAGGCCAGCTTGTCGAGTTCGGCTCCGACCGTCACGGCGGTATCGAAGTAGGGGTTCAGGGTTGTCCCGTCGGCGCTGGCGGTCACGGTGTTGGTCAGGATCAGGCTCTCATCGAAGAATGCTTTGAGAACTGCCGCGCAGGCTCCGGCTACCGTGGCGTGTCCGGAGGGGTAGGAGGGATGGAGCGGGGAGCCTTCGGGGTAGGCCTGGGGCAGGAGGTAGGTGCCGGTTGACTTGAAGACTGCCGGGAGGGCGGCGGAGTTCAGGAGGTCGGGGTGGATCGGGTAGGGGGTTGCGCCGGTTTTCAGGTACTGGAGGCGACCGCCGAATTCCTCCGGACGTAGGCGGCGGTGGACGAGCCACTTTTGGAACCATGCGGCCATCAGGGCGGCCTGGGTGACGGTGCCGAGCAGGCAGCAGATGTGGGCGGAGCCGAAGGTGACGAAGCCTTTCTCGACCTTGGTGGTTTTGTAGGGGTTGGTTGGGCTGAGGTAGGGGTTGGTGTTGAGGATGCTCTCCGGGCTCTCGTTCAACAGGATGAGGGCGGCGTTGTGGAAGGCTTGGTAGAGGAAGTCGTAATGGACCCATTCGGCGAGGGAACGGCCGTTGTGGATGTATCGGGGTTGGGGGTCGGGGGCCCAGGCGCGGAAGGGCGGGAGGCCGGATTGGATGACAAGCCATTCGTCCCAGGTGGCAAGGTAGTCGATGGCGGGGAGTCCGGCGCGGTAGCGCTGCTCGACCACGGTGGAGTTGACCGGGATGGGCTGCCAGAGGAATTGGGAGATGTAGGGGCCGATCTGGGTGTTGGGGATGGCTTTGGAGCGGAAGATGGCGGCGGCGGACTGGGGACCGTGGAAGGCGGATAGCTTGGCGAGGTCGGCGGCTGCGGACTGGAGGGTTGCGTTGGCGGGGTAGTCCGTAAAGGGGACGTCGCGGGCGAGGGCTTGCCAGTAGAGTTCGACCACTTCGGCGGCGGCTTCGGGGCTCGCGAAGGCGGGCGGGGCGGGCATGCCGAGGGAGTGGGAGTCTGCACCCTCCATTTGGAAGCCGTAGGCGGCGAGGGGGTTGACGAATTTGGCACCGGAGCCTCGGTCGAGGGCCTCGAAGTCGGATTCGTTGCCGGTGGTGAGGGCGTGGAGGAGGGTTTCGTAGGCTCCCGGTTGGACCTCGCCGGACTGGAGGTGGGGGAGGC
>CAIYDY010000352.1 GCA_903925015.1 uncultured Acidobacteriia bacterium
AAACCACCCCCGCCGAAACCCACAAATCCAACCAGCGCTGGGCGGTACCAGTAGTGCGAATGGCGCGAGCCCGGATACCAAGCCCAGCCAAAACCGGTCCGGTAATACCAGGAACCATAGTGGAACGGTGCCCAGCCCCAAGGCTGGTAGTCCACCCAAGTCCAGCCGTAGTAGTCCTGCCAGACCCAGCGGCCGTCGCGGTACGGTGCCCAGGTTGCCGGAACAGTCGGAACCCAAACGTCGCCGTACGCCGGATCGTTGGACCATCGCCCGTAGTTGTCCAGATCCTCGGTTCCGACGATATCCGAACTCACGTACTTGGGCGACTGCGCCCGGGTCAAATAGGCGTCGCGCTTGTCACTCCAGTCGTCCCACTGGTCGACGCCCGGAGCGCGGACAATCTGGAACTCGGGATCGGCTGCGGTCCCGCGAACGGTCATTAAATCGCCCGCCTTGACGCGCTGCACGCCTTTAGCCGAATGGACTTCCGCCTCGCCATGACGGGCGATGATGCTTGCCGACCCATCGGCGGCAACCTCAACGCGGACCGCAGCCAGACCGATCGGCCGAACAGAAACCAGTGGTCCCTGAATTTCAGCCTGGACGCTGGAACTGCGCAGAACTCGCCAAGTCACCAAGCCGCGCGATAACTGAATCTGCGGACCCGCACCGTCCATTCCGGTGATGTGGGCGTCCGTGTCACCGGCGAAGCGGGCAAAATGCGAAGAATCGAACTGCAGTTCGACGGCTGCGTTGTGACCAACCGCCAGCGAATCGCCCGCCATGACGGGAGCATTGAGTGCAGCCGCCACGGCATCGCTGGAATCGCCGCGCTTGATTGACGCTTCGCCGCTGAGCACGCTCAGGCGCGCCACGGCACGACCCGGCTCGTCGGGTGCCGTGGTGTCCGCCGCACCGGACGGATCCGGCGACGAAATTGTCGGCGTAGGTTGGGGCACGGGGCCCTGACCGAAAGACGGCGCGGCCAGCACCAGCAAAAGGGCCGGGAGAGTGGAGAGTTTCGCGATCCGCATACGTTTCATTTCCTGCACAGGTTACTGCAATCCGCGCACCAACTACCAACAGCTTGATTCTATTGCACTTCGGTGAAATTACCGGGACTCCGCCCTGGTTGAAAACCACCACCATGGATGGAATGAGCCGATTCCATCCCACTGCACGGTATCTTGGACGGTAATGGCGCTCGACAGGATGGATGCCGTGGAGTACACGGTCCGATTCTCGCAACCCGGCACCCACTATGCCGAAATCGAGGCCGTCCTGCCGACCGACGAAGCAACAACGATCGAGGTATTCCTTCCCGTCTGGACACCGGGCTCCTACATGGTCCGCGAATACTCCCGCCACGTGGAGGAGGTCCGGGTCACTGACGGCGGCAAGGAACTTCCGGTATTCAAGAACCGCAAGAACCGCTGGCGGATTGAGACCGGAGGCGCGAAGCAGGTAAGACTCTCCTACCGAATCTACTGCCGCGAAATGAGCGTGCGGACGAATTGGGTCGAGGACGGTTTTGCGCTCCTGCACGGGGCCGCGACATTTATTACCTTGGTCGACGGCCAGCATCGCGAGCACCGCGTCCGATTGCAGCTCCCGGACGGATGGCGCACCACCATGACGGGTATGGAGGAAGCGACCGACGGCCAACCGCACCATTACACCGCGCCGGACTACGATACCCTCGTAGATTCGCCCATTCTGGCCGGAACTCCAGACGTTTACCGCTTCGACGTCGACGGAATCCCCCACTTCCTGGTCAACGAAGGCGAAGATGGCATCTGGGACGCCCTGCGGTCGGTCCGGGACTTGAAACGTATCGTGGAGCACTTCCGCAGCATGTGGGGCGGATTGCCCTACCGCAAGTACGTCTTCCTCAACATGATCACGGGGGCGGGCGGCGGCTTGGAACACCGCAATTCCGTTTGCATGATGTCCAACCGATGGGCAACAGGAACGCGCCGCACCTATCTGGAGTGGCTAGGCCTCGCCGCGCATGAATTCCTCCACGTCTGGAACGTGAAAAGACTGCGCCCCATGGAGTTCGGCCCTTTCGACTACGAGAACGAGAACTACACCAGCAGCCTGTGGATCGCCGAAGGTTTGACGGAATACTACACGCCGCTTGCGGTCCGCCGAGCCGGACTCTGCACGCGGGAGGAGTACTTTGGCACCCCCGGCGACGCGCAGGGAGGCAAGCAGCCGACCGGATTTTCGGGTGAAATCGACGCCCTGCAGAACACCCCGGGGCGGCTAGTGGTGTCGGTCGAGGATGCGTCGCGCGATGCCTGGATCAAGTTGTACCGCCCGGATGAAAATTCGAAGAACACATCCATCAGCTATTACGTGAAGGGGGCCGTGGTCGGCTGGCTGCTGGATGCGAAGATTCGCAAGTCGACAGACGGCAGGAAATCGCTTGATGACCTGATGCGCCTGGCCCACGCCCGGTACGGGGATGGGCAAGGCTACACGCCGGAACAATTCAAAGCCACCGCCGAGGAAGTGGCGGGCGTTCCATTGCGGGAGTTCTTCCTCCAGACAGTGGAATCGGCTGGTGAATTGGATTATTCAGAGCCGCTCGAATGGTTTGGACTCCGGTTCCGGACGGACGCGGCAGCAAGTCCACCGAAAGCGTGGATTGGCGTGACCACAAAAATCGATTCCGGGAGGCTCCTAGTTTCCCAAATCCCGCGCGGCACGCCAGCCTACGGACGGCTGAATGTGGAGGACGAAATCATCGGGATCGGCGATTTCCGGGTCAAACCCGACCAGTTCGCCCAACGGCTGGAAAATTACAGGCCGGGCGAAGAGGTTGCCATTCTAGTGGCTCGGCGTGAAAAGCTCGCGCGGGTCGATGTGGTTCTAGCTGGGGGGCCGACCCGCAGTTGGCAACTGGAAGTCGATCCTGATGCAACGCGCTCGCAACGGAGTAATTTGGACGCCTGGCTGGGACTTTAGCCCCCCTTGCATCCGGGGTATCCGTGTGATAGCGTCTTCGAACCGGCCATGTCGGCCTTGGTGGAGACGTTATGCGCAGATACCTTGTCGTTCTCGCCCTGTTCCTGATACCAGTATTCGCCTCAGCACAGACCTTTGGCTCCATTACCGGGGAAGTGAAGGACCCAAGCGGAGCGTTCGCCCCGAATGCCCCCGTAACTGTGACCAACACGGCTACCAACGTAGGTCGGGCGACCACTACAAACAGCGCCGGAGTTTACGGCTTCCCGGACCTCAATCCCGGCAACTACCAAGTGAAGGTAGCAGCTCCGGGATTCGAGACCGTGGTGAAGACCAACATCGAATTGCAGGTGCAGCAGACTGCCCGCATCGATTTTACGCTCGCGGTAGGGCAGGCGACCCAGACAATCGAGGTCAGCGCCAGCGGCGAACTTCTGGCCACCGAGGGCGCAACCGTCGGTACGGTTATTGAAGAAAAACGGATCACGGACCTGCCGCTCAACGGACGAAGTTTCTTCAGCCTTGTGGCGCTCAGTCCGGCGGTTGCGGTGAATTTCGCGCCCGCCGCCCAAGCGCAGAACCGGCAAGGGGGCACCCGTGCGGCGCTGACAATGTCCCTGGCGGGCTCGCGGGCGACTTGGAGCAACTATACGCTGGATGGCGTTACCAATACGGACGTCAACTTCAACTTGTACGTCCTGTTGCCATCGGTGGACGCCATCCAGGAGTTCAAGGTCCAATCCGGAATCTACCCCGCCGAATTCGGGCGCGAGGCGGGCCAAGTGAACGTTTCCACCAAGCCCGGAACAAACGGCTACCACGGGACGCTGTTCGAATTCCTCCGCAACGACCGTTTCGACGCCAAGGACTACGATTTCAACGGCACCTACCCCGCCAAATCCCCCTACAGGCAAAATCAGTACGGATTTACTTTGGCCGGACCGGTCCAGATCCCTAAAGTTTTGAATGGAAAGAACCGATTGTTCTTCATGTCGAACTATGAGGGCTACAAGTCGCGCAAGACGAGCATCAATACGGCGACAACCATGAACGCGAGGATGCGGACGGGCGATTTTTCCATCGACACCTCGACCGGCATCGGCGTCTCGTCCGTCCTGCAGGATGCCATGAGCCGCGCAACACAGTCCAACGGCCAGGTCACGTCGTCACCGTTTCCAGGAAACATTGTGCCGCCCAGCCGCTTCGACAAGAACTCGCTGTTCCTGCTCGGCAAGTTCAATCCGCTGCCAAATATCAAGCAGCAGACTGCCGGACTCCCCCTGAATAACTACCAGGACCCTGTGCGCGTACCGACCGACAAGGACCAAGCGACCGGACGGATTGACTTTACCGAAAGCAATAGCTCGCAATGGTTCGGACGGTACAGCTGGACGGACGAATCGCAGATCTCCCCCGGACTGACCACCGATGGCTCGACGCTGTACACTCGCGCCAGCCAATGGGTGGTTGCGAACACCAGGATCCTGTCTTCGACCAAGGTGAACGAGGCCCGGTTCGGCTACAACTCGCTGTTCAATGTGATCGGCCAGCAGTTGGCCAACGTGGAGGATGTGGACGCCGAGATCGGAGTTCCCGTCGCAGTGACCGACAAGAGTTCCTGGGGCATTCCCAATATTTCACTCAGCAACAATCTGAGCTCGTTCGGCAACGCGACCAGCAGTCCGTTCACGATCAACAACAAGACGTTCCAGTTTGTGGACAATTTTTCCTGGATCATCGGCAAGCACTCCTTGCGCATGGGCGGGGAGTTCCGCAACACACAGTTCCCCCAGCAGGGCAACGAATTCCCGCGCGGGCAGTTCTTCTTCCCTGGCAACTACACGCAGATCAATTCGGCGACCAATGCCCAGAGCGGTGGATATTCGGGGGCGGACTTCCTGTTGGGCTATTCCACCCGTGTTGATATCGCGGTTGCGCTGGCCGCTGCTGACTTCCGCAGCAACGAAATCGCGGGCTACGTGGATGACACGTGGAAGGTCCGCCCGCATCTCACGATTTCGGCGGGACTTCGCTATGAACTGGCCCAGCCCCTGTTGGACGTCTCCGGGCACACCGTGAACATTCAGTTGCGCCAGCCACTCCCCTACACCGCGAATGTCCAGGACCCGAATCTACTCCCTGTTCTGGTGCGCGCGGGAAGCGGGAACTTCTACGATGGCCTGAATTTCCGCTATGTACCCAACCAAGCAGGTGCACCGGCTATCCAGACGGCGAGGGACGGGCGGCTCGGCCCCCGTCTGATCAACACCGATTACAACAATTTCGCTCCGAGGCTCGGGCTCGCCTACAGCCCGTCGGACAAATGGTCCTTCCGGGCAGGCTTCGGGGTGTTCTTCTCCCAGGAGAGCAAAAATTCGATCTTCGACACGGCCCGCGGCCTCGGTGGACGCGCCACCGTCCTGCCGCCGGACTTGATCCACCAACCGACAATCGGATACACCAATTTCATCAGCGCGGCGGCATTGCCGGTCAACGTCACCGCAGGCTTGATTTGGGGCACGGACCCGAATCTTGCCACCACATACACGATGAACTACTTGTTCAACGTCCAGCGGACCCTCAGCAGGGGAACGACTTTGGAAGTTGGCTACAACGGCTCGCAGAGCCGGAAGTTGCTGCTGCTCACCAATCAGGACGCGCCGATTCCCGGAAATGGTCCTTGGATCACCCGCGCACCGTACCCGCAACTCTCCGGGATTCAGTTCCTGGCGTCGAACGGCGTCGGCAACTACAACAACTTCACAACCAAGCTGAGCCAGCGCCTCGGCAAGAGCCTGACCACGCTGTTCAGCTACACATGGTCAAAATCCTTGGACGACGCCAGCGCCATCCGGGGACCGGGCAATGAGTTTTCCCCGGAAAACGCGCATTGCCGCAGTTGCGACTATGGATATTCCAGCTTCGATGTGCCGCATCGGTTCGTAGCGTCGATCCTCTATACGCTGCCCTTCGGGAAGGGGCGACAATTCCTGAACCACGGCGGTATTCTCGACCGGGTGGTGGGCGGGTGGCAACTGAGCACAATCTCGACAATCCAGAAGGGTGCCCCGCTCGACACGACTTCGTGGGATTCGGCGGGCACCAACTTCAGTCCGGCGAGCGCACGGTTGAACTGCGTGGCCGGCGTAAGCCCGTACCAATCCAGCCCGAACGCGAACTCATGGCTGAACCCGGCGGGTTTCACGAATCCGTTGGTCGGAACCTATGGCAACTGCGCACGCAACAACCTGCGGGCACCGCGCCAAATCAACTTTGACTTCTCCGTCATCAAGGACATCCATGTCACGGAAAACCAGGCTGTCCAGTTCCGAATGGAAATGTTCAACGCGCCGAATCACGTTGAGTTGGGTGCGCCCAATGCCAGTTGGGGCAACGCCAACCCGGCTCCGGCTGCCCCGGCGGCCAGTTTCGGGCAGATACGCGGCACCTTGACCAGCATGCGGCAAGTCCAGTTTGGCCTGAAGTACAACTTCTAGGTCCAATTCGCGGACGGCGGCGGGATACGATGGGGCAGTGAGCAACTGGACATCGGGTAACTGGATTGACATCACCGTCCCCGTCCGCGAAGGCATGCCCGGCTGGCCCGGCGATCCCTCCTTCACCATCAAGCGGATTCTTGATCAAGCCAACGGCGATGTATGCACTCTGTCGCACATCTCGCTGTCAGTGCACACAGGCACCCACATGGATGCGCCGCTCCATTTCCTGCCGGACGGGGCAACCATGGACGCGATGCCCCTTGATGCTGTAATCGGTCCCGTCCGGGTGATCCCGATTCGACACACGAATGCAATCCACCGCGCGGAATTGCTGGAGCACGGCATCCAACCCGGCGAGCGGATCCTGTTCCGCACCATCAACTCGGACGGACTGTGGAGATCGAACGCCTTCTACCAGGATTTCGTATTTATCGCGAGGGACGGTGCCGAGTATCTGGCGGAGGTGGGGATCCAGACCGTTGGCGTGGACTACCTGTCGGTTGGCGGATTCACCCACGATGGATTGGAAACCCACCAAGCGCTTCTCAGAGCGGGAATCTGGATCGTAGAGGGACTGGACTTGGGGCTGATCGAGCCCGGCAACTACGAAATGGTTTGCCTCCCCTTGCGGCTGGTAAATGCCGAGGGTTCCCCGGCCCGCGCAATTCTGAGGAAGGCCTAGACCGTGCGCGCAGCAGCCGTTTTCCCGGTAGAACGCCGCCTCGCGGTCGTGAACGACTTCCCGGAACCCCAAATCCGTCGACCCAACGAGGTCAAACTCCGAATTCTGGCCGTCGGCGTCTGCGGTACGGACCGCGAAATAGCCTCGTTCGTGTACGGCACGCCGCCCGAGGGCTTCAACTATCTCGTGTTGGGGCATGAGGCACTGGGGCAGGTCGTCGAAGCCGGTCCGGCAGTCTGCGAGCGGTTCCGCGCGGGCGATCTGGCAATTCCGCTGGTGCGGCTTCCCTGCCCCGATGTGACCTGCGCCCCTTGCGCGGTCAATCGTCAGGACCATTGCGAAACGGGCAAATACCGCGAGCACGGAATCATGCGACTGCACGGATTCATGACGGAATTCATGGTCTTGGATGCCGGATACTTGACGCCGGTTCCGAAAGCGCTGGGCAATGACGCCGTACTGGTGGAGCCAATGACGATCGCGGAAAAAGCCTTCATCCAAGCCGAACATATTGCGTCCCGCTTACCGTGGAAGTCGCAAAGACGGGCAGCTGTTGTCGGCGCCGGACCTGTAGGACTGCTGGGGGCGATGGCCCTGAGGCTCCGAGGGTACGACGTGGCCGTATATTCACTCGACCTTGCCCCAAATCCCGCGTCGCGAATCGTGGAATCGGTGGGAGGCCGGTATTTTTCCACTCGGAACACCAGCGCGGAACAATTGGCGTCCGAGGCAGGTCCGTTTGACTTGGCTTACGAGGCGGCGGGAGCCCCCACGGCAGCCTTCGAAGTCTTGAAATCCATGGGCCCGAATGGAATTTTTGTTCTCACCGGAGTTCCTAGCCGACATGGCGGCGTGGAATTCGACACCCACGGTGTCATGCTCAACATGGTCATGAAAAACCAGTGCCTCCTCGGGACCGTGAATGCCGGACGGGATGCGTTCAACCTTGCGGTGGAGGACTTGGCGAAAATTCAGACCCGTTGGCCCGGCGTGTTGGGAGAAATGGTGACCGGGCGCTTTCCCTTGGAGGATTTCGCCAGCCCGGTCCTGACTCCGAAAGGCATCAAAAACGTGGTGATTCCATAATGGACGGGGAGGCTTTCCTATGGTCGATACCCTCACGCCAGAGCATCGTTCGGAAATCATGTCGCGGATTCGTTCCACCGACACCAAGCCGGAAATGCGTGTTCGGCGGCTGGCCTACGCGTTGGGGTTCCGGTACCGCCTGCATCGCAAGGAACTGCCGGGAAAACCGGACTTGGTCTTCGTGGGCCGAAAAAAGGTCATCTTCGTCCATGGTTGCTTCTGGCACATGCACGCGGAATGCACGGCAGGGCGGATTCCAAAATCGAGGACCGAGTTCTGGGAGGAGAAACTCAATAGGAACCGGCAGCGCGACGAGGAAAACCGGCGCGCTCTAGTGGCTTCGGGCTGGCAAATTCTGGTGCTTTGGGAGTGCCAACTCAAGGACGAGAAACTGCTGACCGCCCAAATTCTGCGTTTTCTCGAAACGCCTTCGCGATAACCTTCGGGGTGCCCGGCGTGATCAACAACCCCGCAATTTCCGATTCCGTGAACCACTGGGCCCGCGCTGCATCGTCTCCGGCCAGCAAAGTGCCCGACGTTGGGCGGCATAGGTAGTCCATCAAGACGAAATGGTATTCGGTCCGCCCCTCGGCATCCGGGGTGATCCGTTGGAACACCTCAACAAGTGAAAGGATCTCAACTTCGAGGCCAGTTTCCTCGCGGATTTCCCTGCGGACGGCGATCTCCAAGGTTTCGCCAACCTCGACCAGCCCGCCCGGCAGTGACCAGTAGCCCTTCATGGGCTCCTTGCCGCGTTCGATCAAGAGGATGCGCTCGTTCTCGATGATCAGCCCGGCGACGCCCAACATCGGAAGTGCCGGATAACGCCTTGAGCCGCTAATACTGCACCGAGCCCTTCACCCCGAGCCGCACCCGATAGACGGCCTTGCGCCCGGATACGAAAAGTGTCTGTAAATCGGCCTCGCCAAACGAGCAGTTGGTGGTAACCTCGCCGGGCAAGAGTGTGTGGATCAACTTCCCGTCGGGGGAATAGACTCCCAAGCCGGAGGCAGCAATGTAAAACCTACCGGAAACGTCGGTGCGGAGTCCGCCGGGAACACCCTTGATGTTTTTCACAACATCCCGTGGGTTGGTGGCACCGCCCTTGGCATCGACATCGAAGGCGACGACAGTATGACGGTCTGAATCCGTCACGAACAGGGTCTTGCCATCGTTGGAAAGCGTGATGCCGTTCGGGCGGGTCTGCCATTTCGCAACCAAGTCCAACTCGCCCTTGGGGCCGATGTGGAATATGCCGTTGAAATCCAGTTCGCGGTGGTCAATGGCACCGGCGAAGGCCGGATCCGTGAAATAGGCGTGGCCATCCTTGCGGACGACAATGTCGTTGGGCGAATTGAACTTCTTGCCCTGGTAATTGTCCGCTAGGACTTCCATTTTGCCTCGCCGGTCCAGCCTTGCAACGCGGCGGGTATCGTTTTCGCAGATGTACAGGCGCTGGGTGGTGTCGTATGCCAGACCTTGTGCGCCGTTCCGGTCCTCTTCAGTCTGCGAAGGAGGTTTTCCCGGATCGAGCCGGAACATCTTCTTCTTGAGGACGTCGCCGAAAACAAGGAAGCCATCACGGGACCACGCCATGCCATCGACATGGAGCATGCCGGAGGCGACGCGCTCGGACTGGATTTCCTCGAAGTTCTGGGCGAGACACAACTGTCCCGTCAGAGCGGCGTGGAAGGCAGCCACCGACAGCAATGATCGCATCACAAAGCGCCGCACCGGATTAGGGCTTTTCAATCTTCAGGTTGTTGACGACGCTCTTCACGCCACCGACTTTTTTGGCCAACCGCTCGGCCTTGTCCTTCTGTTTCTGCTCGTGGACCGCACCCTTCAGCGTGACGACGCCATCCTTCACTTGGACGTCAATATCGCCGCCCTTCACCAGTGCGTCGGAGGCCAAATGCTGCCGGACCGTATCGTTGATGAAATCATCGGTCACCGGCTTGGCACCGAAAGCGGGCATCAGCAGGAGAAAAAACAAAGCCAGTGCGGGGAAGATCCTCTGAAAATTCTTCATTCGATGTCACTTTCCTCTCTCGTGGTCATTGTACGCCAGTCAATCGTGTTGAGGTATGCGGCCTTCTCGCGCCAAGAGGATTCCACCTTGATGTGGAGGTCCAAATAGATGCGGATGTCGAACAGCGCCTCCATCTCCTGGCGGGCAAGAGTACCGATTTGGCGCAGCATCGAACCTTTTTGGCCGATGATGATGCCCTTTTGGCCGTCGCGTTCCACCAGAATCGTCGCATAGATGCGCACAATCTGGGGGGTCTCCTCCCACTTGTCGACGATGACATGGGTGGCGTGCGGGACTTCCTGCCGGGTCGCCAACAGAATCTTTTCCCGGATCAGTTCTGCGGCTAGGAAACGGGCGGGCTGGTCGGTCACGTGGTCGGGCGGGAAATATTCGGGTCCCTCGGGCATGCGGGACACCACGTGCTTTTTCAGATCCTCAATGCCGATCCCCTTCATTGCGGAGATGGGCAGGAATTCGGCGAACTCGAAGAGCTTGCCGAAATGATCGAGAACCGGGAAAATCTCGCTCTTGTGCTGCAGTGTATCGACTTTGTTGAAGACCGCAATCACGGGCGGGCCGTCTTTGCGGAGAACACTAACGGAGTGGGAATCCTCGTCGGAAATGCCCTTGGAGGCATCGACGACGTAGATCAGGAGGTCGCGCTCTTCGAGCGAGCCGCGCACGGCGTCCATCATCCGCTTGTTGATTGCGGAATCGGCCTTGTGGATCCCAGGGGTGTCGATGAAAACGACCTGGGCATCGTCCTCCGTCATCACGCCCTGGATGGCGGTGCGGGTTGTTTGGGGCTTGTCCGCGACAATCGCGACCTTCTGGCCGACGAGCGCGTTGAGGAGGGTGGACTTGCCCGCATTCGGGCGGCCCAATATTGATACGAATCCGGAACGGTGCATTTATGTGGTTTTCTCGGGGGGGGCCGGTGCATCGCCCGGTAGGGGCGAACTCTGCGGCGGGACTTCCATTGTTTCAGGTTGGGTGGAGGGGGCGACCCGTGAGAGCCGCACCTTCTCAACCCGCATGTTGTCGCTGGCGATCACCTCGGCGCGGATGCCTTCGCGCTCAATGGATTCACCGGGTTTGGGGACACGCCCCATCCATTCCATCACCAAGCCACCGACAGTGGTCGACTCGATCTCTTCCTCGGGCTCGAACTGGATCAATTCATAGAGCCGGGCGAGGTCGAAATTGCCTGATACCGTGTGGCCGCCCGTGGTATCCGTCACGACATCGGATTGCGGTTCATGCTCGTCGCGGATTTCGCCGAGAATCACCTCGACCAAATCCTCCATGCTGGCCAGACCGGCGGTGGTGCCGTATTCATCGACGACGATGACGACGTGGGCCCCTTCCTGCTGCATTTCCCGCATCAGGTCGCCAACGGGCTTGGTCTCTGGTACAAATCGGATTTGGCGCATCAATTCCCGCACGGTGCGGATGGATCGGCTGCTTTCGGCAACCTCGAACATGTCGCGCACGTGAACGAAACCGACAATCTCATCTATGGTATTTTCAAAGACGGGAATTCGGGAGTACTGTTCGTTGACCACCAAGGAATGCAGCGCTTCCAGTGAACTCTCGGCACGGATGGCTACGATATTGGGACGGGGAGTCATGACCTCCCGGACTGTCTTGTCACCAAATTCCATTACGGATTGGATCAAGCGCCGGTCGTCCTCCTCGAACAGGCCTTCCTCGGCACCGGCTGCGATCAGGGCATCGACATTTTCGGCAGCGGTGGCTGGCTCATCGTCCTCGGCGTCCTTTTTGACGATGTCGAGGAGGGACTGGAAGAAGTTCATGAGGCCGATCAGGGGCCGGATTGCCGCCGCACTTGCGGAAAAGAACGGCATGAAGGGGGTGAGCCAACGACCGCGGGCTCGACGGAGCAAAAGCTGCGGTATCAGGTAGGAGAAAACCATGACCCCGCCACAGGCAACACCCGCCGCTTCCAGTAACCGGGCGGGAACCAGTTGGCCGGAGCCAATGGTGGAGGCCGCCGCAAACACACCGAAGACCGCAAGCAGAGTATGCTTCCACAGGGAGAAGACAAGCACGCCCTCCTCGGTTTTCAAATCGAGTTTCGGTTCGAGGACCGAGCGGAAGTATTGGAGAACGGGAAGTTCGCGGGCCCGGAGGCGCAAGCCTTCCAAGTAGAGGATTTGGATGCTGGTAAACAGCACGAGCAACGGGCCGATGACCGCGATTGCCACTGCGGGAATTACCGGATTCACTGCTCGACTCGTTCGATCAGGCTGGCGGGCAGCCCCAGTTGTTCGCGCCATTGCCGCTCGACGGAACCCCGCGAGTTCCGCTGGAAAGGTCATCCCCAAGGCCTCATGCAACCATGTGCCGTCCGCGACCACCGGAGCCGGCTGATCCAGGAATTTGGGCTGCTCTGCATCGCAACCCGCGAGCAGGCCTAGGCAAATCAAGCCCGTCATAAGCAAGGCAGACGATTTTTTCCGCCGTCCGACCCCGCCGCTAAAATTCGATATGTGCCGCCGCAAACTGATCCCCAAAAAAATACCCGCGGCCTAGGGCCGCGGGTAATCCTAGCCCAGACGCAGGTGGTTGTCTCAGACCGCGCGAACGGCCGAACGCAGACGACGGGCGGCCACAATGGCCACCGCGGCGACGGCGAACATCAGAACGGAGCTGGGCTCGGGAACCGCTTCGAACACCAGCGGAAGGGTCGGGGGAGTACCCGACGTCAGCGACAGGTTAGTGGTGTTCATAAAGATCTGGTAGTTGGGAGACAATGTCCCGACGAAGACATTCCCGCCTGTGGAAGGATCGGTACCGCCGGTGGCAAAGAAACCACTGATCTGTTCAACCAGGAAACCGTCGGAATTGGCGCCAATCACGAGGCCACCGAAGGGGAAACCCGAGCTGCCGTCGTCATAATTGGCGGTGAAGGTCACCACCGGTCCGATATCCTTGTAGCTCACGACACCAGCGTTAGACGTCTG
>CAIYDY010000353.1 GCA_903925015.1 uncultured Acidobacteriia bacterium
CACCAGCCAGTCGAGCGAATCGTAGGTATCCGAACTTTCGTCGATCTCCTTCGGTCCCTTGTTGGGATTGATAGGGCGCACGTGGACATACGCGCCCTCGCTGTGGCCCTTGCCGCGGACATCCTGGCGGACAAAGATGAATCCTTCCTTGACGAACAGGTCCGTCTGACCGGGCCCCAGCTGCGTGGGATAGTTTTCAATCCCGTACGGCGGCACCTGGTACGGCGTGCGATTCACCAGAATCGGGTATTGCCCCTCTTCCTTGGGCGCAAACACCTGCGTGAAGAGCCGGACACCATCGCGCATCGGGATCATGTACTCGAACTTGGTGTAGTGCTCCTTGATGTACTTCTGCTTCGCCAATGTTTCGGCGGAGGGCTGGGGAGCCTGTCCGCTGGCTGCAAAGGCCGTGAGCAAGAGGATTCCGGCACGCTGAACGAGTCGCATATAAGCAAGATGATAGCCTAGCTGTCACGAAGGGGAAGGCAATCACTCGATTCATCAGCTAGTGCTCGCCGTCTTCGCGATGGCCGAATCGCTGCAGGCGCAAAATCCAATCCTGTGGGGAGACTTGGAACCCGGAACCTACCCTGTAGGCTGGAAATCCTCAACCCAGCTGGTCCAGATTCCAGCCATGATCGTCGCCCAAGGCAAACGAAAGCCGAGATTCCCCACTTTCGACCAATACCTGCATTTGACAACGCGCTACGAGGTGGAAACCATGCAGCCCAAGGTTTCTCGGCGCTTCCTTGAAGAACGACGAGGATGCCACCAAAGTCATGATGCACCCGCCGCCGTCCGATACGATTGTGATCCGCCACCGGTCCCCCGATTAATTCAGCGTCTCCGCATACTGCCCCGTGCTGGCGTCCACCAGGATCGAGTACGAACTGGTGTTCGCGCTCTCACCCCAGATCACGCGCCACATCGGATCCATGATTTTCCGCCCCATCTCCAGCGTGTAGGAGATCGGCATTTTCGGGTTCTTCTTCGCATAGGCCTCGCCGTGCTTCATGGCGACCCCCAGAGCGATGTCGGTGTCCTTTTCCACAGCAGCCAGCAGGAAGCTATGGTCGTCGCTCGCCAATGCCACTGGAGGCTCGGGAAACACCCCTTTGCGCATGCTGATGCTGGCGTCAAACACCGAAAACGTGTACGCCCGCTTCTTGCCCAGCGACTCCGACGCGAATACAGCCTGCCATCCCGGAGCCTTGCCATCGTGGGCCGGCACTTCCTTCATGTCGAAGCTGACCAGTCGCACCACCTTCAGGTCCGGGGACCATTGCCGCGCCCGCTGGTAGCACTGGTAAAGCGCATGCAGTCCAGTGACCGGCTCCGGGGGCGCAACAACCTTCTTGACCGGTTCCGAGGCGCATCCTACTAGCAGGGCGCCGGGGGTGAGGGCGAGTAACTCGCGTCGTGTCATAGTTCTTTCACCAATCTACTGATGGTAGACGACAGCGCGACACCGGCAGATTCGATACCTGAACGAGATTTCATGAAACGAAATGTTAAAAATCGTTGACAATCGCCTCCTGGAGGCGCAAGATGTGACTAGGAGCAGATGTTGTAACAAAAAACATCGCAATGTTCCCGAGTTGCGTTCGGTCGCCCACCGGGGCGGCGGGAGGTGTCTATAGAACCCGGCCAGCAAAAGGGCGGGCGGGTTTCGGTTTT
This sequence comes from uncultured Acidobacteriia bacterium, assembly GCA_903925015.1. GTDB lineage: Bacteria > Acidobacteriota > Terriglobia > Bryobacterales > Bryobacteraceae > BOG-234. Next base: position 1,678 of record CAIYDY010000353.1, read on the forward strand.
CCGAACATGCGGTATGGAACCTGCGAGTCGATGGAACGGCATGATGTTGATGCCCGCGCCAAAGCGCGACAACCCTCGAACGAGACGCACTTTCCAGTTCGGCCCCGAACCACCCCCGCCCTTCTTCATTTTTTCTTCACAAAGCCGGACGGCCCACGTGAGATACTAGGTGATTCTGAACCACGCAAGTATGACGGACACCTCTCCATTCGAAATCGTCAGCGCCCACAGTCCCGACTCTGACGACGCCTACATGTTTTACGGGCTTGCGACCAAGAAAATTCGGTCGCCCCGTGTCACGTTCAAGCACGTTCTCTCGGACATCGAATCGCTGAACCGCAAAGCCGTGGAGGGCGTGTACGATCTGAGCGCCATCTCCTACCATGCGTATCCCTCGGTAGCCGACAAATATGTCCTGATGGCCGCTGGCTCCAGCATCGGCGACGGCTACGGACCGATGGTGGTCTCGCTGCATCCAACCGAGCCTGAGGAAATCAAGGGCAAGCGCATCGCGATCCCCGGCCTGCTCACCACAGCCTACCTCGCGCTGAAAATTTTCCAGCCCGACTTTATCCCGGTCGTGGTTCCGTTCGACAAGATTCTCGAAACTGTTCAAGCTGGCGGTGCCGACCTCGGTCTCATCATCCACGAAGCCCAGCTGACTTATAACAAGGTCGGCTTTCACCGGGTTCTCGATACAGGCAAATGGTGGAAGGAAACCTTCGGCCTTCCGCTGCCCCTCGGCGGCAACGTGCTCCGCAGGTCGCTGCCCGATGACGTAAAGAGCGAATGCTGCCGGATGATGAAGGACAGCATCCAGTACGCGCTCGACAACAATGTGGCTGCTCTGGAATACGCCTTGCAGTTCGCCCGGGACATGGACCCGCGCCTTGCCGAGAAGTTTGTCGGCATGTACGTGAACCACTATACGGTGGATGCTGGCGAAGTCATCCCCAAGGCCGTCCAACTGCTGCTGGACAAAGGCCATGAAGTGGGCTTGATCCCCAACAGGATCGTTGTCGAATTCGCCCGCTAACGGTAGATCAAGTACTTTTCACGGGCCGTGAGAAATCTGTCCAAGGCCGCTTCGGCGGCCTTTGTAGTTTCAGCCGCCGATTTCCCACTCGAAAACGCAGCGATCAGCCCAGCGTTCCCGATCAATTTCAAGTTCTTGTCGAACGCAATCTTGCCGGGGTATAGCTTCTGCAGCCCCATCGCAAGTTCCAACCCAAGTCTCGAAGACGAAAAGTTGTCGCGGTCGGTGATGGTGAACCCCACCCCCTCAATGTTCTTTCCTGCAAAGTGCGATGAGGTCGGCTTGAACTTGACCGCGTGTGCACGCACGCCGGGAATCTGGCGGCTGTTCAGCCATCCGGCAAACTCAACGCCCCGAATCCAGTCCGCACCCACCAATTCAAAAGGGGAATCCGTGCCGCGCCCGACCGAATAGTTTTCCGAATACTCCAGCATCGCCACACCCGGATATAAGAGCGCCTGGGCCGGGTTCCGGATGTTCGGCGATGGATTTACCCACGGCAACCCAGTCTGGTCCCACCAATCGCCCCGCTCCCAGCCAGCCATCTCCACCACATGCAGTTCCGCTCCGATCCCCCGCTCGCCGTTCTCCAGCTTGGCCAACTCGCCGATCGTCAGACCATGCCGCAACGGCAATGGATATGCACCGACGAACGAAATCTTGTCCGCGTCGAGCATTGGCCCCTCCACCCGCAGGCCGGTCAACGGATTCGGCCTGTCCAGCACGTAGAACGGAATTTTCGCTTTGGCCGCCTCCTCCATGGCGTAGAGCATCGTGGATTCAAACGTGTAGAAACGTACCCCGATGTCCTGGATGTCGTAGACCAAGGTATCGATCCCCTTCAACATCTCCGGCGTCGGCCGCATGGTCTTGCCATAAAGGCTCCAAATGCGAATACCGGAAGCCGGATCCTCCGAGTGGCCAATGTTCTCGTGGTCCTCCACACCCGCAAACCCGTGCTCCGGTGAAAATAGCGCAGCCACCGTAACCCCCGCCTTCCGCATCAGATCCACATTGCGGCGGCCTTCGCGGTCCAACCCGCTCTGGTTGGTCACCAGACCGACCCGTTTACCCCTCAGCGGCCCGAAATTCGATGCCGCCAGCACCTCCAGACCGGTATGGGTGACACGCGCCGCATCGGCCTTCTTCGAATACCCTATGGCCGCAGCTGCAATCGTCGCCACCTGCGCGCGCAAAGGCGTAATCGGCGACCTCAGGTGCGGATGGCCCGAATTCGACATCAGAATCACGTAGCTCTTCGACGCCGGATCGATCCAGATCGAAGTTCCTGTAAACCCAGTGTGGCCGTAGGACCCAACCGGGAAAAGCTCGCCCCGGTTGCGCGAATAGGGGGAATCGATATCCCAGCCCAAGCCGCGACGGATCGGCTGCCCGGCGGCCGTATGGGGCGAGGTGAATTTCGCAATCGTCGCAGCGCTGAAAAGGCCCTGGCCACCATCGAGCATCATTTGGCAGAACTTTGCCAAATCTCCGGCCGTTGTGAAAAGTCCGGCATGCCCAGCCACGCCCCCCATGTACCGGGCCGTGGGGTCGTGGACCACACCCCGCAGGATCGTGCCATCCTTCATGGTTTCCGTCGGGGCAATTCTCGGCCACGCCGACTTCGCGGGCAAATACCCGCTCTCCTTCATGCCGAGCGGCTCCAGCAGTACCTTCTTCAGGAACTCGCTCTCCGCCATCCCGCTCAGCCGCTCGATAATCTCGCCCAGCAGAATAAAGTTGATGTCGCTGTAGACGAACTTCGCGCCGCGTGGATTGACAGGCTTGTCGTTGAGTGCCCTCCGAATGCCGGTTTGATAACCAGTCCAAGCTGGTTCCAAGTCCAGATCGGGACGGAGACCTGAAAAGTGGGTCATCAGGTCGCGAACGGTGATGTCGCTCTTGCCGCCCTGAAATTCAGGAAGATACTTGGTCACCGGTGCGTCGATGGAAAGCTTCCCCTGCTCGAACAGTTTCATCAAACAGGTGGAAGTGGAAACCACTTTCGTCAGCGAGGCTGCATCAAAAATTGTGTCCTCGGTCATGGCTTCACGCGAGGGAGCAATCGCGCGGTTCCCGTAGGCTTTTTTGTAGACCACCTTGCCCTCATGGCCAATCAACACTACGGCACCGGGGATCTTCTCCTCTTTGATCGCCTGGTTGATGGCTGCGTCGATGTCGGTTGCACCCGGAAATACCTGGGCCGCAAGTCGGGACGCGCAAAAAAGAATGAGGGCGGGCGTGATTCTCATGTCCTTCCGATCCTAGCAATTCCGACCTTGCGGTAGCATCGACACATGCCCCCCGAACAAACGGGACACCAGAGGATCGACCAACGAAGCCTTGCCCTGCACCGGGCCATCGCAGCAAAACTCCGCGCGGAACCGGCCCTATTGCAAGTTGCGCTGGACAATCTTGACCGCTGGCACCCGGATGGTGGCAGCACCCGCGCCTATTTCGACGAATGGCGCCAGATCTTGCGTCAGCCCCTCGATGTTGTCCTGAACACAATCGTCGACGAGGGTGAAAGGATGACCGCCCTCCGGCAATCAACCCCATTCTCGGACATCCTCGACCCCAAGGAGCGCTGGGCCATCTATCGGCAATTCTAAGGGGGAGGTCGCGTGACCCGCGAACAGCTGGAGCACGTCATCAGGGCCGCAGCGGCCATCTCCGATACGGAGGACATCGTGGTCATCGGCAGCCAATCGGTCCGGGGCCAGTTCCCGGACGCCCCAGCTGAACTGTTGGTCTCGATGGCCGCCGACGTTTACCCCTTGCGGTTCCCCGAGCGCGGTGACCTGATTGACGGCTCAATCGGCGAGGGGTCGCCATTCCAAGATTCCTTCGGGTACTACGCTCACGGTGTCGACGACACCACGGCAATCCTTCCCGAAGGCTGGAATCACCGTCTCATTTTGGTCTCGGGACCAAACACGCGCCATGCACGTGGTTGGTGCTTGGAAATCCACGATCTGGCCATCTCCAAGTATGCCGCTGGCCGCGAAAAGGACTTGGATTACGTTCGAGTCCTTGCAACACGGGAATTGACCAAGAAGTCCACACTTCTGCAACGACTGGCGGTTACTCCTTTGGACGATGTTCGCCGCAATTTGGCCTTGACGCGGATTCGCGCCCATTTTCCCTCTAGCCACTGAAACCCCGCACAACGCAACGTCACTCCGTTACTATCGATGGATCGCAGCCCCACCACTCGTCAACTCAACCCCGACGCAGACCACATCTTCTATGTAATCGGCGTTGCCATGGCCTCGCCGGTGACGGCACCGTGGCATATGAGAATCTGAAGCGTGCAATCGAATTGGAACCGCGAAACCGCGCCGCCGCGCGCCAGGACGCGGATGTGGGGCGGGCAATGACGGATCCCCTCCGCATCGTCTCAATAGGAGGCGGCCACGGCCTCTCGTCCCTCCTCGCCGGTCTCCGCCCCTACGCCCGGCCGACGGACGACACCCATCCCCTCGACATCACGGCTGTCGTCACCGTAACCGATGACGGGGGCAGTTCCGGCCGACTCCGCCGCGAATTCGACGTTCTCCCCCCCGGCGACATCCGCAACTGCATGGTTGCGCTCTCCGAGGACGCCGACTTCCTCTCCCAGCTCTTCCAGTACCGCTTCTCCTCCGGCCGCGGCCTCAAAGGACACAGTTTCGGGAATCTTTTCCTAACGGCTCTGACGCACATCACCGGGGACTTTCCCGATGCCGTCCGCAAATCCGCCGAAGTCCTGAAAATCGCCGGCAGGATCTACCCCTCCACCGCGATCGACGTCATCCTGGAGGCGGAACTGGCCGACGGTTCCGTCGTGCGTGGCGAGACCAAGATCAGCCGCAGCAAAAAACGTATCCGCTCCATCCGGCTCCACCCTGCGGACGTGGCACCGATGCGCGAAACACTGGAGGCCATTGAAAACGCCGACCTCATCACCCTCGGTCCGGGATCGCTGTTCACCAGCGTCGTCCCGAACCTTCTCGTGAACTGCATTCCCGAAGCCATCCAAGCCTCGCAAGCCATCAAGGTCTACTTCATGAATCTCATGTCGCAACCGGGCGAAACCATCGGATTTCTTGCCTCCGACCACGTCCAATCCATCTCGGACCACTCCAAGGGCAACCAAGTTGACGTTGTCGTCGTGAACTCGGCCCCCATTTCGAAGGAAATGATCGCCATGTATGCCGAGCGCAACGCAGCGCCCGTCCAGAACGATCTTCCGCGCCTGCACGCCATGGGCTTGGAAGTGATTGAGGCAGACCTTTTGCATGCAGTTCACAAGGTCCGCCACAACCCGGCGGCCATCGGCTCCGTTGCTTATGATTTGGCAGTCCGCAGCCGTCGGCATCGACTTGCGAAAACAGGCTTGCGAAAATAGGGTAGATGTCCAAACAAGCCACGGTTGTGATTCTGGCAGGCGGCCAGGGAACCCGAATGAAGTCCAAGATGGCGAAAGTCCTGCACCGGGCGGGCGGCAAGCGCCTTGTGGAGCACGCGATCGCCGCGGCATCGGGAATTGCGCCGCCGGACCGCATCTTCGTCGTCGTCGGTCACCAAGCTGACGCGGTCCGGGCCGTGGCTGCGGAATCGGGCGTCGGCTCCATCCACCAAAAGGAGCAGTTGGGCACAGGCCACGCAGTCATGTGCGGCGAGGACCAACTGGCCGGTCTCGACGGCGTCCTCCTCGTGATCAACGGCGATTGCCCCATGATCACCACAAAATCGCTCCAGCAACTTTTGGACCTCTTCGAATCGACCGGCAGCGGAGCATCCATGATCACCACCGATCTGGACGACCCCACCGGCTACGGCCGAATCGTCAGGAAAGCCTCCCCGGACGGAAACGGCGATGTCCTCGCCATCGTGGAGCACAAGGCCGCCACCGAAGAACAGCGCAAGCTTCGCGAAATCAACGCCGGATTCTACTGCTTCGACGCCGCTGCCTTCTGGAAGCACGTCCACGAAATCCGTACCGACAACCCGGCGGGCGAATACTACCTGACCGACATGATCGAGATCCTGTTGCGCGCGGGCCACCGCGTCACAGCGCTCAAGATCGCCGATTCCAGTGAACTTGTCGGCATCAACAACAAGCTCGAACTGGCTTCCGCTGACAAGATCATGCGGGACCGCACAGTGCGCCAGCTCATGCTGGAAGGCGTGACGGTCATCAGGCCCGAGACCGTAACCATCGACGCCGGGGTCACCATCGGCATGGACACCGTGGTAGAGCCCTTCGCCCAAATCACCGGCAAGACCGTGATCGGCGAGAGCTGCCGCATCGGAGCCTCTTCCATCATTGCCGACTCTGTACTCGGCGACGAAGTCGAGGTTTTCCCGTTCAGCATGGTTTCGGCATGCCATCTGGAATCAAAAGTGCACGTCGGGCCGTTTGCCCGCCTCCGGATGGGAGCGCACCTGGAGCATTCCTCGCACGTCGGCAACTTCGTCGAACTGAAGAAGACCAGGCTTGGCGCGGGGTCGAAGTCGATGCATCTGGCCTACTTGGGCGACTCCGTCATCGGCTCTAAAGTTAACATTGGTGCCGGAACAATCACGTGCAATTACGACGGCAAGAAGAAGCACCAGACCAGGATCGGCGACGGTGCATTCGTCGGCAGCAATTCCACTTTGGTGGCTCCGGTCGAAATCGGCACGGGTGCCTATATCGCCGCAGCCAGTGCAATCACCCACTCGGTGCCGCCAAAGACTCTCGCAATTGGCCGTGCCCGGCAAATCGTCAAGGAAGATTGGGCACCGAAAAGCTGAGCGAAATCCAAGGATCTTCCCTATGAAAGCCGGTTCCACCGAACTCCTGGATCGCATTCGGACTGCCCGGCGGCGCACCGACGACCTTTTCGACCTGTTGAGCCCCGAATCCCTCTATTCCCGCCCTGTCGCCGAGCGCCACCGGCTGGTGTTTTACGTCGGCCATTTGGAGGCGTTCGACTGGAATCTCCTGTGGCGTTCCACGCTTGGGCGCGACCCCTTCCACGCCGACTTCGACCAGCTGTTCGCCTTCGGCATCGACCCGGAAATCGGCAATGCCCCCTCGGACCTGCCCACCGAGTGGCCCGGCATCGGGGAAATCGGCACCTACTGCGACACTGTCCGCGCGAAACTCGATCTCGCCCTCGCCGAATTGCCATCGCAACGCGTCGAGGTCGCAATCGAGCATAGGCTGATGCACGCCGAAACCCTGGCGTACCTTTTCAACCGCCGGGATGTCGAACGGCCCTTCAGGGAATACGAAAGTGGTCCCGTCGAGCACGAATGGGTTACCATCCCCGCCGGAACCGCTACCTTGGGCCAAGCGGAAGGCGAATTCGGCTGGGACAACGAGTTTTCCCGGCACTCTGTGGAAGTCCCGGCCTTCCAGCTCTCGAAGTACAAGGTCACCAACGGCGATTACCTCAAGTTCGTCGAAGCCGGAGCCCAGCCCCCCGCCTTCTGGAGCCGTATCGACAACCGCTGGTGGTACCGCGGCATGTTCGATTGGACCGCCCTCCCCCTCGACTGGCCCGTCTACGCCACCTGGGATGAAGCCACCGCCTACGCCAATTGGATCGGGAAGAAATTGATGTCCGAGCCGCAGTTTCACCGCGCGCAGCAATCATGCCCCTCCCCCAAGCCCGGCAATTTCGATTTCCAACGCTGGGACCCGTGTCCCGTCACAGATTCTGACGGCCCCGGAATCTCCCAACTCGTCGGCAACGGCTGGGAATGGACCTCAACCGTCTTCACGCCATTCCAAGGTTTCCAACCGTTCGCGTTCTACCCCGGCTATTCCGCCGATTTCTTCGATGGCAAGCACTACGTGATGAAAGGTGCCTCGCCCCGCACCGATGCGTGTTTCACCCGGCCCTCGTTCCGCAACTGGTTCCGCCCCAACTACCCACATGTCTACGCAGGCTTCCGCCTTGTCGAAAATTGAATCCGCCCTTGCCTCCGATGTCCGCGAGGGCCTTCTCCGCCCCGGCCAGAAGGAACTCCCGTCCACCTGGCTCTATGACGATCTGGGCAGCGCCCTGTTTGAGGCCATCACCTGCCTCCCCGAATACGGGCTCACGCGCGCCGAAGAGCGAATTCTGCAATCCCATTCCGAGGCCATAGCCGCCGAGGTATGGCATCCGTCCCTGGTCGTGGAGCTCGGCAGCGGTGGCGGACGCAAGACCAGCCACATCCTGAGAGCCATCGGACTCCACCAACCGGCACTGCTCTACTGCCCGATTGATGTCTCCGCAGCCGCCCTGCGCGCCTGTGAACGCGAGCTGGCCCAGTTTGCCGAGGTCCGCCCGGTGGAGGCATCCTATTTGGAAGGCCTGGCCATTGCGTCGCGATGGCGCAGCCCGGGCCAAGAAATGATGGTGCTTTTCCTCGGTAGCACCATCGGCAACTTCGACCGGGCCCGCGCCGTAGACTTCCTGACAGTCGTAGGCTCGCAGATGTCCACCGGCGATTCCCTGCTGCTTGGAGCCGATCTGGTGAAGCCCGTCGAACGCCTGCTGCTTGCCTACGACGACCCCACCGGCGTCACCGCGGCATTCAACCGCAATCTGCTCGGTCGCATCAACAAGGAACTCGGAGCCGATTTCGACCTCCGTCTCTTCGAGCACGAAGCCCGCTACAATTCCGAGGCCCAGCGTGTGGAGATGCACCTCCGCGCCAAGGTCGCCCACACTGTTTCCATCCCCTCCGCAGAGTTCGCGGTAAGCTTTGACCAGGGCGAAACAATTTGGACCGAGTCCTGCCACAAGTACCGCATCGAGGAATTGGACCAGATGGCCCGGACCTGCGGCTTCCGACCGGCCGCCCGCTGGGTGGATGCCGACTGGCCGTTTGCCGAAATGCTATGGATCCGGTGCTGACACATCAGGTGCTGACACCATGACCGTCGAGTACCGCGACGTCTGCTACCGCATCGGGGACCGAATGATCCTCGACCACCTCAATCTCAGGGTGGAGGAAGGCGAGACGCTGGTGCTCCTCGGCCGGAGCGGTTCTGGTAAGACCACGGCACTGAAAATGGCGAACTCCCTGATTTCATCCACCTCGGGAACCGTCCTAGTTGACGGCAAGCCAACCACGGGCTGGGATCCGGTGCGACTCCGCCGCTCCATCGGCTATGTGATTCAGGATGTCGGCCTTTTCCCCCACTACACGGTACAGCGAAATGTGGGGCTGGTCCCGGAACTCGAAGGCTGGCCAGCCGACCGGATCGCGGCACGAACCGAAGAACTTTTGGACAAGGTTGGCCTCGATCCCGGCCTCTACGGACCCCGATATCCCCGCCAGCTTTCCGGCGGACAACGGCAACGCGTCGGCGTCGCCCGTGCACTCGCCGCAGACCCCTCCCTGCTTCTTTTCGACGAGCCCTTTGGAGCGCTCGACCCGGTCACCCGCGTCGAACTGCAACGGCAGTTTCTGGAACTACGGCGCACCTTTGGCAAGACCTCGCTTTTCGTGACCCACGACGTCCACGAGGCCCTCAAGCTCGGCTCGCGAATCGCGCTCCTCAGCGAAGGCCGCCTGGTGCAGGATCTACCGCCCGCAGAGTTCCTGAAATCGAGCCATCCAGAGGCCCGCGCCTTCCTGGAGTGTCTGAACTAAATGCGCCCCGGCCTCTTCGACGAGCTTCTCGAACTCACGCTCGACCACATCTGGCTTTGTTCTTTGGCGATGCTCTTCGCGGTCCTAATCGCAGTGCCGCTAGGCATCCTGATCTCTCGGCGGGTCTCGCTCCAGGCACCGGTATTGGCCTTCGCCAACGTCCTCCAGACAATTCCCAGCCTAGCGCTTTTCGGATTCCTGATCCCGATCCCGGTTATCGGAGGCATCGGACGCCGCACCGCCATCGTGGCTTTGATTTTGTTCGCCCTGCTGCCCATCCTGAGGAACACCGTGGTGGGAATCCAGTCGGTCGACGCCGCTGTTCGGGAATCGGCCCTCGCCATGGGATTGAGCCCGTGGCAGCTGCTTACAATGGTGGAGCTGCCCCTCTCGGTGCGGTCCATTCTGACGGGAATCCGGATTGCCACGGTGACCACCATTGGTACGGCCACAATCGCCGCCGCAATCGGGGGCGGCGGCTTGGGAGTGTTTATTTTCCGGGGCGTGGCCTCCGTGGACACTACGCTAATTCTCGCCGGAGCGGTCCCGGCTGCACTTCTGGCTTTGGCCGCGGATTGGGGGTTGGGATGGATCGAACAAAAGTTGTCGCCGTTTTCGTCTTGAGTGCGCTGATGGTGGGCTGTTCGAAAGAACCCCGGATTGTCATCGGGGCGAAGAACTTCACCGAACAGAACATCCTGGGGGAAATCGTCGCCCAACAGGTGGAACGCCAACTGCACATTAAAGTGCAGCGCCGTTTCGGTCTGGGCGGAACGCTGCTTGCCCAACAGGCCATGCTCAGCGGAGACCTTGACCTTTACCCCGAATACACCGGCACCGCATTTACCAATGTCTTGAAGAAAGCTCCGGCAGAGGGGGACAATGCCGCAAGTGTGCTCTCGGAAGTTCGCCGGGGCTATGCGGGCTGGAAACTGGAGTGGCTCGACCCCTTGGGCTTCAACAACTCCTTCGCGGTCGCAGTCCGGGGTGAGGACGCCCGCAACCGGCATCTGGAGACAATCTCGGACGCCGCCCACGACCCCGGAGGTTTCGCCCTCGGCGTCGGCTACGAGTTTCTTTCCCGGCAGGACGGCCTACCCCTGCTGGCGTCATCCTACGGATTCCGGTGGAAGGGCTCGCCGAAAAGTATGGACTTGGGCCTCATCTACGAGGCCCTTCGCCAAAAGCAAGTGGATATGATCGTCGCCAGTGCCACCGACGGGATGCTGTCCGTTCTCGACACCAAGGTCTTGCGGGATGACAAAGGAATCTTTCCCCCGTACGAGGCCTGCCTGGTTGTTCGGTCTGCGGCCTTCGCAGCCACTCCCGGACTCAGAGAGGCGCTGGCAACCCTCTCTGGGAAGATTTCGCCCGACAGCATGCGGAAGATGAACTACGAAGTGGATGGAAAGCACCGCTCGGCGGCGGATGTGGCCAAAGAATTCCTGGATTCCCGCAAGTAGCGCCTACCGGTACATCGGTGGATCGACCAGGGTCACCGCGTCCGCGACGGCCTTGGCCTGCTCCCTGAGCGAGTGGATAACCCGTTTCAGAATGCTCGTGTTGGAAGTTTGCATCGTTCGTCCCTCAATATGCATAGCGCGAAGAAAGCGCCAAACCGGTCACAAGTCTTGAAAAAAAATGCGCCCGGTCTTTCATTGTCCACAACCTTGGACGCTCTTGCCAATAGCAGCGGTACATTGGAGGTACTGGAACCGTGTTGCGGGTCTGAAAGCCTAGCGTCAGTAATGTATTCCCGCTATGGCGTGGACTGTGGAATCAAAGTATGCTGAACGCCGTGTTGCCGCTCATCTTTCTTGCACTGCTGAACGCCGCCATCGTCGCGGCCCTGCCTTCGCCCACCATTTTCTATGTCGCGAACGTGCTGCTGCATTTGGTGCTGGGCACCGCTGCCGTCGGCGCGTTGCTCTGGCAGTACCGGCGTGACGCCAAGGCCATCCCACTGGCACTCGCGGGAGCGCTTGGCGTCTACCTGATCGTCGTCGGAGCCACGACCGACCACCGTGTCCTGCTCTGGGCCCACATCGCTGCGGCTGTCGTCGGCACCCTGATGCTGGTGCCGAAGGCCAGAACTTTCACCGTCACGCTGCTATTGATCGCGGTGACGCTGCGCTTCGGCAAACCGGTGGAGCGGATCCGCAACCCGAACGTCCCGCCCGATTCCATGCAGGCCGAAGGTGCAGGTCCCAAATCGCCCTTTTGGCCAGCCTCGTCCCGCACCAACACCGGCCAAGTGATCCCGTCCGACTTTTTCATGGACTCCAAGAAGTGCGGCGAATGCCACAAGGACATCTACGAACAGTGGAAGGGGTCCATGCACCACTGGGCATCCTTCAACAACAAATACTACAAAGCCTCGATCCTGCACATGCAGGAACTCAGCGGCACCCAGGGCAGCAAGTGGTGCGCTGCCTGCCACGACCACGCCGTATTCTTTAATGGCCGGTTCGACAAGCCGATCAAAGAGCAGTTGGAAACCCCTGAGGCCCAGAACGGCCTCGGCTGCGTCTCGTGCCACTCGATGATCCACGTCGACAGCACCATGGGCAACAGCGGTTTCACCATGATGTATCCGCCGTTGCACAAACTGGCGTCCAGTGACAGCGCCGTCGTCCGGAAGGTCGGCGACTTCCTCACCTACTTGAATCCCGAGCCCCACAAGCAGACCTTCATGCAGCCGTTCATGCGTCTGGACGCCTCCGAATACTGTTCCACCTGCCACAAGGTCCACTTGGACCAGCCCGTCAACAACTACCGCTGGATCCGCGGCTTCAATGAATACGACAGCTGGCAGGCCAGTGGCGTCTCCGGGCAAGGCGCGCGCTCCTTCTATTACCCGCCGAAATCACAGGTCTGTGGCGATTGCCACATGCCGAAGGTGAAATCAAACGACCCCGGCAACCGGGACGGCCTTGTCCATTCGCACCGCTTCCCGGGCGCAAATACAGCCGTCGCTTTTGTCAACGACGACAAGGCCCAGCTGACCGAGGAGCAGAAGTTCCTCCAATCCGGCTTCATGACCGTGGACCTGTTCGCGGCCTCCGCCGTGGAGGACCACGCTGGCGATGTCCAGATGCGCCGCCGGGCGGGCGAAAGCGCACCAACCCAGCAATCCATGTTCGGCGTCGGCGAGGAGTCCGACTTGGGCGGCCCCATGGTCATCCGGGACGTAGGCAAGATGATGGCCCCGCTCGACGGTGCAGGTGTGGCGTTGCAGCCCGGCTCGACCGTGCGCGTGGACGCCGTGGTCCGCACCAAAAAAATCGGCCACTTCTTCCCCGCCGGAACCGTGGACGCCTACGACGTCTGGCTCGAATTCCAAGCCAAGGATGCCAAGGGCAAGATTCTCGCCTGGAGCGGCAAAGTGGCGGACGATGGCAAAGGTCCAGTCGATCCAGGAGCCCACTTCTACAAGTCGTACCAGCTGGACGGCGAGGGAAACCCCATCAACAAGCGCAACGCCTGGCAGACCAGGAGCGTCCTCTATGTCCGCCTGATTCCCCCAGGAGCCGACGACACCGTCCATTTCCGCTTGACGGTTCCGAAAGATGCCGTTGGCCCAATCACCTTGGAGGCCAAGCTCAACCACCGCAAGTTCGCCAGCTACTTCAACAAGTACGTCTACGCGGGCGTGCCGCATGGCGACAATGCCGGATTGCACCACGACAGCCGGGACTATACGTTCGATGGCGGCCCGGTCCCCAACATTCCAATCACAGTCATCGCGAAGGCTGCCGTCCAAGTGCCGCTCGGCGATCCCAAATGGGCCTCCGCGCAGACAAAACCCGCAGTCGCGAAAAAGGATCGGGAGCGGTGGAACGATTGGGGCATCGGCCTGTTGCTGCAAGGCGATATCAAAGGTGCCGAGTACGCGTTCGAGCGCGTCACCGAGGCCGACCCAGCCTACGCCGATGGCTGGCTGAACTGGGCCCGAGCCCTGATCCAGGAAGGCGAAACCGAGCGCGCACGCCCCTACGTACTGAAGGCACTGCAACTGCAGCCCGGCCTCGCGCGCGCCGAATTCTTCCTCTCGCAGGCCCAGAAGGCCGCGGGCGAGTACGATGCCGCCATCGCCAGCCTGAACGACTGCATCCGCCAATACCCACGCGACCGCGTCGCCCTGAACCAGTTGGGGCGCGTCTACTTCCTGCAAAAGAAATACGAACAGGCGGCGCTCGTGTTCCAACGCACACTCGGGGTGGATCCCGAGGACGTCCAGGCACACTACAACTTGATGCTGTGCTACCGGGGTGCCGGAAGGACGGAATTGGCGGAGCGGGAGCAGAAACTGTTCCTGCGGTTCAAGGCGGACGAATCGGCACAATCGTTGACAGCCAAGGCACGCCAGTTGAGCCCCGAGGACAACAATGAGAGACAACAGATTCATGACCACCAGTAGGGCTTTGGCGCTTGTGTGCGCGGGACTTGGATGCGCGGGTCTTCTGGTGCTCGGAGCAGCGGAGACCCCGGTCAAGTTCACCGATGTCACCACCGCCTCCGGCATCAAATTCGTCCACAACGCAGGCCGCAGCGGCAAGAAATGGCTGCCCGAAACGATGGGCTCTGGCGTGGCGTTCTCAGATCTGGACGGCGACGGCAAGCCCGATATCGTCTTCCTGAACGGCAAGGACTTCGTCGCCAAGGGCCGTAAAACAACCGCAGCGTTTTACAGGAACAACGGCAACGGGACGTTCACCGACGTCACCAAAGGCAGCGGCCTCGACATCGAAATCCACGGCATGGGAATCGCAGTCGGAGACTACGACAACGATGGCCGCGACGATTTGTACATTACCGCCCTCGACGGCGACCACCTTTTCCACAACGAGGGCGCGGGCAAGTTCCGCGACGTAACGAAGGACGCCGGCATCGACAACGTCAAATTCGGATCCAGCGCCGCCTGGGTCGACTACGACCGGGACGGCAAACTCGACCTCTTCGTCGGCAACTATGTCCAGTGGACGGCAGCCGGAGACCTTTGGTGTTCGCTCGACGGCGCGGCGAAATCGTACTGCACTCCCGAATCCTACAAGGGCACGGCACCGAAACTCTACCGGAACCTGGGCAACGGCAAGTTCCAAGATGTGACACAACAAGCGGGCCTCGCCGACGCAACCAATAAGAGCCTCGGCGTGGTGGTGTTCGACTTCAACATGGATGGCTGGCCGGACATTTTCGTTGCCAACGACACCCAGCCCAACAAGCTGTTCCGCAACCTCGGCAACGGCAAATTCCGGGAGGAAGGATTGTCCGCCGGCGTCGCTTTTGGCGAGGATGGCGTGGCGCGCGGCGCGATGGGTGCCGATTTCGCGGACTACGACCGCTCCGGCCGCCCCCACTTGGCCGTCGGCAATTTCGCCAACCAGATGATGGGCCTTTATCACAACGAAGGCAACGGACTTTTCGTGGATGAGGCACCAAGATCGGCGATCGGCCGTGCAACACTGCTCAGCCTGACATTCGGCCTATTTTTCTTCGACTACGATCTGGACGGCTATCCCGACATCTTCACGGCCAACGGCCACCTGGAGGAGGAGATCGGGCGGGTGCAACCGAAGATCCAATACGCGGAGCTACCACTCCTGTTCCACAACATCGGCGGCGGCAAGTTTGAATCCACCAGCGCGTTTTCCAAGCCCATGGTGGCCCGAGGTGCCGCCTATGCCGATTTCGACGGCGACGGGGATTTGGATGTCGTTGTCTCGAACAACAACGGCCCGGCAGCGCTGTACCGCAACGATGGCGGAAACCGAAACCACTGGCTGCAGTTGAAGCTGGTGGGGAGATCCAGCAACCGGAGCGCCATCGGAGCATCGGTCCGGGTGACTGCGGCTGGCGGCAAGCAGTGGCAGAGCGTGCACAGCGGCTCCAGCTACTGCTCGGCAAGCGATCTGACCCTGACATTCGGCCTTGGCAAGGACCCGGTGGCATCGGTTGTCGAAATCGATTGGCCCAGCGGGAAGCACCAAAAGCTGGAAAAGGTTGCCGGAAACATGCGCTTGGTCCTGAACGAGCCCCAATGAAGCTCCTCGAAGCTTCAGGATCCGCCCAAGCCGCGATGCTCCGGCGCGGGGAGATCTCGTCGGCGGAACTGGTGGGGACCCATCTCGCCCGCATCGGCCAAGTGAATCCGGCACTGAACGCCGTAGTCGAGCTCCTAGCCGAATCCGCCCTCGCAGCGGCGGCCGAATCCGACGCCCGCATCGCAAGGGGCGAGGCCCGCATCTTCGAGGGAGTTCCCTTCTCAATAAAGGATTCCATCGAGGTCCGGGGCACCACCTGTTCCGCAGGCACGCTGGGCTACCGGAGCAATCCGCCCTCCCAACGCGACGCCACGCTGGTTGCCCGCCTCCGCAACGCTGGGGCCGTCCCAATCGCACGCACCAACCTCCCGGACCTGCTGTTCGCCTTCGAAAGCGACAACCTGATCTTCGGCCGCACCAACAACCCCTACGACCCCACCCGCACCGCGGGCGGCTCCAGCGGCGGGGAAGCGGCTCTGATCGCGTCCGGCGGCTCCCCCTTCGGCCTCGGCAGCGACGCGGCCGGGTCCGTGCGCCTGCCAGCCCACTACTGCGGCATCGCGGCCCTGAAACCAACCTCGGGAAGACTCCCCCGCACGGGCCACGTCCCCCCGGCAGGCGGCTGGATCGAGTCCCTCTGGCAGATCGGACCGATGGCGAGGCACGTGGAGGATTTGGAGGTGATGATGGAAATCCTCTCTGGACCCGACGGGGAGGACCGCACCGCACTCCCTATCCCGTTTGCGAAACAAACCCAGATCCAGGGATTGCGCGTGGCGTTTTTCACGGACAACGGCATCTTGACGCCGGACCGCGCGACGCAAGCGGCGGTTCTGCATGCCGCCAAGGCATTGGAAAACGCCGGAGCCATCGTCGAGGAATGCCGCCCGCCCGCAGTCGACCGCAGCTACGACCTCGAAATGCGCTTCCTCGGCCCCGACGGCGGCGACGGGCTTTGGGCTTTCCTGAAATCCATCGGCAGCGACCGCACCCATCCGTTGCTCGGCGGCTGGCTCGAAAAGCTCGCCCAATACCGGGTGGACATGGCCGGATTCGGCGCGCTATGGGCCGAACTGGACGCCTTCCGGTCCGAAATGTACGCAGGGTTGAAGCGTTTCGACGCCTTGCTGAGCCCCGTGGCCGCCTTCCCCGCCGTACCGCACGGAAGTTCCATCCGCGAAGACATCTTCCCCGGCTACAGCTACACGATGACCCACAACCTGACCGGCTGGCCGGCCGCCGTCGTCCGAGCAGGAACCTCCCCGGAAGGACTCCCAATAGGGATCCAAATCGCGGCTGGCCCGTGGCGGGACGGAATGGCCCTAGCTCTTGCCGGATGTGTGGAGACTGCGGGGCTCGGGCTACACTAGTAGTACTTGGGATCCAGAAGGATTCCTGTCTTCGGAGGAGTTCCATGTTTCAACACAGAAGCGCCGCACTCGCATTTTTCCTGCTGGCCGGCGGTGCAAGAGTGGATGCGGCGACCGTCAGCTTTGCCGCTTTGAACACCTGCGCGTCAGTGGAGGGCTTGGGAACAGTAGATTCCCGGTTGAACATCCATACCTCGGATGGTGGTGGCGTTGTGATCCGGGCCACTCAAGATGCTTGCACGGCCTTCGCCTCAAACGACTTCGGCCCCAGTTCGTTGATCAACGGCCACTTGGACCCCGGCGGCGGCTTTGCGGATGTGGCCAGCAGCCGGAATGATTTCACATTCACCTTTGCGAATGGGTATTCGCCGATGGGTTTTTCCCTCCGGATTTTGGATTTCAGTGACTACAACCCGACCAACGCGACTGCAGCCACGGTGAAACTCGAAGCCTTTGACGCTCTGAACACCTCAATTGCTTCCCAAACTCTTTCCTATCCCGGCAGCGGGTCCGGAGACGCCACCGATGGTGCCGGCAGCTTGGGCAATTTCACATTCAGTCTCACTGCGGACGGCATTGCCAAGGTGGCGCTTACTTTCACCAACAACGGCAACGGCGACCAGTCCCGCTCAATGGACCCATACATCGGGTTCGACAATCTGGATCTCACATTCGCACCGGAGCCATCGACAATATTGCCGGTGGCCATCGTCGCCCTTTCCGCCTTGGTGCGGCGGCGCACACTGAGAGGTAGTTCAACCAGCTGCTGATTTGTGTGGCGCTGCACTCTCCAAATGCTGGTCCCCGGGCCGGTTCTTTTTGTCTCCGTGCTGTAATGGGGAAGTCGGCCCGATGCGAACGATTTCGAAAAGAACACAGTACGGCCTGAAAGCGATGCTTGCACTTGGCAGGAAGTACAAGCAGGGCCCGATCATGATCTCGACCCTGGCACTTGAGGAAACCATCCCCCTCAAGTTCCTGGAAGCGATCCTGTTGGACCTAAAAGGCCGCGGCCTGCTCGAAAGCAAGATGGGCCGCAAGGGCGGTTACCAGCTCAACCGGCCGCCGTCCGCTGTGACCATCGGTTCTATCATCCGTGTGATGGAAGGCCCCCTGGCCCCCCTGCCCTGCGCGAGCGAAACCGCGTTCAAGGCCTGCGAGGAATGTGTCGATGTGGAGCATTGCGCCACCCGCATCATCATGCGCAGGGTTCGCGACGCGATTTCGGATGTGCTGGACCGGACTACTTTGGCGGATTTGATCAAACAAGTGGACACGGCGAAATCCGAGCGCGTGCAGCCGGAAAACCTGATGTACCATATCTAGCGCACGTCAGCCGGCAGGGGCTCCATCGGCGCGAGCGGTATTCCACGGTAGAGTTCTGACAGAGGCAATTTCAAAGCCACTGCCCCAAGGTCGCAGACTGCATCCAGCCCGGAGTATTCGGTTAAACTCCACTTTCCGGCGGGCCCCTTGCCGAATACCTCCACGCAGGGTTCCCATTGCGAAATCAGGACGTACGCCTGCAGCGTTTCGATTCGCCGGTACTGGCGGAACTTGTCGCCACGGTCGAAGTTCTCAGTCGATTTTGAGAGGATTTCGAATATCACGACAGGGTTCAGGAGCGTGTCGCGGTAGTGGTCAGACAACTCCGGGGGGCCGCATTGGATGGAGGCATCGGGATAAAAAAACGGTCCCTGTGGGGTAACCGCGACCCGGAGCTCCGAATTCAGCGGCGTGCAATCCCTTCCGGCAAGCCCGCCTTCCAGCAACGTGCACAGCCGGGTGGCGAGCCTCGCATGCGGGTACGTCCCGCCCGACATCGCCACCATCTGGCCCTCAAAATATTCGCTCTTGCCTCCGGCAGCAGCGCGCTCGAGCTCGAGATATTTGTCCCAAGCGATCAAGGGCATTGCGACTGCGGCCATGATCCAATCCTAGCCGTGATTTGATAGACTTGCAAGAGTGCCCATATCGTTTTTCCGGGGCCTGACACGCCTGCTTCCCGTCCTCCTGCCGCTCACCGCGCTCGCCCAAGCGCCTGCACCCGCCGCGCTCCCCATCCTACAGACCAACTGCCAGCCCTGCCACAGTTCCGCACTGAAATCGAGCGGACTGTCAGTCGCCAGCCGTGAATCGATGCTCGAAGGCGGCAACCGGGGACCGGCGCTCAAGCCCGGAGATCCCGCCGCCAGCACCCTGGTCCAGGCAGTCGAGCAAACGGGCGACCTCAAGATGCCTCCGGGGCGCAAGCTTTCGCAGGAACAAATCGCCACCATCCGTGATTGGGTCCAAAACGGCGCTGTCTGGCCCGCGTCGGCCACCACGTCCACATCCGCCAAGCCGAGGGGCTTTGACTGGTGGGCCTTCCAGCCGGTGAAACGCGCCGATCCCCCCACCGTTGCAGATGCCCGCTGGTCCGCCAACCCCATCGACCGCTTCATTTACGCGCGATTGGAAAAGGAAAAGCTGAAGCCAGCTCCCGAAGCCGCTAAGGAAACACTGATCCGCCGCGTTTCCCTGGATCTGACTGGACTCCTTCCCTCCCCTGCCGAAGTCCGCGAATTCACCGCCGACGCCCGGCCCGACGCCTACGAACGACTGGTCGACCGCCTCCTTGACTCGCACAGTTACGGCGAACGCTGGGGACGCCACTGGCTCGACGTCGCCCGCTACGCCGATTCCGATGGCTACACCATTGACGCCCCCCGACAAATCTGGAAATACCGGGACTGGGTCCTGAAGGCCATCAACAGCGACATGCCGTTCAGCCAGTTCGTGGTGGACCAAATCGCCGGCGACATGGCCCCCAATCCCACCACCGACCAACTCATCGCCACCGGCTTCCACCGCAACACCCCCAGCAATTTCGAGGGTGGCATCGACTTCGAGCAATACCGTGTCGAGGCCGTCGTCGACCGCGTCTCGACCACCGGCAGTGCGCTCATGGGCCTTACGGTTGGCTGCGCCCGCTGCCACGACCACAAGTTCGACCCCCTCACCCAGAAGGAGTTCTACCAGCTCTTCGCCTTCTTCAACAACACCGACGAAGTTACCACCGAGGCCGAGCGCTACGATTTCAACAGACCCATCCTCGAAGTCCCCAGCCCGGAGGAGATCGCCCGCAGGAAGGCCTTCAATTCCCAGTTCGGCTCGCTCAGCCGCGAGTTGATCACCTATGTCCGCGAGCTCGCCGCCAAGGGTGTGAAGGACACGGCGAACGACCCCGAACTCCAGGAGCGTGTCCAGAACCTTCGCGAGCTCCGCCGCCGCGAGCCGAAGTTCACGACCACTCTCGTGATGCGCGAACTCCCCAAACCACGTGACGCCTACATCCAACTCGGCGGCGACTTCATGCGCAAGGGTATTCCGGTCCAGCCCGCCGTGCCCGCTTTCCTGCCGCAGCTTCCCGCCGGTGCGACGACACGCCTCGATTTCGCAAAATGGCTGGTGGACCCCGCCAACCCGCTCACCGCGCGCGTTACCGTGAACCGCTTCTGGCAGGAATACTTCGGCAAGGGACTGGTCGAAACGGAAAACGACTTCGGCGCGCAGGGCAACAAGCCCAGCCATCCCGAACTCCTGGACTACCTCGCCAGCGAATTCATGGCCCGCAATTGGAGCCAGAAGGCGATCCACCGGTTGATCGTCACGTCTGCAACCTACAAGCAGTCTTCCAAGGAACGCCTTGAATTGGAGGAAGTGGACCCTTACAACAAGCTGCTGGCCCGCCAGAACCGGTTGCGCCTGGATGCCGAGATCATTCGCGATGCCGCATTGAGCGCCAGTGGATTGCTGACGGACAAGCTGGGCGGCCCGAGCGTCTACACGCCGATTCCGGAAGGTGCCATGTCCGTGACCCAAGTCGCCGGTGCCTGGCCCACAGCCACGGGTCCGGACCGCTACCGCCGCGGGCTCTACACGTTCTTCCGCCGCTCAGCGGCCTTCCCCGGGCTGCTGGTTTTCGACGCTCCAGACGCAACCTCGGCCTGCACCCGGCGGGTCCGTTCCAATACGCCGCTGCAGGCCCTCACCACGTTGAACGACGAAGCATTCCTCGAGTTTGCCGAGGGTCTGGCAGCCCGCATCCTCAAGGAAGCTCCCGCCGACAACAAGGAACGCATCCGCTACGGATTCCAGTTGGCCTTGGGACGCAATCCACGAACAGACGAGTTGGAACGCCTCGAACGCCACTTGGCACGCATGACGGACGAATACAAGTCACACCCGTCGAAGGCGACAGAACTGATATACAAGGGCGGCAAATTCACCCCGGAGGGGGTACCCGCCAATCCGCCGCCTCCAAAACTGGCAGCAATGCTGCCTTCGGACCTACAATTAGAAGCCGCATGGACCGGCGTTGCCCGCGTGCTGCTGAACTTGGATGATTTTTTGACGCGGGAATAGACAATGACAGAAGAAGATCTCCAACTGCAATTCGAAACACGTCGGCACTTCTTCAGCCGTTGCGGCCTCGGACTGGGCAAGGCCGCCTTGCTTTCCCTGATGACGGACGGCAAGGCATTCGCGGCACCGCCAGCCGCCGTCAATCCAATGGCCCCGCACCCGGGCCACTTCCCGGCCAAGGCGAAGAACGTCATCTACCTCTTCATGGCCGGTGCCCCGAGCCAATTCGAGCTTTTCGACTACAAGCCCGAGCTGCAGAAATACCACAACAAGCCCGTGCCGGACTCCATGATGGCGGGCAAGCGCTTCGCCTTCATGGACACGTTCGCCAAGGAGCGGCCAAAGCTACTCGGAACCACCCGCAACTTCAAGCAGTACGGCCAGACCGGAGCTTGGTTCAGCGAACTGATCCCGAATATCGCCTCCATTTCCGACGAGATCACGTTCGTGAAGGGTTTGGCTGCTGAAAACTTCAACCACGGTCCGGCCAAGTGCTACGCAAACACCGGATCCACCCGTTTCGGACGCCCCAGCATGGGTTCGTGGATCACCTACGGTCTCGGGAGCGAATCCGCAGACCTGCCAGGATTCGTCGTCCTGCAATCCGGACCGCGCGGACCACGCGGCGGTGCCGCCCTTTGGTCCAGCGGCTTCCTGCCGACTGCCCACCAAGGCGTCCCATTCCGCTCCGGTGGCGACCCGATTCTGGATTTGTCCCGTCCCCAGGGCGTGGACGCCCAGATCCAGCGCGAAACCATTGATGCCATCCGCGATCTGAACCTATCCCAGATGGCCGAATCCGGCGACCCCGAGATCTCCACCCGCGTTGCGTCGTACGAAATGGCGTACAAGATGCAGACCAGCGGGCCGGAGTTGATCGATTTCTCGAAGGAATCGAAGGAAACCTTGGAGATGTACGGCGCGGTCCCGGGCCAAGCCAGCTACGCCAACAACTGCCTGCTGGCCCGGCGGTTGATCGAGCGAGGTGTGCGTTTTGTCCAGCTCTACCACACCGATTGGGACCACCATTTCGATCTCGGCCAGCCGTTGGAGCAAGTGACGCGGGAGATCGACAAGGCCTCGGCGGCGCTGGTTCGCGACCTGAAACAGCGTGGATTGCTGAAGGACACGCTTGTGGTCTGGGGCGGCGAGTTCGGGAGGACGCCCATGGGAGAGGTCCGCGAAGTCGGCGGCAAGACAGGCCGGAACCACCATATCGACGCCTTCACCATCTGGATGGCGGGCGGCGGCGTAAAACCCGGCGCGCAAATCGGCGACACAGACGAATTCGGGTTCTCGCCCACCGGAGACAAAATGGATGTCCACGACCTGCACGCCACCATGCTGCACATGCTCGGATTGGACCACCAGAAGCTGACTTTCAAGTTCCAAGGACGGAATTTCCGGCTGACGGATGTGGCCGGGAACGTGATTACAAAACTGTTTGCCTGACGGGCTGGCTCCCTAGAAACCGGTCAACCGTCCAGAGACAAACTTGTGGATCAAGCTCGATATCAGGGTCTGATACGGTAGGCCTTCGGCGATTGCACGCTTCTGCAGGGCTTCGAGGTCGCGGCTGGAAATACGGATGTTTACCCGCTTGTCTTTGCGCAGGGTGGCCGCGGCAATGGCACGATGCTGCGCCATCTCCGCCTCCAGATTTGGGACGGACCGCCACTCGCCTCTTTCATAGGAGTCCAGGATGGCCTGTTCCATATCGTCCAATTTGAATTCGCTCTCTAACATGGC
Organism: uncultured Acidobacteriia bacterium; assembly: GCA_903925015.1. Taxonomy (GTDB): domain Bacteria; phylum Acidobacteriota; class Terriglobia; order Bryobacterales; family Bryobacteraceae; genus BOG-234. The sequence continues at coordinate 24,906 of CAIYDY010000353.1, forward strand.
TATGTCTCCCGTCTCAGATACTTGCGCGTGGCCTTCCGGCTGGGAATGATCGTCTTCAGGAACCTTGTGTCACCGTCATCAACGTAGGGGACCATGTATGCGTAGTCCCAAATTTTGACGATGATCACCGCCTGACCGGGGTAGTGGGTTTGATCAGGATGATCGATGATATCCAACAGGTCGCCACTTTCAACGTGGAATACAACGTCTTCAAATGAGATTGCCCGCTCGGCCTTGAGTTTCTCATTCTTGGCATTATTCCAGTCGTAGTGCCTCAATCCAGCATCGTAGCACGTTGTGTGCCGGATAGGCATCCAGCATGATTCCCGCCTACCTGCCTGGCGACTTTTCGGCCAACAGCTTCGCCAAGGTCGCATCCAACTCGCGTACCAGTTCCTCGTGCAATTCGCCTGTCGCTTTCCCCGCGAAACCAGCATGGGAGGCCCGGACCAGCCCGTCCCGCCCCAAGATGAAGGTGGCTGGCCAAACATTTAGATTCACAACCTCCGGCAGCACCTGGTTGACCTTCTCCGTCTCCCCGGCCAACAGCACAGTATAGGGAATGCCATACTGCTTCACGAAAGCCCGCAACCGGGTCGGATCCTTCAACTGGTCCGCCTCTTCGAAAGACAAGTCGACGATCTCCAACCCCTTGGCATGGTACTTCCGATAAAGTTCCACAAACAGTGGCGCTTCATCATGGCAGTTTGGGCACCAGCTGCCGCCAATGCTGATGATCACCACCTTGCCCCGAAACTGCGGGTCGGTATTGGAAACGACTTTTCCCTTCATGTCCGGCGCGCTGAAGTGGAATGGTTTGGACGGGTCCTTCAATGACGTCCAGCGGGAGGGATCGGCAGGTTCGGGCATCCCCTTGACCTTGGCTTCCGTGGATCGGACGGCCTTCAGCTTGACCGTTCCGTTCTGTACCAAATCCAAACTGCCGTCGGATGCAACCGCAACCTCCAACCGTGCGGGGCGCGCTCCCGAAAAATGACTCAACAGGAACTTGCCGTTGATCCAATGGCCGCTCAGGAATCCGGTGTCACCGTCCACGCGCAACACGGATGCTGATACGGCAGCCCCCGACTGGCGCACCACAAACCGCCAAGCGCCTTCGTTCTTCGCGTTCGTGACAGGAATGACCCAAGTCCCGGAAATCGAGGGAATCGCACCAACTGGCGGCACCGGAGGCGTGAACAATTTCGCCGAAAACGGCAACGTCGGGAAAGCCGAGCGGTAGTACGTACCCTCAATACCCCCATTTTCCACCACCGCCTCCAAACGGGACGCGTACTGCTCCCACCGCAGCAAGAGCTTGCCGCCCTCGAAGCTGCCGGATGTCGATTGCACCCGCTCCTCACCATTGAAGAACGAGCCATCAACGTGCGACCCTTGCATCTTGATTTCGAACAGGAACGGGATGTCGATGCCGCTATTGCGGACGGTGGCGTTCCACATTCCAGCTGGGGTGCCTGCGTGTAGCGCAGACATCGATGCCGACGCGAAAACAAGGAGCACAGCCACGCCGAATGTCGACTTCATACATAGAGAATAGGGCTATCGAATGCGCATTGTCAAGACTGCGGGGGCGGGACAGGTTCCCATTCCTGCTTGGTTTCGCTCAAACGCTTCAATTCCCACCGGTCACGTGGCGAAAGCGAGAGCAACGGCCCCAACGCGCTGCGCCCGGCAAGTCCGATGCTGCGCTCCAAGTATTCCAGTTCCTTCAGTTTGCCGGGCAGCTCAGGGTCGTCCTCCACGGGCAGCCCAGCCATCCGACGGATCATATTGCCCTTCGACTCGGCGCTCAATTCCGACGTCAATTGCAAAATACACAGCATGTCGCCCAGCACCTGTGGCTGGAAGGCGTTCAGGGATTTTAGATACTGTCCCGATGGAGTCTCCAGAAAATGGCCGGTCTCGATCATCTCCATCACGTCGATGTCCTTGGCCAGCTTGCTGCCGATCCAGTCCTGGAGCGACTTTTCACTCCGCAC
>CAIYDY010000354.1 GCA_903925015.1 uncultured Acidobacteriia bacterium
ATTCCAAGCCAAACTGGAACAGACCGAGTACAGGCAACTCCGGCAGCGGATCGCGCTCCGGTGCAACCTGCGTCCATTCAATCTGGACGAAACCGGCGAATATATCGCCACCCGGCTTGCACGTTCCGGAATGCGCAACCAGAAGGTGTTCCCTTTTCCTGTCTTGGAACAAATCCATGCCCGCACAAGGGGCATTCCCCGCTTGATCAATTCGGTATGCGACAACCTGCTTCTTACGGCGTTCGCCATGGAAAGCCGGGTTGCCACGATCGAGATGCTCGACGAGGTTTCCCGTGACCTCCAGTTGGAGTTCCAGACCTCGGTCCAACTGACCTCGGCCTAGTATTCAAATCCCGCCCGGACGAGGACGACCCCGAGCTCAGTGCCGTTGGCTGTCTTGTACGGGTGATCGACATTCATCTCGACTATCGTAAAGCCCGACTTGCTGATTTGTCCCGCAGCGACCGGGAACCGGATTTCATTCATTCCGACATGGTCCAAGACATAGCTACCGACGCTTGTACCGTTGACCAGGACCTCCAAATTGCGCGCCCCGCCAGCGGCCACCTCGTCGGAAACCCAGAACTTGGCAGTGAAGAACGAATCGGCCGGGTACACGTCGAACTTGAACTTCGCCTTCGGGTCAGTCCAGCGGCCCGGATCGGGGGAGTCGCCGTCCTGAAGGCCCGAAACGACGTAGGCGGAATGGTCCCGCCGGCTCATGTCCATTTCCCGGCCAACCGTGTAGGCCTTAAGAATATGCAGGCGGACCGATTCCCGGATATCGCGCGTATCCAGTTCCTCGTAGCGCCCGGCACCCAGGGCAAAGACATGGTCGTATTGCCAAGGCTGGCCAGCCTCGGGCTGCTGGTCGGACGGACCGAGCAGGCGGTGCACCACGATCGTGTGGTCGTTGTACATCAGTCGGACATTGAACATAAGGTCGTACGCGCCGACCGGATAATCGTCTGACACGAACAGCAGGCGGGTCTTGGGTGGAAGCCTGGGGAACTCGGCGCGGAACTGGCGCGAGAACCGGGGCTCCGGAGCGATATTGGGGTCAAAATAGGGGGGCCAATGCAACGCGTGGAAAGCCGTGGCCGCGACGGCAATACAGGCGAAGACCAGCCCCCCGAATTTCGCCGGGACACCAGCCAGATCAACCGCGCGGAAGGCCAATCCCGCAAAGAAGAGGCCCAAGCCTAGTTCCGGCACGTACAACACGTAGCCCGGACGGCTTGCGATCAAAGCCACAGGCGTCACCGCGACGAAGAAAAACACCAACCCGAACGCGACAGCCCGACTCCGGGCGACAACTGCCAGAAACACCATCGCACCAACGATTCCAGCGGCAGTCGATGGCTGGAACGCCTCCGGGCGATAGGTCAGCATCCCGAAATATTCCCCGAGCCTGGTGAGCCACAGGCCAAGGTCGGCCTTCGGATGGTATGCCGCCGTCATGACCAACTCTGGAGTCTTATTGACACGCAAAAGCACAAAAACGACGGCCATGGCCCCCATGCTGCCGAACAGGGGCGCGATTTCCCGGACCCACGGCAGCAACCGTCGGCCACGCCATGCACCGGGCAGAACATAAACCAGTTCGTAGCAGCCCAGCAGAGCCACCAACGCCACACCGCTCTCCTTGGATGCCAGCGCTAAAACGAAAATGAAGCCCAGCCAAACCGATCGGCGAAGACCAATTGGAGGTCCTTCGCTCCGCCACTCCCCATACAACGCAACACCCAACGCCGTGAACAGGAAACATAGGCGGTCGTAGATGGTCCCGGCGCTGAGGTAGAGGTCTTGGAATCGGCCGTGGACAAGGGTCAAAGAAAGCGCCGCCAATGCGGGCCAGATCGCACCTGTTAGCGCGCGGTACAAACGGGCGGCCAGAACAGCATTGCCCGCAAGGAAGAGCCAGCAGAAGATGTAAAGAGGTTCGGGATGAAAACCGAAGATTGAGTAGAACACCCGGTAGATAACACCGCCGAGAGGCCTGTAGACGGGCGTCCAGAAAAGCGGGACGGCCCGGCCCAAGCGCCATGGATTCATGTTCCACGCGCCGTAGAGGTTCATCATGTCGTCCCCGGAGTAAAACATGAGCATTCCGCTCCAGGTAAACCACGCGAACACAACCAGGAGCGCCGCAAGGCCAAACCGCTGCGACTTGGACATCACGAGGCCCAAATCAAGGCTTGGAGACCTTTTTCTTCACGGGAACGGGTTTCCCGGTCTTCGCAGCCGGCCCACCCAGTTGAATTTCCTCGACGTAGTCCTTTTCCTGCTCCGAATCGGCGGTTACTGTTTCCGGCATGGGCGGTGGTTCCTTGGCTTCCGGGGCTTTGAGCTTGCAGCTGGCGGCGTCCACCAGGAACGATGCGGCAGTTTCCCATTTTTCGTCATTTCTCCGCTCCACCATCCACGCGGTTCCGGCAGAGTTCACCTTCAGGCGCAGATCGGTCTCGGTATTCGCCGGAGGTGCTTTTTTCAAGACCGGCATGCGGTCGCTGATGCTGCGCAGCATCCAGCCTTCGCCACCGGTTTCGGACTCGTAGTCCAGATAGCGGCCACCGGGCGCTGACTTTCCAGCATCAACCACCATTTCACCGTGGGAAACGGTATCAAACCAGAAGCGTTGGAGCGCACCGGAGCCCCCATCCTCTGTGATCGGCCGGGCCCGCCACGTCTGGCCACCATCACTCGTAACCAGAAAAAACGGATCACGCGGCAGCGGATACTGGTTCTCGCCAGCTGTCCAGCCATGTTCCAAATCGTAGAACTCCACCTGTTCCAAGGCCGAGCCCCTGCGGCGCTTTACGGGCTCGCGCCAAGTGGCACCATTGTCGTCACTGGCCAACAGGATCGACGCCAAGGTGCCTGATTGGGCATGCAGGTTTCCGGCCACAAAAAGCTTCTTGCCCGCCGACGCGATTCCACTGAGTTCCAGGAAGATGGCGCACGGCTCCTCCTCGGTGCACAGCAGGCCGACGGACTGCAGTTCCTCCTCGGCGCACTCAAAAGGCACTTGAAGTGGCTTGCCTGTGTTGCGCAGGACGGTTTCGGAAGGTGTCTGGGCGGGAGGTTGCGGTGGCGCAGCGGACAAAGCAGCTACGGAGAGAATCGCAACGATCAAAAATTTGGGGGTGCGGGCGTGCCCTTGGGTGAATGGGGTGGGCGCGCCCGCGTGTCGTAACGGGGATGTGCTTGTGAAGGCGAGGTTGTACAGGTGAAGGTTACGCATGTCCCCAACTTTTTGTTTAGATCTCGAACATACCCTCGAACAGAACACTTGTCAGATAACGCTCGCCCGAATCGGGGAGAACGACCACAATCGTCTTGCCCGCAAATTCCGGCAACTTGGCAATCCGCACGGCCGCCGCAGTCGCCGCTCCGCAGGAAATGCCGCAGAGCAGACCTTCCTCGCGCGCCAACCGACGGGCCATTTCAATCGCCTCATCGTTCGTCACCTGCTCGAGACGGTCCACGATGGACAGGTCCAGGTTCTTCGGAACGAAACCGGCACCGATGCCCTGGATTCGGTGAGGACCGGGCTTCACGGTCTGGCCCGCCAGTGTTTGGGAAATAACCGGACTGTGCGTCGGCTCCACGGCAACCGACGTGATCGCCTTGCCCCGCGTGTTCTTAATATACCGGGAAACGCCGGTAATGGTGCCGCCGGTGCCGACACCGGCAACCAGAACATCGATGCCCCCGTCGGTGGCATCCCAGATCTCAGGTCCGGTGGTCTGTTCGTGGATCAACGGATTTGCTGGATTGTCAAACTGACCGAGCAACACGTACCGGTCCGGATCCGACGCGACGATCTCATGCGCCTTCGCGATCGCCCCTCCCATCCCCTTGGCACCTTCGGTCAATTCCAGTTTCGCCCCGAAAACGGACAGTACCTTGCGGCGCTCCATCGACATCGTCTCGGGCATGGTCAATGTAACCTTGTGGCCGCGCGCGGCTCCCACAAAGGCCAGCGCGATGCCGGTGTTGCCGGATGTGGGCTCCACGATCTCGCGTCCATTGCCCAGCAATCCACGCTTTTCGGCGTCCCAGATCATCGACGCACCAATGCGGCACTTTACCGAATAGGCCGGATTGCGCCCCTCCACCTTCGCCAGGACCGTCGCCTGGGCCCCGTCGGTAACACGGTTGAGGCGGACCAGCGGCGTCCCCCCGATGCTGAACGAATTGTCTTCGAAGTACATGATTTCCTTAGATCTCCCAGTTCGGTACAAATCGGTTGTGCTTGTCGTTCCAATCGCGCACCAGCTGCGCAAACGTTGCGTGGTCCAATACGGAGTCCAGAGCTTGATCCACCGAGTCCCAGACTTGGGAAAACGGTCCCTGCGATTCCCGCCGCACCTTGGAGCGCTCCTCGTTGCGGCCTTCCACAAACCGCAGAACGTCCCCTACGGTGATCGACTCCGGGCTCTTGGCCAACAGATACCCACCCTCGGCACCCCTGCGGGATTCCACAAATCCCCCCTGCTTCAAATTGGCAAGGATGAGCTCCAAAAACTTCTGGGGAATCGACTGGCGGCGCGCAATCTCGGCAATCTTCACGGGCTCGCTGGAGTTGCGGCAGGCCAAGTCGAAGATCGCCTGCAGCGCGTACTCGCTCTTGACAGAGATGTTCACGCGCTAAGGTCCCCAATCCCCATACACTACTAGAGATTAGTGGAATCCGCGCCCAGCGTCAAGATCTTCTATTCGGGCCGACCGTTCACGCCGCTCCTCTAGTACCATGGGGCCGTGATCTCTTTCCGTTTTGCGACGCTCGCATGTCTGCTGGCCGCCCCTGTTGCGGGCCAAGTTGCGACTCCCAACCCCATCAAAGTCGTCTTGGTGGGCGATTCCACCGTCAACGACGAAGGCGGATGGGGAACCGGCTTCCGGGACACCCTTGGGAACGCCGTGAAGGTCGTCAATCTGGCGCTGAACGGACGCAGCACCAAGAGTTTCCACGACGAAGGGCATTGGCCCGCCGCACTGGCCGAAAAGCCGGACTACATTCTGATCCAGTTCGGCCACAACGACGTGCCGGGCAAGGGTCCCGACCGGGAGACCGACGCCTCCACCTCCTACCGGGACAACTTGGCCCGATACGTCGGCGAGGCCCGGGCCGCCGGGGCGAAACCCATACTGGTGACGTCGATCGTACGCCGGGTCTTCACACGCGACGGAAAATTCAAACCCGATTCCCTGGTGCCGTATGTGGAGGCGGTCCGAGCCGTCGCACTCGGCCTGAACGTGCCCGTGATGGAAATGTACGAACGAACCCGGGAACAGGCCGAGCAACTCGGCCCGGAGGGCTGCGCCAAACTCAATGCCGTCACCAAGGACGGAAAGCCCGATACGACCCACTTGGGACCGGAAGGCCGGAAGCAGGTCGGCATCCTCGCGGCCAATGAATTTGTGAAATTAGTGCCGGATGCGGGTAAATGACCGTTTCCGAGTTGGAGGCCATTGTCGGCGGCTACCACGGCGATGCGTTCCGGGTCTTGGGTCCGCATCCCGTGGAAGCCCCCGAAGGCGCGCTTGATTGGATTGTCCGTGCATTCCTGCCCCAGGCGGAGTCGGCGGACCTGGTTCTCGACGGCGATCAAACGGTGCCAATGGAAAAGCTGCACCGCGGAGGCTTTTTCACCGCCGCCTTTCCCCGCGATCCCGCCTCCTACAAGATACGGTTCCGGGACTACCACGGTGGCCAATTCCTGGTCGACGACCCCTACCGCTTCTGGACCGTCATCACCGATTTCGACCTGCACCTGCACTCCGAAGGCACGCTTTCGGAATCGTGGAAGACCTTCGGTGCACATCCCATCGTCTTGGATGGCGTCCAAGGCGTGCATTTCGCAGTCTGGGCGCCGAACGCCGAATTTGTTTCGGTCGTCGGGGCGTTCAACGATTGGGACCCGAAACGCCATCCCATGCGGCTTCGAAACTCCGGCGTATGGGAGATCTTCCTGCCCTGCGCGTCGGAGGGCCAATCCTACAAGTACCTCGTCAGGGGCAAGCTCGACGGACACCAACAGTTGAAGTCCGACCCCTACGGGTTCCACGCCGAGGTTCCCCCCAACACCGCGTCCGTCGTGACCAGCTTGGAGGGGTACGAATGGCGCGACGACGCGTGGATGGCCCGCCGCGCCGCCGGCAACGTACTGAACGAGCCGATGTCGGTCTACGAGGTGCATCTGGAATCCTGGATGCGCGGTGAAGACGGACGCAGGCTTACCTACCGCGAACTGGCCGGGAAGCTCGTCGAATACGTGGCCAGCCGTGGCTACACCCACATCGAACTTCTCCCGATCCAGGAACACCCGTTTTCGGGATCCTGGGGCTACCAGGTCACCGGCTATTTCGCCCCCACCTCACGCTATGGCAACCCGCATGACTTCATGCGCTTCGTCGATGCCTGCCACCAAGCCGGGATCGGGGTCATCCTCGACTGGGTTCCGGCACACTTCCCCCGCGACGCCCACGGCTTGGCCCGTTTCGACGGTACCGGCGTATACGAGCATGCCGACCCGCGCCAGGGCGAACACCCCGACTGGGGCACTCTCGTATTCAACTACGGGCGCAACGAAGTCCGGCAGTTCCTGATCTCGAACGCCCTCTACTGGCTGCGCGAATACCACATCGACGGCCTGCGTGTGGATGCCGTCGCGTCCATGCTGATGCTGAATTTCTCCCGGAAGCCGGGACAATGGCTACCGAACAAATACGGCGGTCCGGAAAACCTCGACGCCATTTCCTTCCTGCGGCGATTCAATGAACTGGTCCATGAGGTCCCCGGCGCAGTCACAATCGCCGAGGAGTCGACATCCTTCCCCGGCGTCACCCGTCCGGTCTGGGCCGGTGGCCTCGGCTTCACCATGAAGTGGAACATGGGCTGGATGCACGACATGTTCGACTATTTCAAGGCCGACCCGATCCTGCGCAAATACCACCACCTGAAGATCACCTTCAGCCTCATGTACGCGTTTTCGGAAAACTTTGTGCTGCCCGTCTCGCACGACGAAGTGGTCCACCTGAAGAAGTCCTTGTTCGGCAAGATGCCGGGCGATGAATGGCAGCGGTTCGCCAATGTGCGGGCGTTCCTCGGCTACATGTTCACCCACCCGGGCAAGAAACTGCTGTTCATGGGCTGCGACATGGGAGATCCAGCAGAGTGGAACGACGGTGGACAGATGCCATGGGGTCTGCTGGAGAAGCCGCTCAACAGCGCGCTGGCGGTCTTCGTCGAAGCCCTGAATGCCCTGTACCGGTCGGAACCGGCACTCCACGAGGATGATTTCCGATCCTCTGGTTTTGAATGGATCGACTTTTCAGACGTGGAGCACTCGGTCATTTCTTTCCTGAGGCGTGGCCTGAAGCCGGAGGACGAGGTGGTGGTGGTCTGCAACTTCACGCCAGTCGTGCGCTATTGCTACGACGTGGGTGTGCCTGCGGAGGGGCATTACCTCGAATTGTTCAACTCGGATGCGGCCATGTTCGGTGGCAGCAACCAAGGAAATCTGGGGGGAGTTCAGACCAGTCCATGGGCCAGGCATGGCCGGGAACAGTGCATCACGATCACATTGCCTCCGTTGGCCGTGCTGGTCTTCAAACGCGAGGCGGACTAGATCGCAACGAACCGGGCGTTCTCCCGGTCCTTGCGCACGTGGTCGACATCGAAAACCTGGTTGTGCACCACAATCCAAATGCCCGGCGGCAGGATTCTGGCCGCCAGCAAGCTTTCAGTCAGATTCTGCAATCCGTCGGAACGCTCGAAACCCAGCGGGGTCATCGCGCCGGTCAGCACCACCGGGTGTTGCGGATTTTGAATCCGGGCTTTGAGCAACCGGCCGGTCTCCACCATTGTGTCGGTCCCGTGCGTAACCACCACGGGAGCTTCCGCAACTTTGATCCGTACGGCGGCAAGGATCAGCTCCCGGTCCGCATCGGTCATTTCCAAGCTGTCCTTGTTCATCAACGAGGCAACTTCGATCCGGATATCGGGCAGCCGCAGGGACTGCAAATACCGGTCGATTTTGGACGCGGCATTCTCCACTTTGCCCGACGATTCGGAATAGACTTTTTCGATCGTGCCGCCGGTCGTGACGATATGGATCTTCATGGGATAGAGGAACTTTAATTATCTCCGACCGTGGAACCGGGAACGCTGCGGCTCGACCACTCGTACTTTGTTCCATGCGAATTGCTGCCGCGCTCCTGTTCTGTTCGACTGCCTTGGCCCAAACGCCCATACCCGAAGTAGCGTCCCCGGATGCCAAGGCCATCGTCGTCAAATCGCTTGCCGTCGACAACCGCAACCAGGAACTGCTGAACCAGTACACATACAAGATGTTGCAGGTGGAACACCAGTCGGGGAAGCCGGACAAGACCAAGCTTTTCGAATTCTTTTCGGTGGTTGGCGAGCAGTTCCGGCTTCTGACGGAAGTCGACGGCAAGGCACTGTCGGCGGCGGAAGCGGCCAAGGAACATGCCAAGCTGGACGCCGCCATCGAGAAGGCAAAGGGGCTGTCCCCGGAGGAGCGGCAGAAGCACGCCGCACAACATGCCCGCAACCGCGCCAAGAACCGCGACCAACGCCAATACATCCCCGAGGCCTTCCAATTCCAACTGCTCGGCGAGGAGGAGATCAACGGACGAAAATCCTGGAAGATCGGGGCGCGCCCCACCGGCACCTACAAGGGTCCCCACGCCGACCTGCTCAGCAACATGGCCGGCACTTTGTGGATCGACCAGCAGGATTACGAATGGACCAAGGTGGAAGCGGAGTCCCTCGGGACGATCTCGTTCGGCTTATTCCTCGCCCGGTTGTCAAAGGGGGCCCGGATTTCCTTCGAAAACCAGCGTGTGAACGGCGAACTCTGGGCCCCGCGCCGCGTGGCGGTCAAGGCTTCCGTCCGGCTGGTACTGCTCGCCAAGACCGGCGAGGACTTGGAGATTACCTTCAAGGACTACAAGAAGTTCCAGACCGACGCCCGCATTGTCAGCACGGACCAGTAGTTATTTCACCTAGGCAGGTCTTGCGGTGCTGAGAATTCGAGTTCAACCCCGTCGGTCGTTTTCAAACCGAGGGAACGTGTCGAAACATACCTATTGCGCAATTTGGCGCTTGCCGACGCCAAGACTCGACCAGCGCCTGCGGGTCCAGACCGCTGCCCCGGTGCCGATCATCACTAGAGGCATCGACCCCGGTTCCGGCGTCGTCGAAATGCTGCTCACAATGCTGCCTCGGTCCGGGTTAGGGTATTCGCAGTTCACGGAATCCAAATCGGCGCACAGTGCAATCCCTTCAAAATAAGGTGAGGTATTCAAATCCGATGCCGCCGGAGGACCACTTTGGAGAGAACCAGAGACCCACGGAACACCGGTAGTCAGGTTGAGCAGAATGCCATTCGCACCGAGCGTCTGATACTGGTACAGGCTGCCCCGGCCGCTGTCCCACGGCTGCGAATCGAGGTTAGGCGGATTTGACGTTGCCGTCGCTGAAACGGTAACTCCATTCAAGGTCACGAAAACCGTCAGCTGACAGCCAGCGCCACCCAATCGGTCGCTACTGCCACCGCCGGAATCGGTACAATTCGCGGGATCGAAACTGAACCCGAAAACCTCGGTGCCGCTGATTGTGCCGCCACCGAAGTAATTGTAGGTGTCGGAGAACCCAGAGATCGTACCGAAATACGTTGCTGTAACCGGACCCGCGAGCGCCGAGCCAGAGGTCGCACCAAGCACTAGAACCAAGGAGCGAATAAACTTCAACCTGCGCCTAGTCGATGCCAGAATTGCCATCATCTGATTTTAGCACTAAGGGCTGGGCGCTTGGTCGTGGCTCCAAAGATCCCTTCGTCCTTGAAATCCGCACCCGGCCCGCTTGAACGCCGCAAGCCGCATGCTTGGGTCCTGGTCATCGGTCGAAACGCGGGCTTAGTCGTAGTCCATCCCCCGTTGCGAGACAGACTTTTGAGACTTGCAAGACATTGATTTCAAGGGGCTGGCTCGGCGTCTCAAAACTTACCCTTTGTGAAACACCGCAGCGTTGTGGATAATTCACGATTTGACGGCGGGGGCAGTGGATGAAAGATCATGCTCCTGCGCGGAAGAGTCCCGCCTGCGTCGACGGAGGAAGATGACGGTATAGCCTACAGTCGGCACGATCATCATGAGTGAAGCTTGCGGCTCGGGAGCGCTCAAGTCTGATACCGTTATCGCGCCGGGTCCGGAAAACGTTCCATAAGCGCCTTCGCCCTGGCCATTAGCTATGACGAAGGCGAGGGTGGGGCTGACCAATCCTGCATTCCCCATCACCAGGCCCGCGCTGGGATCGGTCCCTACCGGATACGAGTAACCCGTCGTAATGGCGGTTGGGAATGACCCTCCGCTCAATGCCTGAATAGAGACAAAGTTGGACGGATCAGACTCGACGTATTGTTGGGTCCCATTGGAATTCTGAAAAAAACCTGACGCCAAGGTGCCATCGAGCGTCACGCTGAACCCGTTAATCGTGAGGGTCGCCGTCGAGTTCGAAGCGCTGCCGTAGGCAGACCCTCCGTATAGAAGCGAGGGACCGTCAAGGTACCCGACCGATGTGTCGTATGAAAACACAAGCTGGAACGGATCTCCGGTAAGGGAGATGTTACATGGTCCGAAGAAGCATGTATCCCCTTGCGTTCCGCTAGTTCCGCCGGAGACAATGCCTGTGTACTTCACTTCAACAATGTCGGCCCGTGCGGTCAAGGCGGCTGATAATGCTATGAGCGCTACGGTCGTCACCGGTCCCCACGCACGACGGATTACGGAAGTCAAATGGATCATGTCAGCACCGAATGTGATTGTACCGCAAGACGGCCCGTGAGGTGAGGGGGCGCTTCCGCTTCGGCTTCGACAACCGGGCAGTTTGCCAAAGTCTTTTCATTTCATCTCCGACTGGCGGAACCCGTCGCGGAACAGAATCAGACATCTTTATCGCGTTGCACAAAGGACCCTTTGTGAGACATATCGAGAATACACGGTATCCACAACTTTCGCGACGGCGGCCCAATTAACAAGGGTGGTGGCCCTCAATCGCCGGGCTCCTCGATTCTCCAATTTGAGGAGTGCTTTTTGAATCCTCCCAAGAGATCACAAAACATTAGCTATTTCACAAAAACCAACTGCCCGAACCTCGTCGGGGCATGGGGATTCGGACGTGGCTGAACCGGATCGGACCAGTTGCTCATCCGCCGGTTGGGCTCTACGCCGTCCCACCGGTTGATGTTGGCCGTCCAGACGGTACCGGCTTCCGGACGCTTCGACAGCGCCTCGAAATTCGCCCACGGAATCGCCACTTCCAAACTCCAGCCCTTATCCTTGTCGCCGCGCATGTTGAGCGTTCCATCGATATGGGTCGCCAGCTTCACGCCCCTTAGGTCGAATTGTTTGAACAGGCGGCCCGGGTGGTACATGATGTAGTCGTACAAAACGGCCCGGACATTCATTTCGAGCCCGAAATAGATGTCAGTCTGCGCCGGATTGGGATTGATGAAAATCTCGACGGCGTCATCCAGGTACGTTGGATCGTCGTGGTCCGTGTGCTGGGCGACGATGTCCGCGTCCTCGCATTCATACGAGACATAGAGAAACTGGTCGTCCCACAAGAGGCGCGCGGTGGTTTTCTGCTTTGCCCCGGTCTGCGATTCCCAGGGGAAGATCAATTCCACCTTGCCGGCGTCGGCCCAAGCCTTCTCGTTGGGTACGCCATCCACGGTGATCGGGGTCGAAGCGCGCTTCACCTCGTAGCGCGGAATCGGCGGCTGGGCCGATGCGGCCACCCCGAGGAAAGTCCAAGCCAATACAGCCGCAAGCGTCTTCAATAATCGAGTCATCGTGCCTCTCCAATATCTTAGCGACGAGATTACTTACCGCTGGGGTGGGTTGGTGGGGTGGATTGGTGCAGAGTTCCGTGGGCGGTTCCGAGGCTGTGTTTTCGGTCGGCCATTAACTTTTCTATGTCGGCGATCTCCATGGGGACGAACGCGGAGAGGTTTTCGACTCCGGTTTCCGTGATGAGGAGCATGTCTTCGAAGCGCATGCCGAGGTGGAGGTCTTCGATGCGCATCTCGGGTTCGATGGTGAAGATTTCGCCGGGCTCGAGAGTTGGGGACAGGCGGCGAACATCGTGGACCTCAAGGCCTACGGTGTGGCCGAGGTTCGCGCGGGGAGACATCGACTGGGTGCGATATCTCTCCACGAACGCTTTGGCTGCGCCACGGATCCGCTCGTCGGTAAATTTGTACGTCGCCATGGTCTGATCCATCTTTTTCACGGCGGTCTGGAGGACTTCGGCCGGGGTGATGTGGGGGCGGATGGAGGCGATTACGGCCTGGTAGAGTTTGCGGTAGATCTCGTAGTATTCGCGCTGCCAGGGAGTGAATTTGCCGTTGGCGGGGAAGACGCGGGTTACGTCGGCCTGGTAGTTTTTGAAGTCGGGGGCGTAGTCGAACTGGACGAGGTCGCCATCCTGCAAAGTAGCGGTGTTGCGGTGGTAGTGGGTGTAATACGTGTTCCTGCCGGTGGCGATGAGGGCGAAGTAGGAGGCGCCGAACGCGCCGTACTTCTTGAATACGAACTCGGCGTCGGCCTGGAGTTCGTATTCGGTGAGGCCGGGTTTGGCGTCGCGCATCGCCTCCATGATGCCGAGGCCGGCGATTCGGGTGGCTTCACGGATGACGGCGATTTCGCGGGGGCTCTTGATGGCGCGGAGGGCGTTGAGGATGGGGTCGAGATCCTGAATTTTGGAGTTGGGGGCGGCTTCGGCGAGTTTGGCGCGGAAGACTTCCTCGCGGGAGGCGCGGCCATCGAAGGGGTCGGATTTATTGTTGGCCCAAAGGCGGTCGGGGTCTCCCTGGGAGACGCTGCCGAGGACTTCGGCGCGGTGGGGGGTGAAGATGGTCCGTTTTTCGGCGGCGAGGGCTTTGACGAAGGCAGGGAATTCGGCGCGGTCGAGCGCGGCGTCGACACCCTCGGATTTGGCGGCTTCGGGGCCGGGGTAGAGGCCCGGGCCGTATGCCGAAGTCTCGCGCTGGACGTTGCGGGGATTGAGGAAGAGGGTGGTGCGTTTGGTTTTGCCGTCGATAACGAGGACGGCGCGGGGTTCGACCACACCGCAGAGGTAGTGGAACTGGTTGTTCTGGCGGAGGGGCGTTTCGCCGGGAGTTTCGGTAGTGCCCAGGACGATGGCGACCGCGTCGCCGATCTCATGCATGACTTTGGCGCGGCGGGCGGCAAATTCCTCGGGCGGGAAGACATGGGTGAAGACCGGCTGGGCGAAAGCGGGAAGCGCCATCAGAAATAGGGCGAGGAGTCTTTTTTGCATGGGCTCTATTCTGGATCTTAATCCCCGCAACCTATTCCTGAATCAGTTCCCAAAGCACGCCCCCGGTGGATGCCGGATGCAGGAACACATACAAATGCCCGCCCGCCCCCACCTTCGGTGCGCCAAGGACCCGTGCCCCTGTCGATTCCAACCGACGCACAGCCCCCGCAAGATCCGGCACGCGCAACGCCACATGGTGCAACCCGGGTCCACGCTTGGCAATAAACTTGGCGATGGGCGATTCGGGGTCGATCGGTTCCAGCAGCTCGATTCTGGATTCGCCCACGGGCAGCATCGCCACGCGGACCTTTTCGGCTTCCACCGTCTCCCTTGACGCCACGGACATGCCTAGACCGACCGAGTAGAACTCCAGCGCATCATCAATGGAGGCCACGGCAATTCCCAGATGGTCGATTCCTGTGGGCGCATTCGGAGTTTCCGTTGGAACCCTGCGGGCGCGCGAGTCAATCTCGTCGGCAAGCTCGGCAATCCCGGTGCCATGGATCGCGACAGTCCTGAAGATGGGCACGGACTCGCTTCCAAGGGACAACATGGCCTCAATGTCCCGCTCGGTGCGCTCGACGCCCGGATAGTCGGCCTTGTTGATCGCGAAGATGTCGGCGATCTCCATCATGCCCGCCTTGATCGCCTGGACGTCATCCCCCATGCCGGGGACCATGACAACAACCGTGACATCAGCCTTGCCGGCGATTTCGACTTCATCCTGCCCGGCACCGACCGTTTCGATCACAGACAGGTCAAACCCGGCACCACGGAACATGCGGGCCAGAGTCAGGGTCGCTTTGGCAAGGCCGCCGGTCTCCCCCCGCGAAGCCATTGAGCGGATGAAAACCCCCTCGTCGGCATGGTGGCGCTGCATCCGGATCCGGTCGCCCAGAATGGCACCGCCCGTGGAACGGCTCGAAGGGTCCACCGCCACGACTGCCACCGTCTTGCCCCGCTGTCGCCACGCGGCTGTCAAGGCATCCACAAGCGAACTCTTCCCCGCCCCCGGAGGTCCCGTAATGCCAACGATCAGCCCGGAACCCTGGGGCCAATCGAACGGCAGCGGTTGTCCGTTCTCAATCGAAGTGGCGAGTCGGGACAAATCGCGGATGGAAGGTCGTGGGATTTTCGGAGTCACCTTCGCCGATGGTACACGACGCCAGTACAAGACAATGCCACACCTCACCGCAACTTTTCCGTCAGGTCCGCGTTTGTACGATAATGGGGCCATCGTGAGTACTCTCAGGAACAGCATTCTCGCCATTTGCGTGCTCGGCCCGCAGTTGTTCATGCCCAAGGCTTCGGCCCAAACGGGAAAGCCTGTCATCTATGCGCGCGGCGTGGTGGATGCGATGCGCCAGGACCCAGCTCCAGCTACTGTGGCGCGCGGCGGGATGCTGCAGATTACCGGCTTTGGCCTCGGACCATCAACCGCCGTCAAGGCGAAGGGCGCAACGCTGCCGACCAGTTTGGGCGATCCTGCCGTGCAAGTCGTGATCAACGGCACGCCCGCCGACCTTTACTCTGTTTCCTCCGATACGGTGCTCGCCAGAGTGCCAGTGGATGCCGCCATCGGCGCGGCAAAAATTCAGGTTTCCGTCGGTGGCGTCTCCAGCGAGACAAGAACGGTCACCATCGCGGCTGTGTATCCGGGCGTATCGACCGCCGACGGCAGCGGCTACGGTGTGGTGGCTGGAAATACTGCGAAATCTCCCGCAGTGCTGGTTGTGCATGGTCTGGGTGCGGCAAACCCGAGGCCCGGGACTGTAACCGCCTACGTGGGAGGAGTTCCCGCCAAGGTCACTACTGCCGAAAACAAGGCCGTGCCCGGCCAATTCGACACGTCGGTCGAGATTCCAGGAAAGGCACGTCCGGGCGACTTGGTTTATCTTGCCGAAACGGCGCGGGCCGCCAATTTGGTCACGCTCCAGCAGGCATCCGCTCCCACGGCCAAATTTGTCGCACTCCCGGCCGGTGCGCCGGATCTTTCCGCGTTGTCGACTCCGGACGTGACCGGAGCCTACGTCCTCGCCACTGCGGCACGCGGCACCGATGGTTGCTACAAATCCTACGCGTTCGATATGTCTTCGGGCTCGGCGACCGCCATCGACCCCTGCTTGATCGCCCCCGCCAACAGCGCCACCCCGTTCGTCAACTCGCCAACCACGGAATTCGCCGCTGCATTGGTGGGTCCGGCGTCGGGAACAGCCCCGGCCGGGATCTCCAAGAAGGCGTTCATCCTGACACCGGGTTCGACCCCGAAGGGTGTCGATCTGACCGGCGCGGCCACGGCACTGGCCAGCGCGGCGGGTGGCACATTCACAGCCGCAATTCCGGCCACGGACAGCACGAAAGCCAGCGTCGACACCATCACTGCCTCAACCGGCGCGGTTCGAAATGCCGCCGCACAGGCTGGTGGAGCCGGTGGTGCCGCCCTCCCCCTGAGCGTCGATGGATTGACAAAAGCCCTGACCGCGCGCATCCAGATACCCGGTTCCGGCGGCAATACGGCACTGGTGGTGGGCGACGCCACCACGGCCCCCAAGACATTTGAATTCGCCGTCCTCAAGGCCAACGGCGACAAGGTGTCGTCCGCATCCTTCCCGAGCGGTCTTGTGCCGCTTTTGGCACCCCAGGCTCCCGGCCCGAACGGCGGGGCACCCAATGTGACCGCAGCAACCGGACTCGCATTCTATGTGGCGGCGAAAAGCCAAGTCTGGGTCGCGGCGAAAATGCCCGATGACTCCGTGCACCGATTCCTCGCGTTCCCCGTCGATGGCGGCGACCCAACCGTAGTCCCGCTGCCCGACGGCTGGTTCCTCTCGGCCTGCACAAACTCCATCCGCACCTACAATTTCGTATTGGGCGAGCGGATCGGCTTGTTCGGATCGCAGTCGGGTGACAACGCCTACAAGGCCTCGTGCCCGGCCTCGGGGTATTTGGAACTGGATCCGGCGACGGGCGAAATCACCGCCATCCGGGCCGGCCAAACCCCGGATCTGGTCACGGGCACCCAGACCGGAACATTCAACGACTTCCTCTGGAGCACCAACTTCACCGCAACTTCCCGGACATCCTCGGCGGTACATGCCTTGGACGGCGCCGACGCCACGGCAATTCGCATCGACCTTCCAGCCGGGACCACCGCGATCCAGACCGTCAGCGCGATTCCCCAGATCAATTCGCTCATCGCCCCGGCGCAAAAACGGGTCGTGGGGGACGACGGCTTCGCTCTGTTCTCGCTCGCCGACGGAACATCCAAGCGGCTGGCCCTGCCCGACGGATTCGCAACGGTTTCGCTGGTGGGCTTTTTCCCTGCAACCAGAAAGATCGTCGCCCGCGGCATCTCGTCGGACCGCAAGACTTCGAATCTGATCATCTACGACCTGACAGGCGCTTCAACCGTCGTTGCGAATCCTGATGGGGTGGCATCGCTGGGTGGAAAGCCGGGAGCTGCATCCACACCGCGCCTGTTGGTTGCACACTCCAACAGCAATTCGTTGACGGCAGCGGCGTATGACGCCAACGGAAACCAGACCGGAGTCGTGCTGGTGACAATTCCATAAGTGCGGCTGGCGCAGCTTGTTCGCCTCCGTTGTGGGGCAGGTTGGCAACCTGCGGCCAGCTCGCCGAGCTGGCCAAGCAAAGCGGTCGGTCCCGCTGCTATCCTGAAGTTTTGCCGTCACATTTCACGGAGTCCCATCGTTGAACCGTATCCTACTCGCATTCAAAGCTTTTTTTGCCCTGCTGTTTTCCGGGAAGCTCCCCACGGACGTGATCTCCGCACTCGGCCTGATGGAGCGGGCCTCCGCCCCGAAGCCAATGCCGGTCGCGCCGCCGAAGCCCGAGATCAAGGCGGCGGACGGTGCACTCCAGCTTCTCGGCATGCTCCAGCGCGATGCCCGCATCCTGGATTTCTTCATGGAGGACCTCTCGCCCTACAGCGATGAACAGATTGGAGCCGCAGCCCGCGACGTCCATGGCAGCACCCGCGAGGTTTTGATCCGGGCCTTTGCCCCCGTTCCCGTCATTGACGCCGTAGAAGGCAGCTCGGTGTCCGCCCCGTCCGGCTCGGTCGCCATGGTGAAATTCATCGGCAATGTCCCGGCAACCGGCACCCCGTCCGCCGGGTTGCTCCGGCATCGCGGCTGGCGCGCCAGCACGACAACCATCCCGCAATTGAACACGAGCCAGAACCTGTCCATCCTCGCTCCGGCCGAAATCGAAGTGGAGTAGGTTGTGCCGCAAGCACGGTATTCGATCGGCATCGACCTTGGCACCACCAATTGCGTGCTGGCTTATGCCGAAATCTCCGACGATCCCCAAGTCTCCATAGCCCAAATCCCGCAGTTGAGCGCGGCCAACGAGGTGTC
>CAIYDY010000355.1 GCA_903925015.1 uncultured Acidobacteriia bacterium
CTGCCAAACTCGCCCCGTGAGATGGAGCCGCCAAGGGACTCCCATGTCTTGCCGAACATCGGATTTTCGTTGACTGTGATCGGCTCGTATTTTTCCTGCTGGTCGAAGTAGCTCAGCTTTTCCACGATCCGGTCGGTCGGAGTCCAGGAACCCTTGCTGCCCGGCTGGAAATGCATGTCGACCATGCGGCGCGTGAGCTGCAGGCAAATGAAATTCGGCAGGGACTTCGCATAGTTGAGCGCATAGTCTCGAACCTCGGACAGGATCTTTTCCTGGTCGGCCTGCGGTGGTGCTGGCGGTTCCACGTACTTCGCGGCGGCCACCACGGGCTTCGCCGGTGCCACAGTCAGTTTTGCCGATTGGTCTGCTAGTTTCGTGAGTCCGGCGACTGTTTTTGGACCTGCACCCATGCGGCGAAGGTCCTCGACCACCTTGTCCTCCAGCTTGTCGGTCAACCGGACTTGGACCAGGTACGCCGAAACATCCTTGTCCGGCAACTTCTGGTCAATGGATGACTTGATGAACTCGACGAGCTTGGCCGAGGAAAGGGGCTGCTGGGCGAAAGCTGCCCCGGCTAGAGCGCAGGCCAAAACCGCCAACCGGAAGATGACAAACCGCATACCCTCTATTGTCGCACTGGAAAACAGAAAGGTTTCTTCAACTTGCGTGCTCAACTTCTCTAAAGTTCCGGCCCAACCCTGCCGATAAGACATCAAGGACGGTGAAGTATGGATTGGTCCCAATTGATTGTCGATGCGGTGATGGTGCTCACAGGGTGCCTTGGTACGGTATTCCTGGCCTATGGTCTGTCGGACTGGGCGGAAAACAGCGCGGCCGGACGCGAGGAGCCAGCACCCCGCAGGCATGTCGCACTGCCGGAAGTCATCAATATGTAGGCGGGTGGTAAACATGTAGAGATGTCCGCAGCCATGTCCCGATTGTTGACCACACTGGTCCTTGTTGTCCAAGCCCTTTCCGCACAGGAAAAGCGGACGGTTTGGGATGGCGTCTTCACCCCGGAACAGGCGACGCGCGGACAGGCTGAGTACGCGAGGGCTTGCGCGGGGTGTCACCGGGACGATCTGGCCGGGTACAACGGAGCGCTGGTCGGTGCCAAGTTTATGGACCGCTGGCGCGAGGACAGTCTGTTCAGTTTTGGCGACTTGGTGCTCCGGACCATGCCCCGGAATTCGCCCGCCAGCCTGAGCCAGAGCCGGTACGCGGACATAGTAGCCTATGTGCTCCAGTTCAACGGCTTCCCGGCAGGCGCGAAGGAACTGGCGTGGGACGATCTTCGTCCCATCCGAATTGAGGCCAAGGGTGGGCCACAGGAGGTTCCGAACTTTTCCCTGGTGACCGTGGTCGGATGCCTGTCGAAGGACGCGGACGGCTCTTGGGTGGTTGGCCAGGCCAGCGAGCCCGTGCGCACACGTGAACCGAAGGACTCGACTTTGGAGGAACGGAAATTGCTTGCGGCCAAACCATTGGGGAAGCATGTGTTCCACCTTCTCGACCCGGCTGGTGTGCAGTCGAATCCCCCTGCCGGCCACAAGGTGGAGGCCAAGGGATTCCTGATTCGGCAGCCTTCGGGGGACAGGCTGAATCCCACATCCCTTCAGCCGGTTGCGGATTCTTGCAAGTAGATCCGCGAGAAACACTGAACAGAAGGGTTGGAGATGGAATATCCACTATGGACGGTCCTGAATCGTTTTGACCGCTACCTTGGAGTCCTACTTTTGCCCAGAACGTTTGCCCGACACTTGATTCTCCTGTTCGCCGCAGTCCTTGCTCATGCACAGGCTCCCGCTAGCTTGCACTTGGACGTGAAGGACCCATCCGGGACCCCGATGTCCGCCTCCGGAAAGCTCAGCGGGCCCGTGAACCGAGGATTCCAGACGGATTCCCAGGGCTCGGCGAACCTGTCGGGACTGAATCCGGGCGAGTACCAGCTCGTGCTAGCGGCTGCGGGTTTCGCCACGCAAACCATCCGAATCCCCTTGGCACCCGGAGAAACCGCGTCCCGCACCGTCACCATGGTTCTGGCCCAATCGGAAACAAGGCTGGACGTTGTCGCCACCACCCCGCTGCCGGGCGTGGACTTGGCAACTTACCAAGTTGCGGCTGCGGTGCAAAGCGCCAGCCAGTCCGAGATTGGAGCCAGCGGCGCGCTCGACCTCCCCGAATTCCTCAATCGCCGTCTGAACGGTGTGTACCTGAACGAGATGCAGGGCAACCCATTCATGCCCGATCTGAATTTTCGGGGCTACACCGCATCCCCGATCCTGGGGACGCCCCAGGGAATCGCCGTCTACATGGACGGCGTGCGCCAAAACCAACCATTCGGCGATGTCGTCGGGTGGGACCTCATCCCGAAGAACGCGATTTCCGCAATGACGCTGGTTCCCGGCTCCGATCCCCTGTTCGGCCTGAACGCGCTGGGAGGTGCTCTCTCCATCCAGAGCAAGGACGGCACCACCAGCCCCGGTCTTTCCGGAAACGCCACCTACGGGGCCAGCGGGCGGAAGGCCGTCGAGGCTGAAATGGGTGGAGGCAAGGCCACTGGATTCAACTGGTTCCTGGCGGGTAGCGCCTTCCATGAGTCTGGTTGGCGCGTCGATTCCCCGTCCGACGTCCGCCAAGGTTTCGCCCGGCTCGGTTGGCGAACAGCGAAGACGGACGTCGCGGGCACCGCTTCGTACGCCTACAACACGCTGACCGGCAATGCGCTTCAGGATTACCGTCTTCTCAAGGTGGATTACCGTAGCGTTTACACCGTTCCCGACACCGTGGCGAACCGCGCGCCTGCCTTCAACCTGATCGCCAAGCGGACCGTAAGCCCAACCGTCACACTTTCCGGCAATATCTACTACCGCAACATCCGCACAGCCGGAATCAACGGAAACTTGAACAACAATTCCTTGGACGAATCCGTGTACCAGCCCAGCGCAGCTGACATCACCGCTCTCAAGAACGCAGGGTACACCGGTTATCCAACCAGCGGGGCCAATTCCTCCAACACCCCGTTTCCGAAATGGCGCTGCATCGCCCAGGGACTTCAGTTCCAGGAGGCAATTGAAAAATGCAACGCGGACACCGTGTTCTCGAAATCGGTCCAGCATGACTTTGGGTTTTCCGGCCAGTACACCCGGCAGTCGACGCCCGGTTTTGCAAGAGGAGGCCAGAACCAGCTGGCAGTAGGGGCATCATTCGCACGGGGAGCCGTCGCCTACACTCAAAACACCCAGTTTGGGTATCTGAATCCCGACCGCTCCATCACGGGGATCCCGAACTGGGAGGACGGTACGACCAACAGCAACGGCGATCCGGTCGATACCCGCGTCAACCTCCACGGGACAACTCCGACCGTCAGTCTATTTGCGACTGACACCCTGACGCTGGGCAAGGCTTGGAATCTGACATTTTCCGGCCGCTACAACCACAACGAGATCCACAATACAGATCGATTCCAGCCCAAGGCCGGCCCAGGCTCGCTAACCGGCACCTACAGCTTTGATCGCCTGAGTCCCGCGCTGGGAATCACCTACAGCCCGGCCGAGTCCTGGAATATCTATGCCAGCTATATCCAGGGAAGCCGCGCGCCCACCTCGATCGAACTGGGTTGTGCCGATCCTACAGACCCCTGCACGCTGCCGAACGCATTTTCAAGCGACCCACCGCTCAAGCAGGTGGTGACCCAGACATGGCAATTCGGTCTGCGGGGGAAAACCGCCTCGCACATGAACTGGACCGCAGGTGCATTCACCGCTGAAAACAGCAACGACATTCTGTTTATTGCGGCCCAGCAAACCGGGACCGGGTATTTCAAGAACTTCGGCAAGACCCGCCGCCGGGGGGTGCAAGCCAGTGTGGACGGTCACTATCGCTCGCTCACCGGCGGCCTCGACTACACCTATCTCGAAGCCACCTACCAGAGCAAGGAGACCTTGGACGGAAACGCGAACAACACCAGCGACCTCGCGCTGGCCGGATTTCCAGGCCTTGGCGGCACCATCACGATCCACCCCGGCAACCGCATTCCCCTTGTGCCGAAACAAACGGGAAAGGCATTTGTGGAGTTCCAGCCAGTTGCCCGGTTCTCGGTAGGCATGAATCTACTTGCGTCCTCCAGTTCCTACGCGCGCGGCAACGAAAACAACGCCTACAAGGCGGACGGAAAGTATTACCAGGGGCCGGGTGTTTCGCCGGGTTACGCGGTTCTGAACTTCCGAGCCCACTACGATCTGACGCACCGCTTGACCCTTTCACTCCAAGTGGACAACCTGACCGACCGCCATTTTTACACGGCAGCTCAACTGGCGAACACGGGATTTACGGTTCAGGGGAATTTCATCGCTCGTCCTTACCCTGCCTATGGCGCGGGACCCCAATCGGGCAACTACCCGCTCCAGAGTGTCACGTTTTTCGCCCCCGGCGCACCCCGCCGGACGTGGGTGGAGCTTCGGATCAAGTTCTGATGGCGGAAGGCGTACTCCAGTCACTGATCGGGTGGGTGCGGCCCGAAGCTGCCTCGAACCGGAAATCCGACTTGGATGAAGAGGTTGTGGCCCTTTACGACCACCTCCGCACGCCGGTGCTCCGCTACCTGCTTTCCTTCGGCATTCCAATCGACGACGCCGAGGAAGTACTGCAGGAAGTGTTTCTGGCCCTGTTCCAGCACCTGCTACAGGGGAAGCCGCGCGACAACCTCCGCGGCTGGATCTTCCGGGTGGCGCACAATTCGGCTCTGAAGCGGCGTCTGGCGAACCGCGAGAGTGCCGACAGGTTCGATCCGGCCCCGGAAACCCTCGAAATGGCGGTGAATCCAATGCCCAGTCCCGAAGAGTCTGTGGCGACGCTTCAGCGACAGTCGCGGCTGCTGGCTGTGGTCCACGCACTCCCCGAACAGGACCAGTGCTGCCTTTCGCTCCGAGCAGAAGGCCTTCGATACCGGGAAATCGCTGACGTCCTCGGAATCTCCCTTGGCTCAGTGGCAAATTCGTTGGAGAAATCGCTTACCCGCCTCGCGCGGGCGGATGGAGCATCCACACATGCATAGCGAACAGCATATTTCCGACCGGGACCTGCTATCCGCCGCCGATGGGGAACTGTCACCGCGCGCAAAGAACGGGGTCGACGACCACCTACGGCATTGTTGGACCTGCCGCGAGCGGATGGCGTCGATTGAGACGACTGTTGCCGGCTTTGTACGGGCTCGAAACGCCAGTCTGGTGGGTCGACTCCCCTCGGCTCCCGGACCCCGCGCACTACTCCGGGCCAGCATGGCCGAACTGTCGGCTGAACCCGGTGCCTCCAAAGGTTTCCCACGGATGACAACCGCCGCTGGGGCCTTCGCGTCCGTTGCGGTTCTGGTCCTGGTGTTGTTCCAGACGACGGTCAACGCGGAGGGTCCAAGGCCGAGATCAGGTCTGACTCCGGGAGAATCGAGGGTTGTGACGATCGCCGAGGTTTGCCGGAACCCGGAGGCCGAAGTGGTTACCCGGGACATCCCGTTGGAAACCCGGAATCGGGTCTTTGCCGCCTATGGCATTGCTCCGGGGAACCGCGACCAGTTTGAGGTGGATTACCTGATCACACCCGACCTCGGAGGCACCGAGACCCTGCGGAACCTTTGGCCCCAGCCTTATTCGGCGCGTTGGAATGCCAAGGTCAAGGACAAATTGGAGCAGCGGCTGCACCAGCTCGTCTGTTCCGGCCAACTGGACTTGGCGACAGCCCGACACGATATCGCCGCCGATTGGATCGGAGCGTACCGAAAGTACGTTGGAGTGAGGTAGGGGTGGAATCGGACGGACATTCGATATGATGGCCCCTGTGAAATCCCGCAGACAATTCATCGGCGGTGCGGCCACGCTGGGCACCCTTGTGGTCGCTGCCGAGACTTCAGCCCAAGTGTCGGGGCAGGCTAATCGCCCAAATATCGTCTATCTCCATTCCCACGATTCCGGGCGCTACCTCCAGCCCTACGGCCACAACGTTCCAACTCCCCGGATTGCCGAACTCGCAGCTGAAGGTGTACTTTTCCGCCAAGCGTTCAGTGCAGCCCCAACCTGTTCGCCTAGCCGGGCCTCGCTGCTCACCGGCCAGTGCGCCCACCAAAACGGCATGCTCGGCTTGGCTCACCGCGGATTCTCACTGGCGGACTACTCGCACCACATCGTCCATACCCTGCGCAGGGCGGGTTACCGTTCCGTTCTGGCCGGTTTGCAGCACGTTGCCCAGACACCGGAACGCATCGGCTTCGACGAAATTGTCAGTCCGAAGGGCACCGGAGCCGCCGTCGTGGCCCCCGCAGCAGCCAAGTTTCTCGACAGCCGTCCCGCCCAGCCGTTCTTTTTGGATGTCGGTTTCTTCGAAACCCACCGCGAGTACCCGGAACCAACGGCGGATGACGATCCCCGGTACCTCCAGCCGCCGGCGCCGATGCCGGACACCCCGCAAACCCGTCGGGACATGGCCGGGTTCCGGGCCAGCGCCCGCCAATTGGACAAAGGCGTCGGGCAGGTGCTGGATGCGCTGCAGCGCAACGGGCTGGCGGATAACACCATTGTCATCAGCACCACGGACCACGGCCTCGCCTTCCCGCGCATGAAGTGCAATTTGACCGACGCGGGTTGGGGGGTATCCCTAATTATCCGTGGACCGGGCGACTTCCGGGGCGGCAAGGTTTGCGACGCGATGGTCTCCCACCTCGACATCTTTCCCACGCTGTGCGAGATTCTGCAGATTGAGAAACCGTCGTGGCTCGAAGGCCGCTCCATCCTCCCGGTGCTCCGGGGTGAGAGGAAGGAGATCAACGACGAGGTTTTCGCCGAAGTCAACTACCACGCCTCCTACGAGCCGGCCCGGGCTGTCCGCACGCTCCGCTACAAGTACATCAAGCGCTTTGGCGGTCGGACACTACCCGTTCTGCCCAACTGCGACGACGGTCCCAGCAAGGACCTGTGGCTCGAATACGGCTGGAAGCAGCGGGAGGTTGCCCAGGAGGAGCTTTATGATTTGCTCTTCGATCCGGCCGAGCAAAACAATCTGGCTGCGGATCCGAAATTTTCGACCGCCCTTGCCGACATGCGTTCCCGGCTGCAACGCTGGATGTCCCGCACAAATGACCCGCTCCTGAAAGGACCCGTCCCCGCGCCTGCCGGTGCCAAGGTCAATCCGGTGGACGGGATTTCGCCCCGTGAACCGGCCGTGGATGCGGCTACCGGAAAGTAAAACCATGCGCGCACTCTCCATTCTTCTTCTTGCCACCGGCCTCGCGACCGCTGCTGACAACCCGCTCTATGTCTTCGACAACGGCACCGGCCGCGGCGAATTGACGGTCCAGCGACAGGTGGACCTGACCAAGCGGACAGGCTACGCCGGAATTTTCTTCTCGGGCACCAAGGACATTCCCGCCTTGGTCGCGGCCCACAAGGCGGCGGATCTCGAAGTTGTGGGGATTTACACCGGCATGAACCTGTCGGACCCCAAACCGTCCTATGACCCCGGACTTCCCGCCGCGATTGAGGAGCTTCGGGGCACAGGGGCGCTGATCACCTTGACCATCAACGGCAAGACCGCCGACAAGCAGGTCAACACCGGGGACGACGTCGCTGTTGCAGTCGTCCGCGAGGTTGCGGACATGGCCGCGAAAGCGGGCCTGAAGATGGCGCTATACCCTCATTACGGCATGCATGTCGCCCGGGTCGAGGACGCCCTCCGCGTGATCGAGAAGGCTGCGCGGCCGAATCTCGGCTTGGTCTTCAATCTCTGCCACTGGCTCCGGAGCGGCGACGAAGCAAATCTCGATCTGCGCCTCAAGCAGGCGTTGCCGCACACTTTCATGGTGAGCATCAATGGCGCCGAACATGACGGGGACTGGGATCGACTGATCCAGCCCCTCGACCGGGGCGCCTACGACACGAAGGCGTTTGTGGCAAAGGTTCGGCGGCTGGGCTACCAGGGGCCAATCGCGCTGCAGTGCTACAACGTCAAGGGGGATCGTGAGGAAAATCTCCGGCATTCCATGGCGGCATGGCGGACTTTTTGAAACAGGCGTAGAATGGAGTCGATGGGATACCCGGCCCGTGCCAAACGCTTGAAATACTATTTCGCTGGCGCGGCTGTCGGCCTCGGGCTGTATGGCGTCGTTGTTCTGGCAACAGGCAAACAGCAAATTGCTTCCGCGTTCCTTATGGCGCAGGCATGCGGCGGTTTGACTCTGCATTTCGCGCAACGGAAGGGAATCCTGCCCGAGCCTGAATACCCCAAGCCAGTGACGCTCTTCCCCGGCGGAATTCCCACTCCAAAGACGGACCAATAATGGCCAGAGGACCCCTAACCCCCGATGAAGTCCGCCGGTACCATGTCGACGGCTACGTGCTAGTCCGCGGCATGTTCGACCATGCGGAAATCGCCCTGCTGCACCGTTGCGCCAAGCAGGACAAGGCGATGGACGACCATTCGTTCGGTCGGGCCGACGACCAGGGGGGCGTCGTTCGCCTCTCCCTTTGGAACCACCCAGGCGACGGGATTTACGGAATGTTCGCGCGATGCCGCTCAATGGTCGATTCGGCGGAGGCGCTTCTTGGCGGCGAGGTTTACCACTATCACTCCAAGATGATCATGAAGGACGCACGCGTCGGCGGCGCATGGGCCTGGCACCAGGACTACGGCTACTGGTATCAGAACGGTGTCCTGTTTCCCCTGCTGACCAGCGTCTTCATCGCTGTCGATCCCGCCACGCGCGAAAACGGCTGCCTCCAGGTTCTGAAGGGGTCGCATTTGGCGGGACGCGTGGAACATATTCTCACGGGTGACCAGGCCGGTGCCGATGCGGAACGGGTGCGGGAACTCGCAGCGCGGCTGGATTTGGTCCACGTGGAAATGGAACCTGGCGACGCGATCTTCTTCGACGCCAACCTGCTCCACCGCAGCGACCAGAACCACTCGGAGAACCCGCGTTGGTCCATGATCTGCTGTTACAACGCGGCCCGCAACGATCCGTACAAGGATTCGCACCATCCACGCAACACACCACTCCAAAAGGTGGATGACGCCCTGATCCTGGAGGTCGGCGCGACGCGGTTCGCGGAGGTTGCAGCAGTTGGATGGCTCGATCCGGAACGCGATTCGAGTGCCTCCAGCCTGAAGGATTCCGGGGAAGTGATAAGTTAGGCTCGTGCGCCTTATTCTACCCATTGCCCTCGTTTTCACTTGCAACCTTGCAGCCCAGGACATCCCGGCAGGCCAGCGGTCTTTTGAGAACCGTTGCGGACGCTGCCATGGGGCGGAGGGGAACGGGAGCGAAATGGGTCCTTCCATTTACAACGGACTCTCGCAGCGGACCGACCAACAGCTCGGGGTTCTGATCCGTACCGGTGTGCCGGGCCGGATGCCGGGCAATCAGATCAACGACGAGGACCTTGGACAACTAACGAAGCACCTGCGCTCGCTTCAGGCCAAGAGCCAGGCGCGACCCAGCCAACGGGTCAAGGCACTGCTCACCAACGGCAAGACCCTCGACGGTGTCCAGCTCGGCCAGGGCTTTTCCGACATGCAGGTTCGCACCGATGACGGAAAGGTCCACCTGTTGCGACGCGAAGGCGACAAGTTCCGCGAGGCCGCAGCCGGTGTGGACTGGCCCGGATTCAATGGCGATCCGCGGGGAAACCGCTACACGACGCTCGACCAGATCACCAAGGCGAACGTCCGCCAAGTATCCGCGAAGTGGGTTTTCAGCATCCCGAACGCGACACGGTTGCAAGGCACGCCGGTGGTGGTTGGCGGCATCATGTATGTGACGACGGTCAACCAGTGCATCGCGCTGGACGCCGGTACCGGTCGCCAGATTTGGCGCTGGTCTCGGCCCGCCACGCCGGGCACCGTCGGCGCGGGTTCCAACCGCGGCGTGGCGTCGTACGGCGACAAGGTTTTCATTGCGACCGACAACGCGCATCTGGTGGCGCTGAACAGGTTCACCGGTGATCAGGTCTGGGATACCGAAACTGCCGATTTCCGGCAGAATTATTTCGCGACGGGTGCGCCGGTGGCCGTGGGCAATCTGATCCTGACGGGGGTCGGCGGCGGCGAGCACGGCACTCGCGGTTTTGTGGCCGCCTACAATGCCGAAACCGGCAAGGAAGCCTGGCGCTTCTGGACCATTCCCGCCGCCGGGGAGCCTGGTGCCGATTCCTGGAAGGGTGCGGACCGGGAGCATGGCGGCGCTCCCACTTGGCTCAGTGGCACCTATGATCCAGAACTGGACACGGTCTATTGGCCGATCGGCAACCCTGCCAAGGAATACAACGGCGACCAGCGCGGAGGCGACAACCTGTATTCCGATTGCGTGGTTGCCCTTGATGCCAAGACCGGAAAGCTGAAGTGGTATTTCCAGTTCACACCCCACGACCTGTGGGATTGGGACGCTACCGAAACGCCGGTTCTACTCAACGCCAACTTCCAAGGACAGCCGCGCAAACTATTGGTCCAGGCCAACCGCAACGGATTCTTCTACGTGTTGGACCGCACCAACGGCAAAGTGCTGCTGGCGAAGCAGTTTGTCCGGAAGATGACTTGGGCCACAGGCATGACCCCGGAAGGGCGTCCCATCAAGGCTCCCAACCAGGAGCCGTCGCCCGAAGGCACTTTTGTCTGCCCGTCGCAGGACGGCGCGACGAATTTCTACTCGCCCTCGTTCAACCCGGCCACAGGCCTGTTCTACTTCCACGCCTTTGAAAGCTGCAGCATCTACAACAAGCGCGATCAAACGACCTGGGTGGCGGGACAAACCTATCTGGGTGGTGTCCAGCGCGGCGCTCCGGGCGAGGTCCGCGAACACTATCTGAAGGCACTGGACATCTCGACCGGTACGGTCAAGTGGGAATTGGCCCAGCCGGGACCGTCGCAGAGCTGGGGCGGAACCCTGGCCACTGGGACCGGACTCGTGTTCTTCGGCGAGGAGAACGGGGCCATGATGGCCGCCGATGCCTCCACGGGCAAGCCGATGTGGCGCTTTGAGACCAACACGCTGTGGAAGGCGTCGCCGATGGCGTATTCGTTCGACGGCAAGGAGTATATTGCGGCCATCGCGGGCGGAAATGTCATTGCTTTCGGCCTCCCGGATTAGCCTCTACCGCAACGGAATCAGGATCAGGTCTTCCAGACGCTGCGCAGCGTCGTCGAGTTGTCCGGCGAACCGGTCGGCAACGGACGGAAATCCGCGAAGGTGCCATAGGACCTCACCCGCGATCCATGCTCCCTCGCGAAGTACGGTGATGCCGACGCCGCCCAAATGGTTCTCCAGTTTTTGCAGGTCGGGGATGGAGTCGCCGGGTAGCATGACCATCAGCTGTTTGCGGCTTTCGGCGATCAGCGATTCGAGGAGTGCGTTGACGCGGGTAAAGTCCTCGTGCTCCACGGAGCTGTGCTGCATTTCGACTCCGGTGTCTTGGCATGTTTTCACCAGGGCCAGCGCCAAGTCGTGCGAAATGTGGGCGTTGATTCCAGCCAGCGCCAACTGGATGCGGGCCATCCGCCGGTCCATCCGGGCGTTGAACAGCACCTGCCAGCACTTGGAGGGGATGCCTCCGGCAAGTTCGGTGCGGAGCGCATCCAGGTAGAGCCCCGCGAAAACTACATCCAGCCGTTGCAGCCAGGCTTGGTTGTGCCACGTGATTCCGCCGCCGCCGGGGGAGCTTACGGTTTCCTGAACGGACTTGGTGACGGTCCAATACTGCCAGTTGAACCACTTGAGCCCGTCGTCGTCCGGGAGGGCATTGTGGATGGCTTCCAAAGTTGCCATGACGTCCGCCACCGACTGGGGGTTGGAACCGGGTAAGACCGACAAGATGCTTCGGAGATGGTCGTTGACTTCGGGGTTAGCCAGATCCATGCGGAGATCGTACCATGTCGCGCGTCCTATGATGGAGAGAAGCCGCCGCCCCGCATGGACGTAATTTTCCCGGTACCGGACGATCCGGCAGCACTCGCCGAATTGCTGGAGACGATCCCCAACCAACCGGCGGTATTTCTTCTGTGGCCCCGCACCGGGCCGGATTCACCCCCCGTGGCTCCCACATTGCTCCGCACCAATGTTCTCCGCCGACGGCTGGGCAAGTTGCTGTCAGGGACCTATCTTGGGATGGTGGAGCGGGTGGAATACCACCTTACCGGCTCACGGCTGGAGACCCAATTTGTTCTGCTGGAACTGGCCCGGACCCACTTCGGCTCGGCTCGGCGGGAGCACGTGCGGCTGCGATTCCCCTACTACCTGCGGCTGGCCTTCTCGAACGCGTTTCCGCGAACCCGGATCACAAAGCGGCTGGCCCGATCCCCGGCAGTCGGCTGCGACCGCCATCCGGTCACGGTTGGGCCGTTCCAATCGCGCACCACCGCCGCCGCCTTCGAATCGGAATTCCTGGATCTATTCCAGTTGCGCCGATGCCAGGAAAACCTGGCACCCTCACCCCAACATCCCGGTTGCATCTACGGCGAGATGAACCGCTGTCTGCGACCCTGCCAGCAAGCCGTCGGTCCCGAGGAGTACCTTGGCGAGGCCGACCGTGTGGCGCTGTTTTTGAACACCGGCGGTCGATCCCTGCTCGATTCGGCCTTGGCGGCGCGCGAACGGGCCAGTCTGGAGATGGACTTCGAAGGCGCGGCAATGCTCCACCAGCGGGTCAAACGCATTGAAGCCGTGGCAACCGTCCGCGATGAAATGGCCAGGCCATTGGACCACCTGCACGCCGTGGCCGTCCTGCCCGCGGCATCGCCAACCTCGATCACTCTGGGGTGGCTCAAACGGGGCGTCTGGTGCGGATTTACGCTGCTGGATTTCGACAGCGCGCCGGATCCGGACAAGCCGCAAGCCGCCTCGCTCGATACCCGGTTGCGGGAAACGGCCGCCGCGCTCGCCGAGCCCGATCCCGGCCCCGTCGAGCGCATGGAGCATCTGGCACTGCTATCGCGCTGGTTCTACTCCTCCTGGCGCGATGGGGAGCTATTGCTGTTCGACGATTGGGAGAAGCTGCCCTACCGGAAGCTGGTGAACGCCGTATCGCGGGTCTCCAAGGGCCAGAAGAGCAACGACCTAAAATAGCCATTGACAAGCAGGCTCAATATTATGCATTCTAAATGCATAATATGTCTTCCCCCACTTCCAGCCTTTTTGAACAGATTGGCGGCCAACCGGCCGTCGAAGCCGCCGTTGACAACTTCTACCGTCGCGTTCTGAGCGACGACACGGTGTCGCACTTCTTCGACACGGTCGACTTGGACCGCCAGCGGGCCAAGCAGAAGGCGTTTCTGACGATGGCGTTCGGCGGTCCGCACAACTACTCGGGCAAGGACATGCGGACGGCGCATGCCCGCTTGGTGGTTGCGGGCCTGAACGACGCGCACTTCGACGCCATCGTTGGGCACCTGGGCGGCACGTTGGCTGAGCTCGGGGTCGCGCCGGAGTTGATCGCGCAAGTTGCGGCGATTGCCGAATCCACCCGCGCCGACGTGCTGGGTCGCTAGTGCCAACCGTTTCATTCGGGAATCACATCTGCCAATTGCAGGACGGCGAAACCGTCCTGGACGGGTTGCTGCGCCACGGCATCCCGGTCGCCCATGCCTGCAAGGCCGGTAGCTGTGGTTCCTGCATGTTGCGGGCGATCTCGGGCGGGATTCCAGAGTCCGCCCAAGCCGGATTGAAGGATTCCTGGCGGGCGCAGGGCTGTTTCCTCCCGTGCGTATGCCACCCGATCAGCGACCTGACATTGGCCGAGCCGGGCGTCGGTGCGCGTGTCGATGCGCGCATTGCCTCTGTGCGCCTTCTCAGTGCGGACGTTATTCGGGTGCACCTCGCACCAGAACGGGAATTCGAATACCGGCCCGGCCAATACCTCACCTTGTTTGCAAGTCCGACCCTGGCCCGCAGCTACTCAATTGCCAGCCTGCCCTCGGACGGGTTTATGGAGCTCCACGTGCGTCGAACCCGCAACGGCCTCATGAGCGGCTGGTTGTTCGGCGAGGCGAGGCCAAGGGATGCCGTCCAACTCCAGGGTCCCTTGGGCGATTGCTTTTACACGTGCGGCAATGAAGACCAGCCGCTGCTCCTGGCGGGCACCGGAACCGGGCTGGCTCCGCTTTACGGCGTCCTACGAGATGCCCTTTCGTCGGGTCACCGAGGTCCGATAATGCTCTTCCACGGAGCGCTTGGGCCCGAGGGCCTCTACCTGGGAGACGAACTTCGCTCCCTTTCCAGTCGCTACCCAAACTTTACTTACACTCCCACAACAGATCCGATCGACCGGGTAGTGGCGGCCCAAGTCCCCAAAACGACGGGCTACCGGGCTTTCCTCTGCGGCGACCCCGCTGTTGTGCAGTTGCTGAAACGCAAGATCTTCCTCGCTGGTGCGGCTATGCGGGAAATACATTCGGACTCGTTCCTGCCAGCGATCCTCTAGTCGGCCTGCCAGCGATCCTCTAATCGCGGTTGGCACCACCCGTTGGCGCGATACTGGAGGTGTCAGCCCGTGCAACTCAGCCTACACGCAGATTACGCCCTCCGTACCCTCCTCTACCTCGGGGCGTATCCCAACGAAACCATTGCCACCAAGCGCATCAGCGAAGCCTACGGCATTTCCCGCAACCATCTTGTGCGGGTGGTGCAAACTTTGGCCGAAACTGGGTACGTCCAGGCGACGGCGGGTCGAACGGGCGGAATCCGGTTGGCAAAGTCGCCGGACCAGATCCGGCTCGGCCAAGTGGTGCGTGACGCCGAACCGAATCTAGTCCTGGTTGAGTGCTTCGACCGGGCGACGAACACATGCCCGATTGCTCCGGCATGCGAGTTGAAGGGGATTTTGAGGGATGCACTCGAGGTCTTCCTCAAGCACCTCGACGGGTATACCTTGGAAGACCTTATCGCTGGACGGCGCCAGCCCGATCTGGTGCGGATATTTACGGCTACTGGGCGGCAGGCTGACTCGACTTCAGCGGCATGCTGACGGTCATCTTGGCGCGGATCGCAGGGATCGAGATGGGCTCGACTTCGAAATCCACTGTCAGTCCGTCGATACTTTGTCCGAGGCCGACGATCTGGCCGATGCCGTCGGCAAGACCCTTCATTGCCTCGTCGACCACGTTTTTGACGGAGTCTGTCAGTTTGATGCGGACATCCTCGACGAACCCTTCGAGGCCGGGGAGTTGGGCAATTACTGCGTCTGTGGACGCCTTGAGTCCTACGAGATCCACGGGGCGACCTCCCGGACCAAAACTGGAAATGTGTTTGGGGTGTAGTGTGTCTTCACGGCCCCTATCCTATTCCTTGACGGGGCCGTTTCCGAACGATCACTTTTGCAACTGTATGAAAACAGGGCGAGAATCGATGATAAATTCTTGTGAATGGGGCATCCGGTTATTGCCGCCTAAAAGGCGGCTGCAGCCAAGAATGGCTGCCCCACACACTGTAGTTGTGAAAGTGCTCTACGCCGCAACGCCAGCGATTTGGAGTAGTACTTCGTCGGCCTGCTCGGCGGTAAAGCCTTCCACCTTGTTGGAGTGGTTCATGGAGCAGAACTTGGGTCCGCACATGGAGCAGAACGCCGCGTCCTTGAAGCCTTCCTCGGGAAGGGTTTCGTCGTGCATGGCGCGCGCGGTTTCGGGGTCGAGCGAGAGTTCGAACTGGCGGTTCCAGTCGAAGTTGTAGCGGGCGCGCGAAAGTGCGTCGTCGCGGTCGCGGGCACCGGGACGGTGGCGGGCCAAGTCGGCGGCGTGCGCCGCGATCTTGTAGGCGATGATGCCCTGCTTGACGTCCTCGCGGTTGGGGAGTCCGAGGTGCTCCTTCGGCGTCACGTAGCAGAGCATGGACGCGCCGTGCCAGCCGATCATGGCCGCGCCGATGGCGGACGTGATGTGGTCGTAGCCGGGTGCGATGTCCGTTACCAGCGGGCCGAGCGTGTAGAAGGGCGCGTCGTGGCACAGCTCGC
>CAIYDY010000356.1 GCA_903925015.1 uncultured Acidobacteriia bacterium
CGTCGGCCCCCTGTTCCAGACCTTTCACGCGGTCATCGACGTGGCCGCGCGCACTCAGAATGAGAACCGGCGGGCCGGTTCGGCGGGCCCGGATGCGTTCGAGAACTTTGAGACCGTCCATGTCGGGGAGCATGAGGTCGAGAATGACCAGGTCGTAGTCGGTGTCGTGGGTGAATTGGAGGGCACGGGTCCCGTCCTGCGCGACATCCACGGCGTATCCGGCACCCTGCAGGCCGCGCCCGAGAAAATCGGCGATCTTCTTTTCGTCTTCGACAACCAGTATCCGCATGCTGCCATCAGATTAGCGCAACGGGGGAGCGGGTGGTGTGCGTCAGGGAATTCGAGTGTTGAAATTGTATTCCATCGCTTTGGCACTGATTGCGTTCGCCCAAGTTCTGGAGGCGCAGACCAAGCCTGTGCCCTCGAATTGGATCCTGACTTTTGCCGAGGAATTCAATGGGACGGAACTGGAATTCCCGAAGTGGACGGCGCACGATCCATGGGGGAGGGAGCGGCCGCGTGAAGTTGCAGCATACGTGCCGGAGGCGGCGGTGGTGGGCGAGGGGCTGCTGCGGATCACGGCAAAAAAGGAACACGCGCGGTACGCCGGGCATGAGCGGGAGTATACGTCAGGGTTTGTAGCGACATGGGGATCATTCGCGCAGACCTACGGGAAGTTTGAGATCCGGTGCCGGATGCCGGTCGGGAAGGGCTTGGAGCCCAAGTTCTGGCTGGTGCCGTTGTCGGGAGGCGAGGTTCCATCGGTGGACGTATTCGATGCAATCGGGTCCGAGCCTACGCGGGCCCTGTTCGCCACCAGGTGGGGGGATGAGCAGACGGAGCGGTCCTACAGCGGGGGGTGGCCTGGACCGGATCTCTCGAGGGACTTCCATACCTTCGCGGTGGAGTGGGACGAGGCGAAAATTGTGTGGTTCATCGACGGGAGGGAGCGGTTCCGGGCAACCGAGGGGGTACCGCACCAACCCCTCTGCTTGGCTGTGAATCTGGCCGTTGGGGGATTACAGGCACGGTACCCCGATAACTCGACGCGGTTTCCGGCGGTGTTTGAAGTGGACTACGTGCGGGTGTACCGCAAACCTTAGCGGGTACCTGTAGCCGGTCGGATATGCCGCCGGTAGGCAATGCAGCAAACGGAAGCAAGCGCCAACAGGGACCAGGTTGCGGGTTCCGGAGCGGGATCCGGGCCAACGGCAAGGAAGCCCGCGCCATCCCCGTCATAACTGGCGAACAAGGTGGAGGAACTGCTGCCAGCCGCAAATTTCGAGAATACGGTTGTTTCCCCCGGAAAGAAAATTTTGATCGGCGACCACGAAAAGGTTTCCAGCGCTGTCAAACGCCAGACCGCGCGGAGCACCCAGACCGGACGCGAAGGTGGAAACCGTTCCGCCCGCAGTCACCTTCAGGATCTGACCATAGAGGGGATCGCTGGCAAAAATGTTGTCTGAACTGTCGATTGCCAGACCAAAGAGGTAGTGATCGCGGCCGGAGCCTCCAAGTCCGGTGGCGAACACGGAGACAGTCCCCGAGGGCGAAACTTTTTCGATCTGCCCGAAGCCGGTATTCCCATTCTCATCGGCGATGAAAAGATTGCCGTGGCTGTCGAAGGCAAGGCCTGCCGGGCCGTTCAGGTTGAAATCCCGGTCGGTGTGGGCCGAGGCGACGCCGGAGGTATCAATTTTGGTGACACGGTTGTTGTAGATGCCAGCGGTGTAGAGGTTGCCGGAAGCATCCATGGCAAGGCCCGTAGATCCGTTTTCCAAGTAGTTGAGATTGGTGGAGGAGAAGGTGGAAACCGTGCCGTCCGGCGTAACTTTGCCGATTGTGCGGCCTTGGTAATTGGCAAAGTAGAGGTTGTTGGCCGCATCCAAGGCAAGTCCATTGGCCAAGTTGCCGGCGTTGGGAACGACCTGTGTGGTGGTGGTATCACCGGAGCGGAGGGCTTGGACTCCGCCATTGAAGCTGACATAGGCAACAGTGCCAGCGTGGAGAGGAATGCAACAGCATAGCGCCGCGAGCGCAATGGTTGTCAGGGATAAAACTGCGTTGGAGTCTTTCAATAAGTGCCTCGTTCTGTGGATTTTCCGCGACCGGGGCGGTTTGGAACGGCACCAACCCGGTGACGCCCCCGTGGGATTCGGCGGAATGCGGACAGATGCACAATATTCGGCAAGAGGGCCGAAGACCCAATCACCGTCGCGACCGCATCCCAATCGGACCAGGGCGATACTGGTGGATTGGTGGACCATCATTGAGTACAGGCTTCGGGACGCGCGGCCGGGTTGCCGGAACCAAGGTGGCACTTGCAACAGGGGCGACCGTAACAGGGGCGACGCTGCTCCTTCTGGTCCTCTACCTTTCCAACCTTTCCCTGATGGGCTTGGTGAGCGTGGACGAGCCCCGGTATGCGGATATCGGACGGGCGATGGCGCTCTCCGGGGATTGGATCACACCCCGGTTGTCCGGCGTGCCATGGTTCGAGAAGCCGCCGCTGCTGTATTGGCTGGTGGCGGTCGGGTTCAAGCTGGGATTGGGGCCTGAGACTGCCCCCCGCGCGCCCGTGGCTGTGGTGGGACTTGGCTTTTTGTGCTTCTACTGGTGGAGTCTGCGGCGGCTGTGGGATGTGCGTGTGGCGACGCTGGCGACGGCATTTCTGGCCACCAGCGCCGGGTGGATCGCCTATAGCCGCCTGGCGCTGACCGACATTCCGCTGGCGGTCCTTTTCAACGTTGCCCTGCTTGCAGCACTATCGGCGGGGAGGCGGAACACGCTGGTGGCGGCGACGGCCCTGGGGGTGGCGGTACTCGCGAAAAGCCTGGTCCCGCTGGTGCTGTTCGCACCCGTCCTTGGTTTGTCCATTCCGGCGGGTGGTCCGCGCAGGCTGAAGGACTGGCTCTCCCCCGCCCCTCTGGCCTGTTTCCTGGTCTGCGCAGTTCCTTGGCACGTTGTTTGCGACTGGCGGAATGGACCGGTTTTCATCCAGACACTGTTTTTCGAACACCAATTCGGGCGGGCGGTTTCGTCCTCGCTGCAACATGTGCAGCCCTTCTGGTACTACGTGCCTGTGCTGGCGATGCTATTGTTTCCATGGTTTCCGCTGTTGGGCCTCGTGCGGGTGGATTGGCGCGACCAAAGGCTGCGGACTCTGGCGTCTGTTGTCGTATTTGGGTTTGTATTTCTCTCGGCAGTTGTGAACAAGCTTCCACATTATGTCCTGCCGCTGGTGCCGTCGATTTGCACCCTGATGGCGATTGGCTTGGCACGCGCAACACGTCCGCAGTTGTCAATGGTCTTGCCCGTGGGGCTGCTGGGACTCTTGCCGGTGGCTGCGCAAGTTTTGCCGAATGCGCTGGCGCATGGCCTGCGCTCGACCCCGGTGTTGATTTCATCGGGGCTGGGATGGATTGGAGCGATGTTTGCGGTCGGACTGGTTCTGGCGTTCCTGTTGAAGGAACGGGCCTTGGCCGTGGTACCGGTAATAGTCGCCGGAGCCTTCCTGTGGTTGCAGTGGACGGCATTTCCGGCCTTGGACAAGGCAGCGTCGGCACGGCCTCTTTGGCTCGCAAAACACCCGGACTGCCTCGAAACGGCCAACCGCGCCACCGACTACGGGTTGGCCTATTACGAGGGTCATCGCCTGCGCCCTTGCGGCTACACTGATGAAATGACTCGATACGGAGCTGTTATGGCAGTGGCCCTTGCCAGTGCGGGTGTTGGTGTGGCCGACGCGCAAACGTGGGACAAGCTGGTGGACCGTTACTTCCACGAGGCGATTTTCCCTTTCGGAACCAGCGGCGGCGTTCAATCGGGCTTCCACCAGTACGATTCGAAGTTGGACGACCTCTCGGCGGCAGGCGTCACCAAACAGAACGAATTGCTCCGGCGTTTCGAAAAAGAGGTTGCAGCCTTCCCCTCCTCGACGCCGGACCGGGAGCTGGTGCTAGCCAATATCCGTGCGGGACTGCTGGCAAACGAATCGATCCGGATGTGGGAGAAGAACCCGGATCTCTACTCAAGCACAGCCAGCAATGCCGCGTTCGTAATCATGAGCCGCAACTTCGCGCCAGCCGATGCCCGCCTGCGGTCCTTGGTGGCGCGCGAGAAGCAGATGCCGAAGATGTTCGCCGATGCCCGCGCGAACCTGAAGAATCCGCCGAAGGTCTATACGGAGGTGGCGATCGAGCAACTGCCGGGCATCGTCAG
The DNA here is from genome assembly GCA_903925015.1 of uncultured Acidobacteriia bacterium. Classification (GTDB taxonomy): domain Bacteria; phylum Acidobacteriota; class Terriglobia; order Bryobacterales; family Bryobacteraceae; genus BOG-234. Next base: position 4,222 of record CAIYDY010000356.1, read on the forward strand.
CTTCTTTGAGAGCGATGTCCCCAAAGCCTTCGACCAAGTAAAGGACAAAGCGCTCAACGACGAGTTCCACAAGGCCAATGCCGCAGTGGTCACGGAATTGAAAGCCTACGAGAAGTGGCTGAAGGCCGACCTGCTGCCCCGCTCCAAGGGCGATTTCCGCATCGGGGCCGAAAACTACCGTAAGAAGCTGGCCTACGACGAGATGGTCGACATTCCCCTCGACAAGCTGCTGCAAATTGGATACGCCGACCTGCGCAAGAACCAGCAGTGGTTCCGGGAAACGGCCAGAAAGATCGATCCCAAGAAGACTCCCGAGCAGATTCTGGATGAAGCAGGGAAGAACCACCCGGCTCCTGACAAGCTGCTGCAGGCTTTCCGGGACACGCTGGAGGGGTTGCGGACCTATATCGAGGCCAAGGGCATTGCAACGGTGCCATCCAGAGTGATGCCGATCATCGAGGAAACGCCGCCGTTCGCAAGAGCGCTTACCTTCGCGTCGATGGACATGCCCGGACCGTATGAAAAAGTGGCGAAAGAATCGTTCTTCAACGTGACCCTGCCGGAAAAGACTTGGACGCAAAAGCAGGTGGACGAGCACATGGCGGGGTTCAACCATGGGGTCATCCTGAGCACGGCGATCCACGAGGCGTTCCCGGGGCACTATCTGCAGGGGTTGTGGATCGACAAGGCACCGTCGATGGCTCGGCGGCTCATCGTGGCCAACACCTACGTCGAGGGCTGGGCCCACTATACGGAACAGATGATGCTGGACGAAGGCTACGGCAACGGCGACCCGGTGCTGCGATTGGGCCAGTTGCAGGATGCCCTGCTGCGGAATGCTCGGTTCATCGTGGGTATGGAGATGCACACCGGAAAAATGACGTTCGAGCAAGGTGTCGATTTCTTCGTGAAGGAAGGCTTCCAGACCAGGACCAACGGGGAGCGGGAAACCAAGCGGGGCACTTCGGACCCGACCTACCTCTACTACACGCTGGGGAAACTGGAGATCCTCAAGCTGCGTGAGGATTACAAGAAGAAAATGGGACCCAAGTACAGCCTGCGGGAATTCCACAACAGGCTGCTGAGCCAAGGGATGCCGCCCATCAAGGTCGCGCGCCGGGAATTGCTCGGGGACGATTCGCCGGTTTTATGACTCGACGGGAACTACTGGGGACGGCCGTTGCGTCCGTGCTCCCCGCAGTAGCGGCACCGCGTGCGGCCAAGCCCAACATCGTCTACATCATGGCGGACGACCTGGGGTACGCAGACCTCTCCTGCTACGGCAGGACCGACTACCGAACCCCAAACATCGACCGTCTAGCCGCGGGTGGCATGCGTTTCCTGCAGGCCTATGCCAATTCCGCCGTCTGTTCGGCAACGCGGACGGCGCTCATCACTGGCCGCTATCAGTATCGGTTGCCGGTTGGGTTGGAGGAACCGATCAGCGAGAACAGCAAGCCTAACCAGGGATTACCGCCATCGCATCCGACGCTGCCGTCCTTGCTGAAGAAAGCCGGGTACGGTACAGCGCTGGTGGGCAAATGGCACTTGGGCGAGTTGCCCTCGTACGGGCCGCTGCAGAGCGGTTATGACCAGTTCTGGGGATTCCGGGGACCCGCAGTGGATTATTTCACCCACGCCGGTGCCACGTGGGAGACGGATCTATGGGACAACGACCGCAAGATTGAACAGCCCGGCTACATGACAACGCTGCTGGGCGACCATGCCGTTTCGATGATCGACGGCTATGCGAAATCGAAGCGTCCGTTCTTCCTCAGCGTCCATTTCAGCGCGCCGCACTGGCCCTGGGAGGGTCCGGGCGACGAGGCGGAATCGAAACGGATCACGGCCTTGAAGGGCAACATGAACAAGTACGACGCGGGAACCCAGAACAGTTACGCGGCGATGGTGGCGGCCTTGGACATACAGGTGGGGCGGATCGTGAAGGCTGTCGATTCCCACTTAATGGCCGGGAATACGGTCATCGTGTTCACCAGCGACAACGGCGGCGAGCGGTTCAGCAACACCTTCCCATTCACGGGACGCAAGACGGAGTTGCTGGAGGGCGGGCTGCGGATTCCGGCGATCGTCCGTTGGCCCGGGCGGGTGCGGGTTGGATCAAACACGGAACAGACTGCAATGTCGATGGACTGGATGCCGACGTTCCTGAGCATGGCCGGGGTGGACACCGATCCGGCGTTTCCTTTGGACGGAATGGATTTGGCACCAACTTTGGGCGGGTCGTACCAACCCGTGCCTCGGAAGCTTTTCTGGCGTTACAAGCGCCGTGCCCAGCGGGCGATGCGCGACGGCGACATGAAATGGCTCAAGATCAACGACAACGAATTCCTGTTCGATCTGGCCGCCGATCCAATGGAGCGCGCGAACTTGAAAGACCGCCAGCCGGAGGTCTTCGCCCGCTTGCGGAGGGAATATGCCGCATGGGAGGCCACGATGCTGCCCGAGGACCCCGCAACGTATTCAACGTCGTTCGGACCGACACAGCTGGCCGACCACTTCAACACCCCGCCCGCCCCGGCTAATACGGCAAATCGACCAGGACCTTCGCCCCCTCAACCTTGACCGGATAGACCGCCACTTTGACGAGCGGGTTGAAGTCGCATTCTCCGGTGATGGAATCGAACTCCCACATGTGGTAAGGGCACGCGATTCTGCCTTTGATCAGCATGCCCTCGCCCAACGGTCCTCCCTGGTGGGGGCAGCGTCCGTCCATGGCCCGCAGTTCGCCGCCGACATTGCAGATCGCGACGAGTTCGTCGCCTTGTTCGACCTCGATCACCTCGCCGACGGGCAGTTGGGCTGTGTCAGCCAGTTTCTTCCAAGGCATTTTTCCAGTTTACGGCTGGAGGCGGAATTCCAGGGCGATGGTGGTCACAGCCTCCACAGGCTCGCCATTCAGCAGAACAGGCGAATAGCGCCATTGGCGGACCGCGACCAAAGCCGCATCTGCAAATGGTTGAGGAATGGCAGCATTTTGGACCCCGATAGAGGTGGGTTCGCCGGTCTTGGAAATGATCGCGTGCAGGAGAACGGTGCCCTCGATGCCTTGATCGCGGAGGTCGGCGGGGTATTCGGGGCGAACCTGCGTCAGAAGCTTGGCGGGCTGGACCATGCCGCCGATTCGGATTCGCGCGGGTGCTCCGGCAAGCTGGGGTGATGCCGCCCTAGCCTTCGGCGTACCTTTTGTGGTTATGCGAAGGGTTTCCTTGATTTGGCCAATTTCGAGCCTCAGAACGGATTGAGCCACCGCACCTGAAGCGAGCGGAGTTTCCCTTCGCAGTCGCACAAAACCCGGCGATTCGACTTCGAGCGTGTAAATAGATGGGGGAAGATTGCGGAAAGCGAAAGCGCCGGCCGCATCTGAGACCGTGGTCTCGCGGATGGCGTTGTCCGAACTGGTGGCGGTGAGGATGGCCCGGGGCACCAAGGCTCCCGTGGGGTCGGAGACGGTGCCCACGATGTCGCCCCTTCCCGCCGGGGATTGGGCGTTTAGGAGGACGGCTAGAAGCAGGGCAGCCAGCGGACGGAGAAAAAGCATGATCCGAGGATAACGCGGGTCCAGTGGGGGGAAACCCGGCCTCCCCCCACCAGCCGAATTAGACTACTTCTTCTGCAGCTGCTTGGCGACCTTTTCCACTTCGCCCCATACACGGAGCAGGTTGCCGCTCCACATTTTGCCGATCTGCTCCTCGGTATAACCCCGGCGAACCAATTCCAGCGTCACATTGAAGGCCTCGGCAGCGGAATTCCAGCCGTCGATGCCACCACCGCCGTCGAAATCGGAGGAGATGCCGACGTGGTCGATGCCGATCAGTTTCACGGCGTAGTCGATGTGGTTGACGAAGTCCTTGACGTTGGCCCGGGCTGCAGGGGGATATTGGGCGTCGATCTCGGCCATGCGCTTTTCCACGGCGGCGCGCTGTTCCGGGGCGACAAAGTTTGCCAGGTTCAGGCCGCCGCGTCCGCCACGGGCGACCGGAGCGGGATGTTCGGAATCTTCCACTTGGCATCCGGCGGCACCGCGTCCACGACCACCACCGGCTCCGCGTCCGGCACCACGTCCACCGCCACCGGTGGGAAAGAACTCCTCGCGGAGCTTGTCGAGAGCCGCCGTGCGTTCCTTGGACTCCGTCTTCACGTAGGATGCGAATCCGACCACTTGGATCACGCCGCCGTTCTTCTTGAGCGCCAGCAACTGTTCGTCGTCCATGTTGCGGCTGACGTTGGCCAAGGCGCGCACACCGGAATGGGATGCAATCACCGGGGCCTTCGAGAGGCGGATCGCCTCCATGTTCGCGCCCTTTGAGGGGTGGGAAAGGTCGACCATCATGCCGAGGCGGTTCATTTCAGCGATGACTTCGCGGCCAAGCGGAGACAGGCCGTTGTTGTAGAGGTAGCCCTGGGCTTCGCCCGTGTTGGAGTCGGCAAGCTGGCTGTTGCCGTTGTGGGCAAGAGACATGTAGCGGCCGCCACGATCGTAGAATTCCTTCACGCGCTTGATATCGGTACCGATCGGATAGCCGTTTTCCACACCGATGACGGCGATGCGCATGTTCTTCTTGTGGAGCGCCAGGACGTCGGCCGGGGTGAGGGCGAGGCCCATGTTGTCGGCTGCGATCTTCTCGGTGAAGCGGTGGACGGCGTCAAACTTGGCGACCGCCTGCTTGTAGGCGTCATCATAGCCTTCCGGGGTGAGCGGGCCCTGGCCGACGTAGGCAATCATGAACGAGACATCCATGCCGCCTTCCACCATTTTGGGGATGTTGACCTGGGTGGTCAGGCGCATTTTGTAGTTGCAATCCGCCGTGAAGTTGCCGGCCTCAATGTCGTTGTGGGTGTCGAGCTTGAGGACGTGGGAGTGGATGGCTTTGGCCTTGGCGACCAGGGCTGCTTCACTGGCCGAGGGCTGGGCGGGTGTCTGGGATAGCGCGGGGCTGGTGCCGAGTGTGGTCAGAAACAGGAGTCCGGCGGTTGCCGCCGCGGTTCCGGCAAGCAGGAGCCTGTGGTTGGTGTCTTTCATGAAATCCTCTCGATAGTTCTTGAGACCGACGGAGGTCGCGCGGAAACGTGCCATGCCCATCGTAGCAATGGGGAGGTGCGGGGGAGGGGTCTGGATGGGAAGAAATGGAAATCCTCTATGATGGAGTTGTGTGGATCGAAAGTTCGCAGGACATATCCGTGAGAACCGCCAGCGATTTGCCGGTCTCATTCCGCTCGGTAGTGGAGCAATTGGTCGGTCGCTCCGTGGCACCGGACGAGCAGGTGAGCATCGCCGTGGGGCCGGCGCGCTTGGTTCGCGGCTTGGAAGAGCGGGCGGCCGCTAGGCACAGGTTGGTGGCGTTCTTGGAACGCCGGGCAGCAGAAATCGACGATTTGCCTTTTGAAGAGGCGGAAAAAGTGATTGACGAAGCTGTTGAGTTCGCGAGACACAACCACCATTGAGAATTGTGCTCGACACGAACATCCTTGTCCGCGCCGCCGGACGGGGTGAAGGCGCAGCCAAGGCGCTGATCTCGCTGGTGTTGCGTTCGCAGTCGCATGTTTTGGTTACCTCCCCGTTCATATTGGCAGAGTTGGAACGGGTTCTTGCCTATGAACGGATCCGCCGAATTGCCAAGCTCGACCTGGAGGGCATACAGGCGTTCGTCTCCGACATCCGGGCAGTATCGGAATTGGTCTGGCCGGGCGCGGCACCCAGAGTGGTTCCGGACGACGCCGACGACGACAATGTCGTCCATACTGCCGTGCAGGGGATGGCGGACTGCATCTGCACGGTCAACAAGGACTTCTTCCATCCCGCAGTGACCACCTATTGCGCCCAGCGAGGAATCACGGTTTGCGGCGATGTCGCGTTGCTTGAGTTCCTACGGGCCGAAGGCGGAGTCGGGTAACTCGCGACACCCACGCGAGGAGGATATCAAGCCTTCGGCAGAAGTGCTTCGGCGTAAGTCCAACGCAGCTACAAACGGCAGATCAGCAATTCGCGTTCGTACACGATCTCCGGGGGCAGGTGGTCGTGCAGATCGATGAACAACTCCTCGTGCCCGATCACTTCCTTGCGCCAGTCCTCGTTGTCGAAGGCCTGCAGCTGGTCGAACTTCTCCTGGGGGAAGTCCATGCCGCGCCATTCGATGTCGGCGTAGCGGGGCATCCAGCCGATGGGGGTTTCGCGTCCGGCGGCGCGGCTCCTGGAGACTCTTTGCCAACTAGCAATCTTTCCGCCCAGTTGTCCAAGGTGCACCGCTGCAGGTTTCAGGAGCGCGTGTCCGACTCGACGGCTCCGACCAGTTCCCGAATGTCTCGGTTCGAGTCCCAAGCGCATTCGGCCCGAATGTTGATTGGAAGACGATCCAGATCGACTAGCATCCGGACCGCATGATAGCGGCACATGGAACAGGGCTGGA
>CAIYDY010000357.1 GCA_903925015.1 uncultured Acidobacteriia bacterium
GGCGGGCGGGTCTGGATCAGCCGCGACGGGATTCACTGTTTCCGGTTCCGTCGCATGTGGCACCGGTGGGTCCTATGGATTTACGGCATTCATACCGGGGCGCGCTTTTTTTGCGTTTACCGGCTCCGACGGGGTTTTCCGCTTCAAAAATGTGCCGCCTGGAACGTACACGGTCTCCTTCACCTCGACGGGTGACGTGACCGACGCCAACGCCCGGATCACAATTCCCGGCGCGAACACCACATTTACGGTCACTTCCAGCGATGTCAACCTGGGGGCAATCACTGCCTGTCCCTGTGGCGTGCCCTGTACCGGTACAACGCCGTATTGCAGCTCCGTAACGAGGAAATGTGTTCAGTGCATCATCAACTCCCAGTGCACCCTGAAGACCGCCCCCATCTGCACGTCCTTCAAGTGCGGGACTGGCGGCGTGCTTTAGCGGTTGAACCGAGTGTCACCACGGTGGCACCGCGTCCGCCCGCTTCCGGTGGGGCGTCGGAGAAATCCGCGACTCCATCGGTTCGTGACAGGACCGACCTCACCATCTCCCGCTGGACGCCGATACCCCGTCCATGGATGATCCGCAGTGCCCGGAACCCAGCCTTGCGGGCCTCGATCAAATACTCCTCCACCACGGCGCGCATGTCGCGTGGCGGGATGGTGTGCAGATCCAGGACGTCCTCGATGGGTATCCGGAATGGTTCCGGTTCTTCAAAATCTTCCATAAAATGCAAAACCCGACCGCTTGCAGGGCGGTCGGGCCATTGGCGGTGTCAGCGCACCTGACGAGCTTCCTGATCAGCCTTCCTGATCAGCCCACTGGTTGGAGGGCTTCCTGGATCATCTGTTCGATTTCGTCCTTCAGATGAAGTTTCTGCTTTTTGAGACGATGTTCCTCGAGCTCTTCGTCGGCGGTCAGGACGGTTTTTGCGTCCAGCTCCGCCGCCCTGCGGTCGTATTCCTGGTGCTTGGCGACCAACTCGCGGAATGTTTCGTTCGTCTCCGTCAGATGCGCTTTGATTTCTTCCTGGGTGTTCCGGTCCATACTGAGCATCTCTCCTTCGTTGGAGTCCAGATCGGGCGGATACCGTCCGTCTACTTGGACTCTATCATGAAACTTTTTTCATGACAACGGCGTGAACCGTTCCGTTCGCGTAGTAACCGCGGCGCAGTCCGATTGATTCCCAGCCGCATTTGTGGTACAGCCCGATTGCGGGCACGTTGTTTTCCGCTACTTCGAGGTAGAGGTTGCCCGACGCGAGGCCTTCAAGCCCGGCGAGCAACGCCCTTCCCACGCCCCTGTGGCGGAAATCCGGGTCCACGCCGAGATTCAGCAGCTCGGCCTCGTCCGGCAGGCTCTGCCTCCAGGCGCAGAACCCGACGGGCTTGTCCCCGTCCACGGCGAGCAGGACTTGGAAGTTGGAATAATCGCCGACGGGCCATTGGGCGGCTTCGGGACACCGTGCTTGGATTCGGGCGACGCCGGGGTAGTCGGATTCCACGGCGGCTCTAAGGGTCAACTTGTCTGCTGATTCCAAAACCCATTCTTACGCGCCACCTGCCGTAACGCGCTCTCTGCTGATATGGGTGCATGGCGCTGCGCTTTCCGGTTCTATTGGCGGGAACTCTGCTTGCGGCGACAGGTGCTGCGGTGACAGCTGCCGCGCCAACAGTGGGTCCGGCCCACACGAAGTACCGGATGATCGAACAGCGCAAGCTGCCGGCGGGTTCCAGCGTGTACTTTCCGGTCCAGGAGTTGAACGACTGGATGCGCGACGAGGAGTCTTTCTGGATTCCCAAGGGCGTTCGACATGTGCGGTTCGAGTTTGGCCCCAACCGGGTGATTGTGCGCGGGGAGGTGGATTTTGCGAAGGCCGTCCATGCGTCCAGCCAAGGGGGAACGGAATCGATGGTCGCGGCGCTTGTTGGGCGCATGCTGTCGGGAGAACGGCCAGTCGAAGTGACGGCCCGGATTGCCTCCGAAAACGGGCGCGCGCGGGTGGACCTCGACCGGATTCTGGTTTCGGGCGTTCCGCTTGAAGGGCCAGCGTTGGACCTGCTGGTCCAGAATTATCTCCGTCCGGCATTCCCGGAAGCCCACGTCGCCGAATGGTTCAACTTCGACTTTCAGGTCGACCGGGTGGCTGTGTCGGCGTCCGGGGCGCAGGTCTACCTGGCGGCTTCCGCACCCAATGCCGCAGCCGCCTCCAAGGCTCTCCGGCCCTGAGATGCGGCTGGGGGACGATGGGAGCATCCGGTGCGGGACGTTCCCCTGCCGCCAGTCCGGAATTCGGTTGATGGAGTGATCAAGCCGACAAGCTCGGCCCCCGAAGCCGGTCTGCGGGCGGGATCGCGATGGAGCGTGGCGGCGATGGCCGAGTCCCACCTAGCGCCAATCCACGGTGCGAAAGCCATGGCACGGGGAGCGTCCTCGACCGAACGCCGCACCGCAGTCGCTACGACCCCTTCCTTCGGAAACGGAAGCCGTCCGGTGACGGTTTCGAAGAGCATGGTACCGAGCGAATAGATGTCGGAGGCGACCGTCGCTGGCTGGTCCCGGAATAGTTCCGGTGCCATGTAATCGGGGCATCCCACAAGCTGGGTGCTGATTGTGATGCGGGTGGTCCGGTCGGAAGTTGTTGTGCGGACAGTCTTTGCGAGGCCGAAGTCCATGATGACCGGGGTGAATCCCTGTTTGGTGGGCACCAGCATCAAGTTGGATGGCTTCAGGTCGCGATGCAGGACGCCTTCCGCGTGCAGGGCGTCAATCCCGGCTGCGGTTCCCTTCGCGATAACCAACGCCTCCGACTGCATCACCGGACCCCGCGCAATCCTTGTCGCCAACGTTTCCCCCATCAGGTACTTCATCGTGAAAGCTGTCACCGGCGAGCCGTAGTGCTCGAGCTCGAAACAATCGTAAATGGGGCATACATTCGGATGTGCGATACCTCTGGCTACGCGGATCTCGCGCCGCAGACGGTCGACCATATTTGCACTTGTGCGCTGCCTCGGGTGCAGGGTCTTGATCGCCACCTCTCCCAACAGCGAATCATCGGCCAGATACACGCACCCCATGCCGCCATCGCCAAGCTTGCGAGCCACGCGGAATCGTGAGCCCAGCGTGTCCCCGACGGCGATATCGAGGTCACCGAATGCCGGTTGTTCCAGAAAAGTTGCATCCATGGCTTCGGTGATTTTGAGGATGCGGTTGACCTCGGCCAGGAGTTCCACATCGTCCCCGCACAATTTCACGACAAATGCTTCACGCTCCGCAACCGGGAGATCGAGCGCTTCGCCCAGAATTTGGTCCAGCGCTTCGCTGCGGTTAGTTTTTGATTGGGCCATATAGAATCTCGAACAGGCGGGCCTTTGCTACATTCCAATAGCGTCGGACGCTCCGGGGGGACATTTCCATGACCTCCGCTATTTCACACTCCGACATGCCCGTGAAGAATCTGAGTTCGGCGAGCTGGGCGGCCTGTGGGTGGGTGGCCGCCAATTTTTCCAACGCCGTTGCGACTGCGATGATCCGCTCGGGATTGTCGGATGCGCCTGCGAGTGAATCGCTCCATGGCACGCGCTCCATTCCGCTTCCCCGGTTTTGCGTCTTTTTCGCCCGTGCGTGGTCAACCACCAGATTCCGCATCACACGGCTGGCGAGTTTCAGAAAATGGCTCCTGTCACGTACGGAGAAATTGCCCCTCGAGATGGTCTTGGAGAGGGAGAGGTACGCCTCATGGACCAACAATGTTGGGCTCATGGAATCGCCGGAACGGTTCGAGCGCATGGCATAGGCTGCCTTGCTGCGCATGATCCGGTAGAGGGACTCGAACAGCTGGTTTTCAGCCTTCCTGTCGCCTGTGCTCCAAAGGTCGATCAATTGGGTGAGGTCGCGCTGGTGTTCAATGTCGATTGTGGGTGCCACGAAATCTCCTAATGAAGGGGAGACGGAATAGGTGTGGGAAGTCCTTTTAGGGAACTGAAAAATTTAAAGGCCAGCGGCCCGCAGAGCCAGTTCGCATCTCGCGAGCTTCCCATCGAGTGCGGCAAGGCGGCCGGAGAGGTCGCGCGGCGGGGTTGGCAGCTTGGACCAAGCTTCGCGGCTTTCCTGATACGCCGCCTTGGCGCGCTGTAGGTTGTCGACCGGCGCACCGCGGGAGGCCAGTTCGAGATACAGATCCCCCTTCCAGCCAACCGTTTGTGGCGGGAACAAAACCATGCGGTCCAACCGAGGTCCATGAATCGCCCAGTCGGCAGCGGCGGTGTGCGCGGCTTCGGCCACCGCTGTGGCTTCCGCCCGGTCTCCGAACTTGGCCAGTGAATGGATGAGGATATCCCATGCCCGCATGGCGTCGATTCGAGCGGCGGCGTAGGTCGGCTCGGTTTTGACCAGTGCCAGAGCCAGTGCGAGGGATTTTCGGGCATAGGCGATTGCGGTTGTGCCGTTGCCGAGGGTGAAGTGCCGCTGCGCCATGTGGTCGTACACCAAGCCGAGATTGAGCCGGATGGATCGCGACGCCGGGGATTTAAGGCGTGCGGCCTCCAGCAAATCGCCAGCCTTGGTCAGGTAGGTCAGCGATTCGGGAATGGCTACGTCGGAGGTCAGCACCATGCCGGCGCGCATGGTTGTCATGGTGTAGTCCTCAAGCGCCTGGTCGTCGTTGGGGTCGGCCCTGAAGATGGATTCCGCCAAGCCCTGGGCCTTTTTGTAGTAGGCGAGTGCGGTGACCGTATCGCCCTCGCGGGGATCCCCGGTCAGGGAGGAGAAGAACGAGCCGCCGCTGTAATCGCCCATGCGGCCGTAGCCCATCATCAGGTCGCGCTGGAAGCGGACGTCGCCTGGGTGCCGGGCCAAATTGTTCACCCGCAGCTCGATTGTCTTGAGCGTGATGGTCTTCGCCCTTTCGCGGTCGCCCGCCGTGGCCACCACAAGGGAGAGATTTCCGTAGGCCGACGCCCGGCTCTCCTCGTACTGCATGACTCCCGGATTCGCGGACGCGAGTGCGTCCAAAATGCGGACCGCCTTTTCGGCGAATGGAAGTCCTGCGGTTGAATCCAGTCTCGCCATTAGGAAGGAGTATCCGAGGTTCACATTCGCTTCCTCAAACAATGTTCTTGGGCGTTCGCGCCATGGCTTCGGCATGGAGTCCAGCGCGGCAAAAGCTTGCTGGAATGTCGAGCGGCTCGTCTGCAGGCCGCCGGTGTCGGTTTGAAGCGCAGCGATGTGTTCGAGGGTGGTGATCCGCTGGAATTCGCCGTCGAAATCCACAATCCCCCGCCGCCGCAGGACTGCCAGGGACTTGTTGTAGTTTTCCATCGCCCCCTTGGTGTCACCTAGGTTCGGGCCGTTGGGGGAGCCGAGGACGTCCCCCATTTCCTGGTACCCGGTGGCCGCCGCCAGCTCCAAGGCCGGACTCGGCTCGCCGGTCATCAATTTGTCCAAGTAGTCCACCGAAGTTTTTACCACCGCCCGACGGGGCTCGGTTGCGCCCGGAATCCGCTCCAGCTGCTTGTTGATTCCGAGGAACGTCGCGCTGGCGAGATCCACCAGCTGCGACAAGCGGTTTTCCGCCTTGCCGCGCTGCATATCCGCCTCGGCTGCGTTCTCCTCGGCCAGGCCGCGCTGCTTTTCCGCCGTCGAATGCTCCTGTTCGGCGAGGGACTGGGCCTTCCGCGCGCTGTCGCGTTCCTTTTCTGCGATCGCCCGCTGCTCGGTGGCGACCGCTGTTTGCCGGAGTGACACCAACAATCCGCCAAACACGGCGAACAGGACCATGGCGGCAGCCAGGGCGCCAAACCGGTGCCTGACCAGAAACTTTCCAGCCCGGTAGCGCAGTCCATCGCCGCGGGCGTGGACCGGCAATCCGTTGAGGTGCCGCTCGACATCGCGACGGAGTGCGTCGACGGATTCGTAACGGCGTTCGGGTTCGCGCCGCATCGCCATGAGGACGATGTTGTCGAGATCGCCCGCGATCCGCCGCGAAAAGGCCGCGTGTTCGGGTCGGCGGGTAGCGGCGGCGCTGGGCTTTTCCAAGGGGGATTCGCAGACCGTGCGGCGGATTTCCTCGCTCGTATAGGTCGTGATCCGGTGCGCCTTGGTACCTGCCAGCAATTGGAACAGGATTCCACCGAGGGCGTAGACATCCGCCGCTGTGGTGACCGCCAGCCCCAGGACCTGTTCCGGACTGGCGTAGTCCGGCGTATATTGCCTGAGGGCTGCGGTAGTGAGCGGGGCATCCCCGGGACCGGCTGCGGTTAAGAGTCTTGCGATGCCGAAATCAAGAAGTTTCGGCGTGCCATCGCTCGACACCAGCACGTTGCCGGGTTTCAGATCCCGGTGTACAACCAGATTCCGGTGGGCGCAGGCGACGGCCTCGCAGACCTTCATGAAGAGCCTGCAGCGGGCGTCGACGGACAAGTCGTGTTCCAGACAATAGTCTCCCAGCGGCTTGCCCTCGACAAACTCCATCACCAGATAGGGCCTGCCGTCCGGGGTGATCCCACCGTCCAGCAATTGGGCGATGTATGGGTGGTTCAGCTGGGCAAGGATTTGGCGTTCCTCACGGAACCGGGCGATGAGATCCTCCGAATCCATGCCGCGGCGAATTACCTTGATCGCAACCTGCTTCTGGAATTCGTCGTCGGCCCGCTCCGCCAGAAATACTGAGCCCATTCCGCCGCGCCCGATCTGCGTGACAACCTTCCATGGACCCAGATGGCGTCCGGCCAAATCCTCGTCGTGCAAGGCCGCGCTTGCCGATTGGACCGCCGACGTGATGGATGAGCGATGCTGCGTTCCGGACGCGGCGGAGTTGCCTTTGCGGTCGGCCTCCAATAGGGACTCCACTTCCAACCGCAAGTTGGTGTCGCACTGACAGGCTGCGTCCAAATATGAGGACTGCTCCGGCACCGGCAGCTCTGCGGCAGCGAGGAAAATCTCCTCGATCCGCGACCAAGTTGTGCTGCCCAGTTCCGCTCTCATTCCCCAGTGTCCAACCTCATATATTGTGACGCAACGGGAATCATTGTGTCGGGCAGCGTGCGCCGCCGTTCCAAATTAGGGCGGATATTCCACTCCGACCCGAAATCGTGCTAACGTGTCATGAGGTCCAGTCCGTCGGGACCCATCCACCCGCCCCCCAGGAGGCCTTCCGTCATGCGTTTCACCGCCGTTCTCTGGCTGGCCGTCGTTTCCGCCGCGCAAGCTGCCGAGCCCCAGCTTCTTCTCCAGAAGCCTACCTTGAGCCGCGCACAGATCGCGTTTGTATACGCGGGCGACATTTGGACGGTTCCCCGTGCCGGTGGCGACGCGCGTCGACTCACCAGCGGTGTCGGTGTGGAAACCAACCCCGTGTTCTCGCCCGACGGCAACACCATTGCCTTTACGGGTGAATACGACGGCAACGTGGATGTTTACACGATTCCATCCGATGGCGGTGTTCCCAAGCGGCTGACCTACCACCCGGCTCCCGACACCGTGCTCGGCTGGACCCCGGACGGCAAGCGGATCCTCTTCACTTCCGGTCGCGAAAATTATTCCAGGATATCCAACCTCTACACCGTGGATACCAACGGTGCGTTTCCGGAGAAGCTGCCACTCCCGTGGGGCTGGGAAGGCTCCTATTCGCCTGACGCCTCACGCATCGCCTACGTCCCGATGGCCCGTGCCTTTGCCGCATGGAAACACTACCGCGGTGGCATGACTACGCCGATCTGGCTGGCGAGCCTCGGAACGTCCAGCGTCGAAAAGATCCCGCACGACAATTCGAACGACTACTGCCCGATGTGGATTGGCTCCAAGGTTTACTTCCTGAGTGACCGTAACGGTCCGGTAGCCCTCTTTTCCTACGACACAGCTTCGCGCGACACAGCTTCGCGCAAGGTCAAGGAGGAGCTCAAGAATGCGGGGCTGGATTTCAAATCCGCCAGTGCCGGTCCCGGAGGGATCGTGATCGAACAGTTCGGCGCAATATCCATCTTCGATACGCGGACCGGGAAGCTCGATCCGGTCAAGATTCGTATCGCGGGCGACTTGCCGGAGGTTCGTGACCGGATGGTGAATGTTAGCACCCGTCTGGCAAATCCAAGCTTGTCCCCCACGGGTGCCCGCGCTGTTTTTGAAGCCCGCGGCGAGATTGTCACCGTGCCTGCCGAGAAGGGCGATGTGCGGAACATCACGAATACGCCCGGAGCCGCCGAGCATGACCCGATCTGGTCGCCCGACGGCAAAACGATCGCCTATTTCTCGGACGAAAACGGGGAGTATTCGCTTCACCTCGCTCCGCAGTCCTCCACGGGCGCACCCGATTCCAAGGTTGTGAAAATCACGATGCCCGAACCCGGAACCTACCGTGGTGCCGCGTGGTCGCCCGATTCAAAGAATATTTCGTTTATTGACTCGCGGCTGCGCATCTGGTGCCTTGACGTGGAGAAGAAAAAGACCACGCTGGTGGACAAGGAGCGTTTCTGGAATCCGGGCGGCGATTGGATTCCGGTCTGGTCCCCCGATTCCAAGTGGCTCGCCTACTCCAAGCGGTTGCCGAATTACCTTGGCGCAATCCATGTCTGGTCACTGGAAACCGGCAAGGCTACGCAGGTTACGGACGGCCTGAGCGACGCCAAATATCCCGCCTTCGACAAGGAAGGGAAGTATCTCTACTTTGCGGCCTCCACCGATGCCGGACCCGCCATCCAGCCCGACGTGGAAAGCAGCTCCCGGCCCGTCTCGCGTACTCTGTACCTTGCAGTGCTGACCAAGGACCTCCCGTCGCCGTTCGCACCCGAAAGCGACGAGGAGAAAGTGGTTGAAACCCCGGTACCCAAGCCACCGACACCTCCGGCAGCGCCGCCAGCCGCGGCTCCGGTCAAGATCGATTTCGACGGTATTGGCCAGAGAATCCTGGCCATGCCACTGCCGTCGCGAAACTACGTCGCACTCGAAACGGGCAAGGCTGGTGTCCTGTTTGCCATGGAGCGACCCGTGGGAGGCGGTGGCCTAGGGGGTGTCACGGTGCATCGGCACGATCTCAAGTCCCGCAAGTCCGATGTGGTGACGGCGGGAGTGCAGCTTTTCGAGGTTTCCAAGAATGGGGAGAAGATGCTGGTCCGCCAGGGAACCAGTTGGTCTATCCGCAACATTCCGCCAAGTCCGCCCGCTGGCAATGGTCCGGCTGCACCCGCTCCTCCGGCTGCGGCTGGTCCGGGAGGCCCTGGCCAGTTGAACACTTCCACCATCGAAGTCAAAGTCTCACCCCGTGCCGAATGGAGACAGATGTTCCATGAAGCGTGGCGGGTCGAGCGCGACCACGTGTACGATTACCACGGCTTGGACCTGGTGGCAGCTGAGAAGCGCTACGAGCCCTTCGTCGACGGAATCGCCTCCCGCGCCGATCTGAACTACCTGTTCCAGGAAATGCTGGGCAACATCGTCTCGTCCCACTTGAACGTGGGTGGCGGTGACCTACCCGCAGCGACGCGCGTTCCGACCGGCCTGTTGGGCTGTGACTTCAAGATAGAGAACGGACGCTACCGGATCACCAAGGTGTACAACGGTGAAAACTGGAATCCCGAAGCCCGGGCTCCCCTGACGCAGCCGGGTGTCAACGTCGCAGTCGGTGACTACCTGCTGGCAGTGGAGGGCCGCGATCTTGCGCCGCCCACGAACGTCTACAGTGTGTTTGAGGGCACGGCGAACAAGCAGGTCCACATCCGGGTCGGTCCAGATCCATCCGGGACCGGTTCGCGCGAAGTGACGGTTGTACCCATCGTCTCCGATGCTCGTTTGCGTAATCTGGATTGGATCGAGGGCAACCGACGCAAAGTGGACCAGGCCACCGGCGGACGTGTGGCGTACGTATACATGCCGGATACCGCATTTGGCGGCCTCACCAATTTCAACCGCTATTTCTATGCCCAGGTGGACAAGCAGGCCGTCATCATTGACGAACGGTTCAATGGGGGCGGCGCGCTGGCTACGGATATTGTGGAGGCCCTGAACCGGAGACACATGTCGAGCGTGGCTACCCGTGATGGCGAGGACGAAGTTCAACCGCAAGGTGCGATATTTGGACCGAAAGTAATGATTGTAAATGAGTTCGCCGGTTCCGGCGGGGACGCCATGCCTTGGTATTTCCGTCGTGCCGGTGTGGGGAAGCTGATCGGCAAGCGCACCTGGGGCGGGCTCATCGGTAGGGCCGGGGCTCCTTCGCTGATGGATGGTGGAGGTGTTACCGCGCCCTCGTCGGCAGTGTGGGATCCCGTCGAGAGCCAGTACATTGCGGAGAATTTAGGTGTCGAGCCCGACATTGAAGTGGAGCATGACCCGGCGCTGGTCCGCCAAGGGCATGATCCGCAACTGGAACGGGCGATCCAGCAGGTGTTGTCGGAATTGGAGAAGAATCCGGCGAAGAAGCCGGCACGCCCCAAGCCGGTGAAGTATGACACGCTCCGGTAGGGTTGCGGCATTTTCGGGAGCTGCGCTTGCTGCCGGTGCTGTGGTGTTTGCCGGGCTTTCCGCGCGGGCTGCCGAGAGTTTTCTGCATCCCGTGCGCCGCTCCGTGGCACCCGTGTGCCCGTGCGTCGCCCATGTCCACTGCGGCGATGCAATGGTCGTCTCAACGGATGGCACGCACCTGAAGGGCTGGTATTACGAGCCTGACCAGCCCAACGGTGCCGCCGTGATTCTGCTCCACGGCATAGGCGGCAACCGCGAGGACTTGGTGGGTCTGGGCGTGGTGTTCGAAAAGGCCGGCTACCGGGTGCTGCTACCCGATTTGAGGGGCCACGGAACCAGCGACGGACTCACGACTTTGGGCGTGCGGGAATCGGACGACGTCCATGCCTGGGCCGATTGGATGCTGTTGCGTTCCGGCGTCAACCGCATCTACGGCTTCGGCGTTTCGCTGGGGGGCTCGGTATTGCTGGAAAGCCTAGATCGTGAAAAGCGGTTTCGGGCTGTGGTTGCGGAGTCTGCCTTCACGACGTTCCCCGACGTCGCGGTCGAACGCATTTCCCGAGGGTTGCCCGGGCCGGTCAAATGGTTGGCATTCCCGTTTGTCGATACGGCACTTCTATGGACCCGGATCCGGTACGGTGCCGATTTGAAGACGGGATCACCATTGCAGTCGGTGAAGCGCACCAATGTCCCCGTGCTGTTGATCCACGGTCGGGACGACCCCAAGACGGAAGCCGAGCATTCCCGCAAACTGGCGGCGGCGAACCGAGGAGTAACGGATCTGTGGCTGGTACCGGGAGCCGGACAAGCGAATTCCCTGGTCACCGCGAAAGTGGACTTTGACAGACGCGTCCTCGCTTGGTTCGACAGCCGCTAGGCCGGACCAGCATTGAAGTAGCTGGAACCGTGGTCGCGCTCCGTGGGGAAGGTCTTGGAGATATGGTCGTGCCAAGTCAAGGTTTCCTCGTCGGCCAAGGCCCAAATCAGACCCAGTCCAGCCGCTCCAATGCTCACAATCGAGGTCATGAACCGGATGGCCCGGTCGCGCGCGTCCACCGGATGGCCATCGAAGGTCACCAGTTGGAGATGCAGCAGGTTCATACCCGGAGTGTCATGGCGCATGATCAGGCAAACTGCACCATAAAACACGCCGAATATTCCAAGCATTCCAACCAGAACCGCAGGCAAGATTTTTCCGGTTCCGAACGACGCACCCAACAGACTGGCGATGAGCAGGAAGAGACC
>CAIYDY010000358.1 GCA_903925015.1 uncultured Acidobacteriia bacterium
CGGCAGCGGCCTCAGCGACGGCAACGCCCATGACCACGCCAACCTCCCCACCGTTCTGGCTGGCCACGGCAGCGGACAACTCAAGCCTGGACGGCTCGTCCGGTACAAGCCTGAAACGCCCATGTCGAACATGTTCGTAGCCATGCTGGACCGCATGGGAGTGCCAGCGGACACCCTGGGGGATAGCTCCGGCAAACTAGGCTACCTCTCGGATCTATAGAACCACAAGTCTGTGGCAATAACCGTGAGGAAGCGGTTGTCGACGAACTCCTGTCTCATATCCATGGCAAGAATGGCATAGCCGGTTTCGTCGCCTTGCAACCTCCCACAATCTCCGTTGTGGGGCAGGATGGCATCCTGCGCGGAGGTCGCCGACCTCCGCACCCGCCCCCGGGGCGCGAATTCGCCCGCGGCTCCGCTGTTGGAGATAAGAACCCGCCACAGCCCTCAAACCTCGACGCACCCTGTTCCATGGCCCCCCCGCGCCGACAGTTCCTCTTCCAAATCCGCGCTACACTTTCCACATGGTCGCGACCACCCTGGAAGAATCCCTAATAGCCAAACTCAGGGCCCTCCCACCCGACCAGCATCAAGAAGTAGTCGATTTCGCCGACTTCCTCGCCTCCAAGACCCGCCGCCCCCTGATCAACATGTACGGCCTGTGGAAAGACTTGGGCGTCTCCATCTCCGAAGAAGACATCGCCCAAGCACCGCAAGGTACGGCTTGACGCGGCGTAGCCGATAAGCTACACTCCAATTTGGGCGGCGAAATAGAGCTCCTCCAGTTCACCGTTGGCCAGTCCACTCCGTTTTCCGATTGGCTCGACGAACTCCGGGACCTTCGTGGCGCAGGTGTCGTCCGCGCTCGGATGAACCGGCTGCGACTGGGCAACTTCGGGGACTGCGCCCCCGTGGGTGATGGCGTCGAGGAGCTGCGAATTGACTTCGGCCCTGGCTATCGAGTCTACTTTGGCCGCGAAGGTACCAAGGTTGTGATTCTTCTGTGTAGTGGCTCGAAGCGGACACAGAGGAAGGACATCGCCACGGCCCGAAAATACTGGAAGGAGTACTTGGATGCCACAGACCGTGGAAGCCACACCGTATCGGGATAGTCTATTGAAAGCGCTGGCCAATCCGGTGTCTGCCGCGCATTACTTGAACGCGAGTCTTGAGGATGGGGATTCGCGCGTGTTTTTGATGGCATTGCGCGATGTGGCCGATGCCAACGGCGGCATGAGTCTCCTGGCTGAAAGCAGCAAGTTGAACCGGGAAAGCCTCTACCGTGCGCTCTCGGAATCCGGCAACCCTTCGTTGTCGAGCTTGGCTGCTGTGTTGAAATCCCTGGGACTCCGCCTGGCGGTGCAGTCCAATGCCCCGAAAAATCCCAAGCGCAGGGCTGCCTAAAAGTTCCCCATACCGCCACAACTGGTCGGAATCCGACTGTAGGGCAGCCATTCTTGGCTGCTGCGACCTTTCCAGGTCGCCATAACCGGATTGGCCTAGCTACGGAAATTGAAAACGGCCCCAGCCGTTCAACCCGAGGAATGCCCGGCCCACGCCGTAAAATACTTCAACGTGTCCCGCAGTTGGTCCTCATAATTCCATCCCTCGTGGAAGGTCTCGAAGACGATTCGGAGCTGCCGCGCATCCAGACCGTACAAATCCGCGCCGACCGCATCCAGTTCGTGGATCATCAGCCGCCTTTTCGTAACTCCCAGCGGAGAGCCAGCCTACTTCTTTGACCACATGAAGCACAAAGGCTTTTCCAGACGAATCACTATCTGGTGAACTCAGAGTCGCGCGTCATGTTGATCGGGTACGCCGGGAAACATTTGCCCACTGCCCTTTACTGAACCGGCCCGTACCGCAACCACCAAAAGAATCCCAATGGTGGAAATCGCCATTTTCTCTACAGTTGCTACAAGGTAGCAATGCGATCAACCTCGATCCGCGAGCTCCACATTCATACTCCGAATTTTGATTGAAAGGCGTGTCGAACCTGTGGCGCACTTGGCGGCCATCAGTCGCCGTCCGCTCATGCCAGAGACGGCCAAGTTGCGGGCGTTTTTCATTGTACATTTTCCCACAAACCGGGCGTGTGCAGAGTTTTGTGTAAACGCGGTTCATGATTCATGGAAGGGGTTTGCCTTAGGTTCGGCCAACCGCTTCGATCCGGTCACCCCAGCGGATGGTGAATTGCTGCAGGGCCTGGGGCCAGCCCTGTACGGTGGTCCACTTTTTCGAGACGTTGCGCAGTGCCATGTAGAGCAGCTTGATGGCTGAATCCGGAGTTGGGAACGAGGCCCTGTTCTTCGTGACTTTCCTCAAAGTCATGTGCAGTGATTCTACCGCGTTGGTGGTGTAGATGATTTTCCTGATCTCTTCAGGGAATTCGAAGAACGGAATGACCCGTGGCCAGTTCCGCTCCCAGACATCGGCGACGGCCTGGTGTTTTGGATATTTGACCCGGAATGCGGCCAGCGCCAGTTCCGCCGTTTCCGCGGTGGCGGCCCGGTAGATCGATTTCAGATCGGCGGCCATCGCCTTGCGTTCCTTCCAGTTGACGAACTTCAGGCTGGCCCGGATCAGGTGGACGATGCAGGTCTGGACCAGCGTCGACGGGAACACCGCCTCAATGGCTAGGCCAAGGGCGCAGCTCCACAATCCGGCTTATCCAGGACAAGGCCGACCATTGGTCCGCGCCAGTGGTCAAAGCCCTTCAGCCCGTCGGTGCAGATGATGAACACGTCCTTGACACCCCGGTTTTTCAGGTTCATCAGGACCGACAGCCAATACTTGGCACCCTCGCTGCCCCCCGCCCACAGCCCCAGGACGGCCTTTTGCCCCTCGGTGTTGATGCCGATGGCCGTGTAAACCGCCCGGTTGTCCACCTTGCCGTCCTGCCTCATCCTCACCACAAGCGCGTCCAGGTAGATGATCGGATAGAGGGCCTCCAGGGGGCGGTCCTGCCAGGCCTTCACCTCCTCCTGGATGCTGTCGGTCACCTCGGAGATCAGGCCGGAGCTGACATCCACGCCGTACATGTCATGGAGGTGGCCCTGAATATCCCGGACCGTCATCCCCAGCCCGTACATGGACAGGATTTTCGCGTCGAAGCCTTCGAACCGCGTCTGGTGTTTCCCGATCAACTGGGGTTCGAAAGTGCCGTTGCGGTCCCTTGGCACCTCGATGGTCATCTCCCCGGCGTCGCCTTTCAGCGTCTTCCGGCTCTTGCCGTTCCGCGAGTTGCCGCTGCCGTTGCCGGCCGCTTCATGCTTTTGATACCCCAGATGATGGTTCATCTCGCCTGCCAGCATCCGCTCCACCAGCGCCTTGGTCAGCTCCTTGGCCAGACCATCCGGCCCTATCAGGCTGCTCCCGCTGGTCGCGATCAACTCGTCGATTAGTTCTGTTCTGATTGCCATTCGGTTCTCCTATCGTCGTCCTTTTTGGAGAACCGCGTTTACACAAAGTTCTGAACACCCTCATCAAGACGCGCAGGTCAGGGGACACTACAAGTTGATCCGCCTTGGCCAAGACGAAGTCAAAGTCAAATAAAAAGCCGGGCGAACCTTCGGTCCGCCCGGCTCCGTCACTCCCACCAAGAAGTGAAAACTATTCTGCCTGCATGACTTCTTCGGCGCTGACTTCTTCGAGGCCGCCCGCATACAGCGAACGGGCCTCGTCCTCGTACCCCGCCAAAGCATCCAGACTCGGTTCCGGCATCGGTTCCTCCACGATGTCCTCGCCGGCGATCTTCGTCCGCCGGTAGAACTCCATGCCTGTACCAGCCGGAACCAGTCGGCCCATGATCACGTTTTCCTTCAGTCCGCGCAGGTAGTCGACCTTGCCGTTGATCGCGGCTTCCGTCAATACCCTTGTCGTCTCTTGGAACGAGGCCGCCGAGATGAACGAATCCGTCGAGAGAGACGCCTTGGTGATGCCGAGCAGTACTGCCTTGCCCGATGCCACCTTGCCGCCCGCCTGCTCCACGCGCTCGTTCTCTTCCTTGAACTTGAACTTATCGACCACTTCCTCCGGGAGGAATTCCGTGTCGCCGATATCCTCCACGCGAACCCATCGCATCATCTGCCGGGAGATCACTTCGAGGTGCTTGTCGTTGATGTTCACGCCCTGCAGCCGGTAGACTTCCTGAATTTCGTTGACGAGGTACTTCTGCAGTTCCTTTTCGCCACGAACGTCCAGAATGTCGTGCGGGTTGCGCGGACCATCCATCAGCGGATCGCCAGCCGTGACACGCTCGCCTTCCTGCACATTGATATGCACGCCGCGCGGCAGCGAGTATTCCCGCTCCTGCCCGTCGTCGCCCACAATGTACAAGCGGCGTTGGCCCTTGCTGATTTCGCCGTACTTCACCAGACCGTTGATTTCGGCCATGATCGCCGATTCCCTCGGCTTCCGGGCTTCGAACAATTCCACGACGCGCGGCAGACCACCGGTGATGTCCTTGGTCTTGGTCGTTTCACGCGGAATCTTCGCCAGAACGCTACCGGCGTGGACCTCTTCCTGGTCACGCACCATCAAGTGGGCGTGGGTCGGCATGAGGTACTTGCGGGTCCCGAGCGCACCCTTGATCAACAGCATCGGCTGCCGTTTTTCGTCGGGCGAGTCGGTCACAACCAACTGCGACATACCGGTGACTTCGTCAACCTGCTCGGCGAGCGTGATGCCGTCGGTCAGATCCTTGAAGTGCACGGTACCGGTCAATTCGGTCAGAATCGAGAAGGTGTACGGATCCCATTCGAGCAGATCCATGTTCGCCTTGACGGGGGCACCGTCGGCAACGGTGATGCGCGCACCGTAAACAACCGGATAGCGTTCCTTTTCGCGTCCCTTGTCATCGACGATGGCCAGGATGCCCGAACGGTTCATGGAGATGATCTCCCCCTTCTCGTTCAGAACATTGGTGATGCCGATGTAGCGCGCGAAACCGTCGGACTTCGCATCCTGCTTGGACTGTTCCGAAACCCTGGTTGCCGTACCACCGATGTGGAAGGTACGCATGGTCAGCTGGGTACCGGGTTCGCCGATCGACTGCGCCGCAATGACGCCGACGGCTTCGCCGCGTTCCACCAACCGGCCCGTCGCCAAGTTGCGGCCATAGCAGGCGACGCAAACGCCCCGCTTGGATTCGCAAGTCAGCACCGAACGGATCTTGACCCGCTCGATACCGGCGGCCTGGATTTGACCAGCCAGCTTTTCCGTGATTTCCTGGTTGACGGCGACGATGACGTTGCCCTCGTAATCCTTCTGGTCTTCGAGAGCCACGCGGCCGACGATGCGGTCGCGCAACGGCTCGATGATTTCGCCGGATTCGATGATGGGCTCGACAATGATGCCCTCGGTCGTGCCGCAATCGTCTTCAGTAATGATGACGTCCTGCGCCACGTCGACCAGACGACGGGTGAGGTAGCCGGAGTCGGCAGTTTTCAGCGCGGTATCCGCGAGACCCTTGCGGGCACCGTGGGTCGAGATGAAGTACTGCAGAACGTTCAGGCCTTCGCGGAAGTTCGCGGTGATCGGGGTTTCGATGATTTCGCCCGACGGCTTGGCCATCAGACCGCGCATACCGGAGAGCTGACGGATCTGCTGTTTGGATCCGCGGGCACCGGAGTCGGCCATGATGTAAATCGGGTTGAGGTAACGACCGGTACGGTCATCCTCTTCCATGGCGCTGAACATCTCGTCAGAAACCTTTTCGGTCACGCGGGACCAGATTTCGATGATCTTGTTGTAGCGCTCGCCGGAGGTGATGGCACCGTCCTGATACTGGCCTTCCACGGCGACGACGGCCTTCTCAGCGTTCGAGACCAATTCCTTCTTCTCGCCGGGGACGACCATGTCGTCGACACCGATCGAAATTCCGGCGCGGGTTGCGTACTTGAAGCCCAGGTTCTTGATGCCGTCCAAGGCTTGGACCGTGACGGTCAAGCCAAGTTTGAGATAGCAGTAGTTGACCAGCTGGGCCAACCCCTTCTTCTTCAAGAGACCGTTGATGTACGGCATGCCCTCGGGCAGCATGTCGTTGAAAATAACGCGGCCGACGGTCGTTTCCATGTACTGCTTCACGAACTCGATCGGCTCGGTGTGCATGACGTTCTGGCTGTCGAACGCCTTGGTGAGATCGATGACCTTGCCCGTGTAGCGCAGCTTGATGGGGGTGAGGGTTTGAACCTCTTCCATTTCGAGCGCGATCAGCACGTCGTCGGTGGAGGCGAAAGTACGGCCCTCGCCCTTTGCACCGGGGCGCATCTTGGTCAGGTAGTAGCAACCAAGAACCATGTCCTGGGTCGGGATGGCAATCGGTCCACCGTGCGCCGGAGACAGAATATTGTTGGCGGCGAGCATGAGCGTCGCGGCCTCAATCTGGGCTTCGGGGGATAGCGGAATGTGGACGGCCATCTGGTCGCCGTCGAAATCGGCGTTGAATGCCGTGCAGACCAGCGGGTGGATCTTGAGCGCCTTGCCTTCGACGAGCACCGGCTCGAACGCCTGGATACCCAAGCGGTGGAGAGTCGGAGCGCGGTTGAGAAGAATCGGGTGGTCCTTGATGACCTCTTCGAGGATGTCCCACACCACCGGATCCTGCTGTTCGACCAATTCCTTGGCCTGCTTGATGGTGGTGCAGTGGCCGGTCTGTTCCAGGCGGTGATAGATAAAGGGCTTGAAGAGCTCGAGCGCCATCTTCTTGGGCAGGCCGCATTGATGCAGCTTGAGCTCGGGGCCCACCACGATGACCGAACGGCCAGA
>CAIYDY010000359.1 GCA_903925015.1 uncultured Acidobacteriia bacterium
CCGACTGGGGTGCCTCCGTGGGCGGAACCATTGCCACCAACGCGAGCGGATCGCGCAGCTTCAAGTTCGGCGACACCCGCCGCCATGTCATCGCCATGACCGTGGTCCTCGCGGACGGCACCATCCTCCACCTCCGCCGTGGCGAGAAGCCGCCGATGGACCTGCCAGCCATCGCGCCACCAGACACGACTAAGAATACCGCCGGGTACTTCCTCCGCCCCGGAATGGACTATCTCGACCTGTTCATCGGGGCGGAAGGCACCCTGGGCGTGGTCACCGGGGCTGAACTGGCCCTGCTGCCCGCACCTGCCGACCTCTTCACGGGCGTTGTCTTCTTCAGTTCCGATGGCGAGGCACTCGCAGCCGTGAACGACTGGCGTCCCGTTACAGGTCTCCGCATGCTGGAGTACGTCGACGAAGCCGCCCTCGGGATGATCCGCCCCCGGTTCAGCGAGATTCCGCGCGAAGCACGTGCGGCGCTTCTGATCGAGCAGGAGGCAGGTGACGGCGTCGAAGAGGCTTGGATTGATCGGCTGGAAGCTTCGGGAGCACTCCTCGATGCCTCCTGGTTTGCCATGTCAGCCGCCGACCGCGAACGTTTCCGCCGCTTCCGCCATTCCGTTCCCGAAGCGGTCAACGACCTGGTCCGGCGCAAAGGGCTGACCAAGATGGGCTCCGATTTCGCCGTCCCGATCGCCCGCAACGAGGAGATGCTGCAGGTCTACCGCGACACCCTGGACCGCGAATTCCCCGGCAAGTACGTCGTCTTCGGCCACATCGGCGATGCCCACCTGCACACCAACATCCTGCCCGCCGACAGCGTCGAATGGACCCGCGCGAAGGCGTTGATGGTCGAATTCGCCAAACAGGCGGTCGAAATGGGGGGTACAGTCTCGGCAGAGCACGGTTTGGGAAAGCGCAAGCGCGATTTCCTGCCGCTCCAGTTTTCCCCTGCGGAGATTGAATCCATGCGTGGGGTAAAGCGACTTCTCGACCCGGAATCGATCCTCGGCCGGGGTACGCTTTTCACTGACTAGCGCTAAAGCCTAGCGGCCAAAACGCAGAAAGGCGGGCCCAAACAGCGACCCGCCTTTTCCACCCAAACTTTGAAACCGGACTAGACCGTGATACCGGCCTTGACCCACCATGCGGTGGCAGGCTTCACAGCTTCGTTCACTGCTTCGATGTTCTTGACACCCTGGGTCGAGAGCCAATCTTCCAAGGCCGAGAGGCCCTTTTCTCCATAGATCTTCACGCCGTCAAGCCAGGTGGCGCGACCGCACAGAACGCCGGAATAGTCCGTGCCGCTGGCGGCAGCGAATTCCAGGTTCTCGATGAAAACTTCGTTCGTCACACCCGCGCTCAAGTAAATGAACGGCTTGGTGGCGACGGAGGCGCAATCGCGGAAGTGGTCGAGGGCTTCGGCGCGCGTATAGGCGACCTGTCCCTTGAACCCGCGGCTGCCTTCGACGTAGGCCGGGTTGATCGGCACTTCCACCTTGAGCACGTCGACCTTGTACTGCGGCTTGGAGAATTCGAGCATCGAACCCTTCACAACCGACGGCTTCTTTTGCGCGTAGGCCAAGGCCTTCTCGTCCGCACCGTTTTCGTCATAGCCGACGAATTCAAGGAAGAACGGGATGTCATAGGCCTCGCACTCGGCACCGATCCGCTCAACGAATGCGTGCTTGATGTCGTTCACATCGGAAGGCGAATACGGGGTGTAGTAGAGCAGGATTTTGACCGCGTCGGCACCCATTTCCTTGATCCGCTTCACGGATAGGTGGGGCAAAAGGTCCGGCATCCGGTGCTTGTCGGTAGCGTCATACCCGGTCTTTTCGTAGGCGAGCAGAAGGCCCTTGCCTTCGGCGCGGGCGGCGGCGGCCGGGAGCCCAAATTCAGGGTCCAAAAGAATGGAAGTGGCGTGCGGGGTCAGGATTTTGGAAACCGCAACCTTGAACTCCTCCATCATCTGGTCGGTGACTTCACTCTGTGGAATGCCCTTGGCCTGGGCGATGCCCTTGGTCAAGCTGCCGCGCTGGTCCATGGCGGCGGCCGCGATCACGCCCGCGCTGTTGGACAGGGCTTTCATGTGCTGCAGTTTTGCTGCGGAAAGACTCATTTATGCTCCTTGGATATTTCCGGGTGGAATTCCCATTGTCCCACGCGGGACCTGCCGGGTCTCAGCGACCGCCAGCACGCCGGTGGAAACGTTGGGCGGCTCCCGCATCCCGCAGGATTTGCGCCTTCAGTGCTTCGGGGCTCTCGAATTTGCGTTCGCTGCGAACGCGGGCGAGAAACGACACCTCAATGCGCTCGGGGGCCTCAGCCGGCGGTGCCTCAAGTAGGTAGGTTTCCACCGTCAGGCCGCCGTCTCCAAAGGTAGGCCGGTAGCCGACGTTCGTGATCGACGCCCACTGCCGGTCTGTCGCTTCGTCGCGGGTCCGGGTCACGTAGACCCCAGTCGCGGGCATCAGTTCATTCTCGGAGGCAAGGTTGAGGGTCGGTACCGTCAACGTCCGGCCAATTCCCCGACCGTGCGCCACGGGTCCCTCCAAGGCGAAGGGCCGTCCCAACATCCGGCGGGCGCGGGATACGCGCCCGTCCTCCACCAGCCGTCGTATTGCCGTGCTGCTGGCCCGGATTCCTGCGCTGCCGATTTCCTCAACGGGGCGCACTTCGATTCCAAACGAGCGCAGCGTATCCACATCCCCTGTTTGCCTGACTCCAAAACGGAAGTCTTCGCCCACCATGACGCACTGGGTACCGAGCGCGCCGATCAGAATCCCATTGCAGAACTCACGCGGCGTCAAGGATGCAAACTCCGTAGAAAACGGTTGGACTAGCGTCGCCGCGATTCCGGCGGTCTCAAAGAGCCGCAAGCGCTGTTCCAACGTCACAATGAGCTTTGGAGCGCGGTCGGGGGCCAGAATGCGGGCCGGATGGGGATGGAACGTTAAGACTGCGGGAATACATCCGGTTTCAGACGCAAGTTGAACGACGCGGCGCAGGATCTCCAGATGGCCGACGTGAACCCCGTCGAAATTGCCAATCGCGACTACAGACGGTCCGAAACCGGCGGGAACGTCTTCCGAGCCATGGAAAACCCTCATTCGTTGTCAATGTCCAGTACGAGTCCGTCGTACGCAAGGAAAATGCCCTCGGGGAGCGAAGCTTGACCAGCCTCATGCCCGACATCGTGGCACATGTGGGTGAAATAGGTTCGCCGTGCAGCGACCTTCAGGGCCGTTTCGACCGACTGCGACACGGTGGAATGCGTCGGATGCGGCTTATAGCGCAAGGCATCCAAGAAGAGCACGTCGAGCCCCTGCAGCAGTGACAGGGATGACTCGGGAATGTCCCCATGGTCGGTCAAATAGGCCAAACCTCCGATTCGGAACCCGAAAACCTCGGTGCGCCCGTGGCGAAGCGGAATCGGCGTAAACCGCAGTCCCAGGACGTCGAAAGACTCCTCGGTAATGATGTTGACCTCAAGCTTCGGCACCACGGAATCATGGGGACGCTCGTCAAACACGTAGTCGAAGATGCGCCGGACAGTCTTGAAGGTGGTGTCCGTCAAGTAAATCGGGATGTGCTGCTGCTGGCGGTAGTTGAAGGGGCGAACGTCGTCCAAGCCCAGAATATGATCCGCGTGCGCATGCGTGAAGACCACCGCGTCCAGACGCTCCATGCCCGACCGCAAGGCCTGCATGCGGAAATCGGGCGTGGTGTCTATGACGATACGCCTGTCGCTGTGGCTCAGCAGCACTGAAGGGCGAAGACGCTTGTCGCGGGGGTCGTCCGAGCGGCAAACGTCGCATGTACACCCGATGGTCGGCACTCCGGAACTGGTCCCGGAGCCCAAGACTGTCAACCGCAGCTTTTCCATTGGCCGCAAGGGCAATTACAGCAGGAACGGATTGGCCGAACCGCCTTTGCCTTCCTGTTCCTTGGCTTGGACAAAACGCATCCGCAGTTCCGACAGTGTGCGCCCCAATTCACGGGATTCTTCGTCGGTAAGGTTGCCCCGTGTTTTGTCCTGCAGCATCGCCAGCAAGTCAATGTTGTGGCGGGCGAGATCCAAGTCGGCATCGCCAGCTTCCGCCATGGGAAGAATACCCAGGTTCAGCTCTGCCTGCAGGCGCAGGGAGTAGATAAGAAAATCGAAATCCGCCGGGGGCAGGATTGGCGGCGCGCCATCTTCCTGATCGCCGTTCTGACCGTCGTAAGCATCCATCATCTACTGACAAGTTTAGCTCCCCCCAAATGCTAACCTGAAATCTCTTGACGACACCGGTCCTGACCATACCGAAGGAGCCTTCCCCCGAAGCAACCGGCGGGAAATTCCAGCGTTTGGTGGAAATCATGGCCCAGTTGCGCGCTCCCGACGGGTGTCCTTGGGACCGCGAGCAGAACTTCGACTCGATCAGGAAGTACACGCTCGAAGAGACCTACGAGGTTCTCGACGCCATAGACCGCCGCGATTGGGAGAATCTGGCCGAGGAGTTGGGCGATTTCATGCTCCAGGCCGTTTTCTATGCCCAGATGGCGGCCGAGGAGGGTCGTTTCGACATCGGCGATTCCTTGGATGCGATCAACCAGAAGCTCGTGCGGCGGCATCCGCACATCTTCGGGGACGCGTCGGCATCCACCGGCGATGAGGTCTTGAAGCAGTGGAACGAGATAAAGGCGCAAGAGAAAAAGGGAAAAAACAAACCCACCGGCCTGCTTGCGGGGGTGCCAAGGGCGCTCCCCGCGCTTGTGGAGGCCCAGCAGATCACCTCCCGTGCCGCCACGGTGGGGTTTGACTGGTCGGGCCCGGAGCAGGTCTTGGAGAAGCTGAAGGAAGAACTCGGGGAATTCGACGAAGCCCGCCAATCCGGGGAGCGAGACCGCATTGAGGATGAGCTGGGGGATCTGTTTTTCGTCCTAGTCAACCTGGCACGCTTCGTAAAAGTGGATCCAGAACAGGCCTTGCGCCGCACCAACGCCAAGTTCCGGTCGCGTTTCGGCTATATCGAGGAGAAGCTGGCGGAGCGTGGTGCCGAGATGTCCAAGACCCCGATTGAAGAATTGGAAACGCTATGGCAGGCAGCGAAAAGGAAATAACCGTTGCGTCGCTCACCACCGACGCCCAATTCCGGGACGCCGTGCAGCTCCAGCGTACAATTTGGGGCTTTTCAGAGACCGATTTGCTCCCGGTACGGTTCTTCGTGGTCGCCAGCAAGGTAGGCGGGATCATTCTAGGCGCTTTTGACGGCCCAAAGATGGTCGCCTTCTGCTTGGCGATTCCAGCCATCAAGCCCGGCGGCGCACCGTTTCTGCACAGCAACATGCTCGGGGTTCTAGCCGAATACCGGGATTTCGGCCTCGGGCGACGGATGAAGATTCGTCAGCGGGAACTTGCCCTGGAGGCCGGAATTCCGTTGATCGAGTGGACTTTTGATCCCTTGGAGTTGAAGAACGCCTACTTCAACATTGAACGGCTTGGGGCAATTGTGCGTCGGCACGTGCGCAACCAATATGGCATCTCGACGAGCCCACTGCACGGCGGCATGCCGACCGACCGGTTGACTGCGGAATGGTGGGTGCGCTCGGAACGGGCGTCCACGATCTGCGCGGGCCAGCCGGTTGGGAATCCGCCTATTGTGGACAGGATCGCGGTGCCAGCCAACGTTGCGACACTCCGATCCACCGATCCGGCGCGTGTTCGAGCCATCCAAGCGGAATTGGCGGACCGGTTCGAGGCTGCGTTCCGGCAGGATCTGGTTGTGGTGGGCATGGAACGGGGCGAAGAGGAATCCGCCTACCTGCTAGCCCATTTCCAGCCCGAAATGCTATAGTTCGAACAACTCTTTCGAAGTCGGAGTGAGGATCTCGCAGCCGGTTTGGGTCACCAGCACGGTGTCCTCGATCCGAATGCCGCCCCAACCCTCGATGTAGACGCCGGGTTCGATGGTGATCGCCATCCCGGCTTGGAGTTTGCCCTTGTCCTTGCGCCCCAGACGCGGCCCTTCGTGGATTTCCAGCCCAAGGCCGTGGCCAGTGGAGTGCACAAAAGCCTTTTCGAGTCCGCGGGCCTGCAATACTTCGCGCGCCGCCTTGTCCACGGCCACGGTGCGGACTCCCGGTTTCACGGCGTCAATTGCGGCGAGTTGGGCTTCCAGAACGGCAGCATACATTTCGCGGTAACGGTCGGTCGCGGGCCCCACATGGACCATGCGGGTCATATCACTGGCATATCCATCCCGGAAAACGCCCATGTCAATCAGGAGCATTCCCGTGGCGATGGGCGTGGATCCGGGACGGGCCTGCGGCAGTGCTGCTCGTACGCCCGCAGCCACGATGGTGTCGAACGCAAGGCCTTCGGCACCCAGCTTGCGGTTCGCGTAGTCGATTTCGGCGGCGAGTTCCGACTCGGTCATGCCGATTTGGAACCGGCCGAGCGCCTGGGCCAGCGCGATCGAGTTCGCGTTCACGGATGCACGGATCGCCGCGATCTCTCCCGCGTCCTTCACCATGCGGAGGCGTTCCACCAAGCCTGAAACCGGGACCAGTTCCAAGCCAAGGGTCAGGCCCTTCTTCAGCGCGTCGAACTGGGCAACGTTGATGTGGTCCTGCTCAAAGCCGAACTTGCGGATTCCCGACTTCGTGAAGGCGGCCAGGATGGACTTCGTCAGCGGCCCCTTGGCGATCACAACCTTGCAGTCGGTCTGCTGCCTCGATTGGACGGTGTAGCGGGGGTCCGTGAACAGCGTCGCCGTGCCGTCCTCTAGCAGAAAGACGATGCCATTGCTGCCGGTAAAGCCGGTCAAGTAGCGGACGTTCTCCGGCTTGGTGACCAGCAGTGCGTCGAATTTGTCGAACTGCGCGGCGGCCTTTACCCGCCGCGCAGCTTCCGGTCCTGTCACCACTTATGGCACCAGGAGGAGCTTGCCCGCAGTTCCCCGCCCTTCCAAATCGGCGTGGGCCTGTGGTGCGTCCGCCAGCGCATAGGTCTTGTGGATGCGGAGTTCCAAGCTGCCATTGGCGATCCAGCCAAGTACGTCGCCCGCACGCCATTCCAACTCCTCGCGGGTCAGGCAATGGTGGGCGAGGCTGGGCCTGGTCATGAAAAGCGAGCCTTTCTGGTTCAGGATGGACGGGTCGAACGGGGGCACGGCACCGCTCGATTGGCCGAAAAGAACCATCATGCCGCGCGGGCGGATTAGGTCCAAGCCTTTTAGGAAGGTGCTGGCACCGACAGAGTCGTAGACCACATCCAAGCCCTTTCCTCCCGAGAGCGCCTTGACCTCGGCGACAAAATCCTTCTGGGTGTAGATGATCACCTCGTCGGCACCGGCGGATTTGGCGATCGCCGCCTTTTCCTCGTTGCCAACGGTGGTGTAAACCGTTGCACCGAGCATCTTCGCCATTTGGATGAGCAACCGGCCCGCGCCGCCTGCACCAGCATGGATCAGGCATCGGTCACCCGGCTTCAGGGGGTAAGAGGAATGGGAGAGATAGTGGGCCGTCATGCCCTGCAGCATGGCGGCGGCACCGGTTTCATAGGAGACGCCATCGGGAAGGTGGACAAGTTGGCTGGTGGGAACGACCGCGTACTCGGTGTAGGAGCCGCGGAACATGCCCCACGCCACGCGGTCGCCCACTGCAAAATCGGTGACGCCCGGTCCAACGGCCTCAATGACGCCAGCCCCCTCGTTGCCCGGGGTGAACGGCAACTCCGCCTTGTAAAGCCCGATGCGGAAATAGACGTCGATGAAATTGACGCCGGCCGCGCCGACTTTGATCAGAGCCTGGTTGGGGCCGGGAGCGGGGACGGGAGCGTCCACATAGCGCATCTCCTCCGGGCCGCCGGTCTTGGTGATTTGGATTGTTTTCATGGTGTTTGGAATTCCTAAAAGGCTCGGCGGACCGCACGTCGGGTGTGGACCGCGAAAGCATACAGTAGCAAATAAAGGACGGTGAAGGGAAACGCCGCCAAACGCGCCACGACCCGGATGGCCCCGGTGCCCTCCATCCCCATGCGGGTCAGGACAAACTCCCGCATGATGGCGAGGTTTTCGCGGTGGATCCAAAAATAGTCGCCGTTCTCGTTGACGATGAAGACCTTGGCCGGGACGCGGAAGGCCAGCATCCACTTCCACTTGGTCATCAGGGGCTCGGCGGAGCAGATCATGCCGGTGAAGGCATAGTCGCGGGTGCGAAGCTCACGAACGAGCTGTTCGCGCTTTTCCTTGGTTCCGTAGTCGGTGACCCGGTAGACCTTGCCGTTGGGGGGCATGCCGACGGGGAGTCCGCCAAAACAGGTGACCAGATCGATTTCGTAGTTCCCGGCCCATGCGGGAAGAATGATAGGCAACAAGCCTTCCAGCAGCGAGCGGGAGCCGCTTTCGATGAGGAGGATTCGCTTGCCGGCAGGTTCCCGGTTGCTGATGACGTATTTCATGGGTGCGACCGGTTTGGCCGCTCCTTTATGTTACAAGGATTGCGCCGCCGCTAGAATGGTATGCAGTCATGCTGAGCAGAACCGCCATCATGGAGGCATTTTCGAAACTCTCGGACGAGCTTGGGAAGCGCGGCGTCCAAGGCGAGTTGAATGTGGTCGGCGGCACTGCGATGGTGTTGGCATTCAACTCCCGCCAGTCCACACAGGATGTGGATGCGATCTTCCAGCCGAGTGCGGAAGTCCGTCTCGCCGCGTCCGCCGTTGCGGTTGAATTGGATCTTCCATCGGACTGGTTGAACGACGCGGCGAAGGGATTCTTGTCCCAAAACGGCGACTTTGTCCCGCTGGACGCACTGGACCTTCCCAACCTCAGGGTCCAAGCCCCGACCGCCGAATACATGCTGGCGATGAAAGTTCTGGCAGCCCGATCCGGTATCGGGTCAGAGCACGGCGATGCTGCGGATATTGCGTTTCTCATTCGCCTACTGGCATTGACGGAGGCGGAAGAGGTGATGCGAATAGTAGGGCGGTACTACGACCCCTCGCGCATCTTGCCGCGATCCACATACCTCGTGGATGAGATTTTGGATGGATTTCACCAATGATGGAACCGCGTCCAAGCTCCGTGGCAGAGATCGCGCGCCGGACGTGCGCCGGTCGATCTTTCGAATTTGAGCTGTCGGATTTTCTGCATGAGTTCGCCCGCCAAAAGGACTACGGCATGCTCACCGAACCTCCCGTCCTTCTCGGAGAACTTGTGCCGAACGGCGGGATCCAGGACGCTTACCTGGCCGCCGTCGCGGCATCCCTCGCCGCATCCCTCGGGAGATCGGCTCCGCCCTGGGTGCGGGACTCCGAGCGCGTCTTGCGCGAACCCTGGTTCGCCAGCCCTGGACGGCACATGCGCGCGCTCCTCTTGGTCGAGAGCCCGGCGGCGTTTCGGGAGCGCAACTTGTTCGTCACGGCAAATGCCTTGTCCGTGGCCTGAGCTACTGGCGGAGCTTTTTCAGCTCGTTCTTGGCCCCGTCGAGGGTCGGATCGAGGTCCAGTGCAGCTTTCAACTCCTTCGCGGCCTCACTGGAACGGCCAAGGCGGGCCAAAGCGGTGCCCAGGTGCATCCTCGCAGTCGCCTCAGTAGGTTGGTCGCCCTCGATCGGTTTCTCCAAGTACTTGCGGAACATCGTCGCGGCAAGGCCGTATTGCTCGCCGCGTTCAACAGCCACCTCCCCGATGGCGAAGTAGGCGGCCAGGTTTTCGGGGTCGGTCTTTTCGGCACGCTCCGCGATATCGACCGCCTCGGTCCAGCAGCCGCACATGGTGTGGACCCGCGCCAGTAGGGCCCAGGCATCGGCGCGGTCCGGGTCGGCGTGTACGGCTTGGCAAGCCCACAGTTCCGCCTTGGCCTGGTCGGGTTGGGTCCGAATGTAATACATGGCGAGGGCGGAGGCGGTGTCAAAGAGCAACGGGTTCTCGCCCATCGACGCCTTGTAGTAGGCCTCGGCCTTTTCCGGCTCCTTCAGTTCCAGCGCCAACCGGCCGGCATAATAACGGCCCAGATCTGGCACGCTGGCGGCCAGGCGTTCCGCAATTTGGCGGGCCTTGGCCTTGTCGCCGCCCACCATGGGCGGAGCCGCGAAGTAATACATCATGAGTCCCCATTGGGCGTCGATCTCGGTGGCATCGGCGGCCGCAAGGTCGAGTTCATGCTTGGCGCGAGTGACGTAGCCGAGCTTCTTGAACAACGAGGCCTTCTCCGCCAATCGGCCAGCAGTGGCCGCGACCTGGACATGGTAACGGGCATTGTTCGGGTCAGCCGCGAGCGCCCTCTCGGCGAATGCCAGGGCCTCCTCCAATTTCTCCGTATCGCCCTGGGCGAGCGCGGCTTTGGCCCGGGACAGCATCCACTCCAACTGGCCGTTGGTCGGTGCATTGGCGGGCCGGTTCTTCAGGGCGACTTCCAGAATGCGCTCGGCGGACAAGTAGTGGCCACCTTCGAGCAGGCGGGCGGGAGAGAGCCGCGCCGGGGCGTTGGGAGCAGGGTCCGGCAGACGGCAATCGGCAGCCAGCGGAATCGCAATCGCGAGCAAGTATAGGAAGCGGATCACTCCCACCAGACTTACCACAATCTCGGACCCGTCGTCGGACCCGGTGTGATTAACTGTCTGATATGAACAAGTTGTTTGCGGTCGCACTGTTGGCCGCGCTGCCGGGCTACCAAGTGGCGACCGCCCAAGTCAAGATCACCCAAGGTGAGAACAAGATTGCAGTCGAGATCGACGGCAAGCCGTATACGACCTTCTTCTACGGGCCGGAGGTCGCGAAACCATACCTCTATCCGCTCCGTGCGCCGTCCGGTGTCCCGGTAACCCGTGCATTTCCAATGGACAAGGTGGCGGGCGAGTTGACCGACCATCAGCACCAACGCTCGATGTGGTTCGCCCACCAGTCGGTGAACGGATTCGACTACTGGAACAACGAGTTTTCCTACGACAGCGACCCCAAGCAGGCCAAGGTCAAGCGCGGCCACATCTTCGTGACCAAGGTTTCCAAGGCCCAGGGCGGCAAATCCAAGGGTGAGATCGTCGAGCAATCCGAGTGGAAGCAGTCCGACGGCAAGGTTGTGATGACCGAGGACCGTACGATGACGTTCCATGCGGGCGGGCCCAACCGGGTCATCGATTTCGACTTCACGCTCATCGCCAAGGACACGGTTACGTTCGGCGACGAAAAGGACGGCGTGTTCGGCATTCGCGTGGCACCGGGATTGGAAGAGCCAGCCCCAAAGACTCCCGCGGAACCCAAGCGCACAGGCGTGATGACAAACGCGCAGGGTTGCAAGCTGGAAGAGCAGTGCTGGGGCAAACGGTCGGAATGGATGGACTATTCCGGCACCGTTGAAGGACAGCAGTTGGGGATTGCGATCTTCGACAACCCGGCCAACCCCCGCTACCCCACCTACTGGCACGCCCGCGGTTACGGACTGTTCGCCAACAATATCTTTGGCGTCCACCAGTTCACCAAGGGCAAGGAGGCCGACGGTGCTTTGACGTTGAAGCCCGGCGAGACCTTGCGCTTCCGGTACCGGGTCGTGATCCACCCAGGTGATGGGGAAACGGCAAAACTGGCCGACCTGTACACCGCCTACAAGAACGGGAAGTAGTCCGTGGTGCGGGCGGACCACTCCCGGTCCGCCCCCGCAAACCATCTCTTTAGTTCAAGATAACCCGCTTTACCTCATCCAGCACACGAACAGCAGTCGCGATATCCTGCATCCGTTCGGCATGGTTCGGAGCTTCGCGCTCAATAGCCAACGGTCCCTTGTAGCCCACCTGCAGCAGCTTCCTCAAGAACCTCTCGATTCCCACAGACCCCTTGCCCAAGGTCCGCTCCGTACCCAGTGCGTCCGGCTGGTCGGCAGGGGGCCAGTCACCGTCTTTGGCATGTACCGAGAGGACGCGCGACCCAAGTATCCCAAGAGCCTCGATCGGGTCGCCAGTCCCGTACAGGATCATGTTGGCGGGGTCGAAATTGATGCCGACGTTGGAGCGGTTGACGTCAATGAGGAACTCCAGCAGGTGTTCGGCAGTCTCCTGGCCGGTTTCGAGGGAGACCGTTTGGCCATGGGTCGCGGCATGGTCGGCAATCTGACGGGTGATCTCACGGACGGCGATGTAGTCGGGATCGGTGGTATCGGCGGGCACCATGCCCACGTGCATCCCGATTCCCGGAATCGCAAGTTTCGCGGCCACGTCACTGACTGCCAGCATGCGGGCGACGCGTTCGGCACGGAAGCGCGGGGGGATGAACCCGACTGTGTCCTTTACGGTGGGAATATCGGCGTAGTCCTCGCCATGGAAGGACGCAATGGCGGTATAGAGGACGAAACCGGAGCGTCGGATGGCCTCGCGCCAAGGCTCCACGGCGGCATCAAGGTCCAGATCTCCTGGAAATCCGAGTTGGCCGCAGCGCAGGCCGAGCGCGGCGAGTTCCGCAAACGTGTCGTCGGGGTCGCGACCGGCCCAGAACATCGCGCCGGTCTCCAAATTTGCCAAAGGTGTTAGATTGCGCATGGTAGTGTCTCTCCGGTTTCTCTTGCTTGCAGGATAAGCCGCATCAGGCCCACAGCTTGGGCCGACTGGCGCGGCGGGCAGAAATCCGGCTGGCGGTTGTCGCGCACGCAGCCGGTGAAGTACTCGAGTTCGAGGGCAAAGGCGTCGGCCTTTGGCAGTTCATGGACGGTGACTTCGCCGTCGGCACGGAATTCCTTGAGGTCGGGCGCACCGAAGGGCCATTCGAAGGTGGCTGCGGCCGCTGTGACCGTAAACTCCATTGAAAACGGGTAGGATTTTGGGTGGTGCCAACCGCCGGTTACGATTACGGGACCCATGCCGGGATAGGTCAGTTCGGCGTGGATGAGGTCGATTCCGACGGATGGCTCCGAGTAGCCGGAAGCCTTGACTGTGGTTGGAAGGCCCCACTGGGAAACGCAGTAATCGACGTCGTGGATTAGCAGGTCAAAGACGCCGCCACCGCTGCGGGACGCGTCCGAGAGCCATTTGCTCCAAGCGGGAGCGGCGCAACGCCGACGGAAGTAGGCGAACCGGACGGGGCCGGACTGCTTCAGGCGGTCGGAAAGCAGGGAGTAGGCCGGGATGAAGCGCAGGACTTGGCCCGCCATGAGGATGCGACCGGAAGATTCGGCCTCGCGGATGACTTCTTCGGCCCCGGCCATGTCGAGCGCCATGGGCTTTTCCACCAAGACGTGCTTACCGGCACGCAGCGCGGCGATGGCGACCGGGGCATGGCTGTCCGTGGGCAGGCAGATGTCAACGGCATCGACACCGGGATCGGCGAGGACACTTTCAATGGTGCGGTGCTTGGCGACGTTCGTAAAGTCCAGTTGCTCGCCGGAGTTGCCCAGGTTGCCCGAAATGGAAGAGAGATCGCCGGTGAGTTTGCGCTCGTCGGAACTCATGACCGCTGCCAGGCGCGCACCGGGTACGTTGCGCCAAGCCTGGGCGTGGGTGGTGCCCATGAAGCCGAGACCCAAGATTGCTACATTCATGTTCAATATTGAGGGTACACAAGGGCCGTTCCTGCCGACCGCAGGGCACGCTACGCGGATGCCCCGGACGTGGTTGAACTGGGTGCCGTGTGGACTGAAGAACCCGGATGGTGAGCGGCGAGTGAAGGAGGCGGAAATTTCGGAATTGGGGGTTGTATGGGCGTAAGATATTGATTCCATTGAGACGGGTATCGCTTCTGTGCTCTCTGGAAAGGGCGAAACGGAGTCAGACAGACCCAACTTTTGTTGCCCACGGAGATGCGGCTGTCCCACAAAGCGCGAAGGCCCGTGTGGGGCGGAAATTTCGGAATTGGGGGATGTATGGGCGTAATCTATTGATTCCATTGGGACAGGTGTCGCTTCGGCGCGGTCTGGAAAGGGCGAAACGGAGTCAAACGGACCCAACTTTTGTACGAAGAGCAATTGCGATTTCGGCTCTTGGGCAGTCCGGCGGTTGGACTCGAATTGTTGTTGGGGAAGCATGGGGGTATGTCCGTGGAAAGTATGGCACGGGCGGGGGCGGAGACGGGGTGGATTTCGGCGTAGGTTGTTGATTTATTAGGAAATAAAGATTGTGAACGAAGGCGTGCCACACCTGCCCCACAAAGCGCGAGGGCTCTGGGGGCAGGTGTGGACGGGCTAGGCCTAGGACAGCTGGGCGAGGATGATTCTCGCGTGGAGGTCGAGGGCTGGGTAACCGTGGACCGCATAAAATTCAGAACGCAGGACGCTACCCATCGCGAAGATTCCGGGGGCGGTCCGGAGTTGGCAGTCCTGGGTCCAGAGCCCTCCCAGCTCGCCGGAAGGAGCGTGGCAAGGGCGCGCGAGACCGGAATCCAGCATCTGGCGAATCACCGGGTTGGTGGTTTTTGAGATGCGGTATTCGGGCCCGGTCGCGATGACAATCTTGTCATAGGCCGGCAGGCCGGCGCTGGTGGACCCCACGGTCACGCTACCTTCCGCAAGCCGGTCCGCGAGCCAGCGGGCGGAACCTGCTAGCATCGCGTGGCGTTTCGTGTAGTAGAGGCGCTGAAACTGGCCATTTTGCTCCGTCATGAAGCGTTCCTGTTGGACGGGGCCGAGCCATTTCCATATGCGGGTGGCGTGGCTGCCCACAGCCTCTACGACCATGCGCCATGCGGGGCCGCCTTCGGCCGCTTCGGCGATGTCCTGGTTGAGTTGCACCAAGGGGTCAACCGAGGTGGCGCGTTCCACGAATTCCTGGAAGTTCCAGCCTGGCGATGCGCGCTGGAGCAAGGGCAGCAGTTTGGCCCCCAGCAGTTCGAGGGTCGGGCTAACACCGGAGCGTTCCAAGCCGGTCAGGATTGCGCCCACTTCCCGAACCAGTTCGGGTGCAACCGGGTCTGGGGTTTGGACCGCGCTTAGGAGGCCATGCCGGGAGCGGATGTGGATGGGTCCCGCAACACCGTGTTCCTGCAGCAGGTGCCGGGCGACGTCGATGCCACCGGGACCCGTGCCGATGACAAGGACTTTGTCATTCGGCGCGATGCGGTTGGCGAACGCGGTGTCGCCCGTGTAGAACGAGATGCGGGCCGGGTCAACCTTCGCGAACGCTGCGGGGAG
Source organism: uncultured Acidobacteriia bacterium (assembly GCA_903925015.1). Taxonomy (GTDB): domain Bacteria; phylum Acidobacteriota; class Terriglobia; order Bryobacterales; family Bryobacteraceae; genus BOG-234. The sequence continues at coordinate 15,099 of CAIYDY010000359.1, forward strand.
CGACGGCGGTTGGTGTCCGGTTGCTAGGATCACGTGGGTAGCGGGCCAGCTGCCGCCATTGGCGTCGCGGACCACATAGCCGGGTACATTGCCGATCGGGTGGACTGCGACGGCGGATGCCAGGACCCGGTGGACCTTGCAACCGAGCTTACGGAGTTGGGCGATGGCGTTCTCCGCAACGTGACTGGTATACCGGCCAAGGTCGCTGCGGAGTGGCGGATCGAATTGGCTGGCTCCGATTTGGCTGAGATAGGCTTCAAAGCCGACCTGGCCGGGTACGGAGTGGAGCGAGAGCCGCATGTTCACGCGGAACGCGGTGCTGGATGTGGAGTGGGGAGTACCACCCCAGGAGGGGTCCCGAGGATCGAGAATGGTGATGCTCCCGATTTTCAGGATCCCGGATTGGGCTGCGAGTACGGCCCGTGCGAGAAAGAAAGTGGCGGAGGGTCCGCCGCCGGCGATGACGATGTGAAGTGGTTTCAGATTGTGAGGTCCTTGGCCTCACCGGCTGGGCCATTTCCCTTTTCGCGGACAGGGTTATAGTGGCGGGATGGGATTCGCGACAGATCGCCAGTTTCGGACAGCTCCCCCGCCGGAGGGGACGCCGCACCACGTCGGGGCCATGGCGGGAGACTTCAGCGGGCCCGACTGCACGGCCACGGTGGTGGTGGCAACCGCCGACGGGCAGTGGGAGTATGGCCGGGAGGTCGAGATCCACGTCATCCCCAATTCGTGCCAGGAGTTGCCGATCAACGGGGAAACACTGTTGTTCTGGTCCGGCATCGAAATTTCGACCCCGAGCGAAGAACTAAAAATTTCGATGGGAGTCCCGAAGGGGAAGCACAAACCGGACAAGGATGGCTGGTTTGTGGTGGCTTCATTGGCGATGCGGGAAACACCGGCTAGACCGTTGGGATGGCGCGTTTGTGCGCCGTTGCGGGGTTACGACGGAAACAAGACCAAGGAGGTGCGCTTGGAGATGATGCGCCAGTCCTGGCAAAGCGGGAAGCAGCTCCGCGATTTGCCGTGGGACCCGTTCCTGCAAGCGTCTGGAAAGTATGTTGCGCGGCTCAACGATCCAATGCGGCTGCAACATCGGAACGGTACCGACCTCGGAAACGGGCTGGTGCGCGGGCGTGCCCCGAAAGGGATCGAGGATACGGTGTGGCATTTCGGCATTTGCAGCCAGCGGTGCTTGGAGTCGTTCGGGCTGGCTTGGGCTGCGAAACCACCGGATGAGTCGTATGCGGTGCGGCCCCCGGGGCCAAACGGACAGTTGCTCGCGGTGCCGCAGTTCTCCGCCCCCAACGTTGAACAGGCCTCCGCATGGCACAGCTTGGCGGGGCGGTGCAAGGGCGACGGCATTTCCTTGGCCACCATGTTCTCGGAAACGCGCAAGCACTTGGCGGGAGGAAAGGCGGAATGGGAGTAGTCAACGACCTGGATGTCCGGATGCCGGTGGAACATGCGGTCCACACGGTTGGGGCGCTTTCGATGACGATGCGGGGGAGCGCGACCCTAATTACCCGACTGGGAGTGGCCCAAACGCAGGGACCGGGCATGGACCGCTGGGGTTACGGGGAGGAAATTCCGGTGACGGTCCGGTTCAACCACCTGGAACGTGCCGCCGTGGAGAACTCCGTGGACGAGGTTTTCTGGGCCGGGATCGAAGTACTGGTAACGAAGAGGGCTCTGGAGACCAGGGGATTGCTTGGCCTGCCGGAACTGCACATTACGGCGGCGCTGCGACCGCTTTCGTTGATGTGGTTCCTGCATGCCCCGCTGAAACGTGGCTGCGCGTCCGAAAGGGACCGCCACAACGCGGTGGCACAGCTGGCAAGGGGCGAAAAGACGTTTGGACAGTTGGCGTTCGATCCGCTTTTGGCGGATCCAGACATGTTCATGGCGAGGCTGGGAGACCCACTTCGGCCGAACTGGGAGGACCCGGACACAGTGGACACCGGGGATGGGTGGTGGCAGAACCGCAATGTGTTTCGGAATGCATCGTTGATCAAGCCGGAATGCACAGCGCGGGAGGGGGAATTTTTGCCTCCGACGCGGTGCTGGTATTTCGGGCTGTCTCCGGTGGTGCCGTCGGAAGTGGTGGTGGCGACGGCGGCGGGTGAAAAATGCCGGGCTCTGGTGGACGGGAGCGATTCGCGGCCCGTGCGGCGGGGACGCGGCTTGGTCGCAGCGGGAGGCAATGGCGGAGCAGTGGGAGGCAGCGGCGGGGCGGTGGACTGGGCGGACAGGAAGCAGATGGGCGAACAGGCAAACATTGTCCGACCCGACAATACAATGGCGGAACGGATTGTGGAGGCAGCAATCCGCCAGGCCATGGCGGGACGGTGCGAGGGTGGCGCTTCGATGGATTCGTGGATCGAGCGGCATTTCCGGGATATGTTCAGCAATATGGCCGGACGGATGGACCGGGCGGTGGAGGCGGTGCCTGCGGTGGCCGGGGATGAGGAGCGGATCCCGATGGATGTGGTGGAACTGCGGTTGGCGGCGTTCAGCATGGCGCACCGGATTGCCTGCCCGCGGTGTTTGATGCTGCCTGTGGTGGGTTCGATGACGAGGGAGCGGGTGTGGGAGGTCTTGGCGTTCCCGGGAGATTATTTGAATGGATGCCGGATGGCTTTGGTGGAGGCTTTGGAGGGCTGATCGGGCGAGGAACTGGGTGGGAACGGTGGTCGGGGAGACGCCCCCAAGGGGGCGTGGCGGAGGTCGGCGACCTCCGCGCAGGGTGCCACCCGGCCCCACAACGGCAAAAAGCAAAGGGAAAAGGAAAAAGAGCTAAGGGAACACTGCCCGGAGACAACGAAACCCGAGGATGTAGTTCCGAACATCCGGTACGACGAAGTTGCGAACGGCGGCCCGGAGGTACCACGAATCGTTGAGGAAGGAACCGCCCCGCACCACCTGCTCGTGACCCCACTCCCAGACGTTCCCTGCCATGTCCGCGATTTGGGTGCGCGGGACGTTGCCTTTGGGGAAGAGACCCACGGGCGTTGGCCTTTTGATCTTCCAATCGTAGTTGGCCCGATCGTAATCGGGTTCCTCGTCTCCCCAGGAATATTCTCCAGCCGCGGCGTTCTGCCATTCGTAATCGCCGGGGAGACGGATCGCTTTGCCGGTTTCGGCGCTCCACCACTTGCAATAGGCCACCGCATCATGGAACGAAACGTAGACGACGGGGCGGTGGGGGAATGATTCCTGTTCCTTCCACGTCTTGGGCACTGACGCCGACTTGTTCCGGGCCAGATAGTGGCCGTATTCGTGGACGGTGACCGGGTTGCGGCCGAGGCCTTGTCCTCCGGCGATGGGCTCCCAGTAATCGTGGTCGGAGGGCAGGCGCAACCGCGACGTGTCGCCCACCAACAGTTCCCACGCTTCGGCGGCATCGGCACGGGCGAACGGGTCCAAGTTCTCGCCGTCCGCCTTGCCTTGGAACAGACCGAACATGGCTCGGACGAATTCCATGTAAAGCGGCGATTCGATGTCGGTCTCCCGCTCCCGGCGGTGGCGGACCATGCCACGGATCATGCTGACGGTGCGGGCCTTGTTGGCAAGGGACTCGTTCTTGGCTGCGCCAAGGAGCTTTGCGTAGATGCGCTGGATCGTGGACTGCTTCTTTGCCCCCAAGGCGAAGAGATTGAGGAACTCCCGCCAGTGCTGGCCATACCTGCGGGGATCGGTCAAAATGCAATCCTGCTCGTCCTGGGTGTTGTTCCACAGATCCTGGGACGCCAAGTACTCCTGCAGGGTTAGATGGCGGAATTGGACATCATCATCGGCCAAGCCGACGATGATCCCGGAATCCGGCTCCTCCTGATTGAGGAAGTCATTGGCGGCTTGGCGATTCCCTTTCAAGGACGGGAGCAGTATTTGCAGGGCCTGGCCGCGCTCTGCCCGCGTCAACCGCCCTGTGGGCTCGGTCTGCATGCCGTAGGCCAGCACTTGCAGAAGAGCCAAGCGCTGCTCCGGATTCAGAGTTCTTTCCTGATGGAGCTTGGCGAACACCATCCAGCCAACAATGGACTCATAGACCTTGACCCGGTCTTCCGGCAGCCTGCCTTCGTTCCAGTGGATAACGGCGAGGGCGGTCAGCATCATGGGGCTGGCGGCCATTTCGCGGATCGCTGGATTGCCTTCCACCTGCTTCGACAAGTCTTCGCGCTTGGCTTCCCCCTCGGACGGATTGTCCCGATAGGCGCAGTTGCACCAGTTCCTGAAGAAAACTGTCCGGTCGTCCTTGGAAAGGGGCCGAACGCTGTCGGTGTGGAAGTTTGGCACGGTGCGAGTGCCGCCGTAGACGCCGGGCCTGGAGGTCAACACGAAGCGGCAATCGGGATATTCATCCTGCGCCGATTGGAGTAGTTCGCGCAAACGGGCTCGGTGCCTTTCATCGAGAGCCTCGTCGAACCCGTCCAGCAGGACGACGGCCCCCGGTCGCGCCAGTTGCCGCTCCATAAAGTCCTGGCGCCGTTCCCAGTCTTTGCCCGCTGCGTGGATGGCGAGCCAACGGGGGTCCGAGGGTTGGCAGACCTTGGGGTGTCTGCCGAGCAGGCCGTTGATTGTGGCGTCCAGCGCGACCACCTTGATGGGCACGGGAAACTTGTCGGGTTCGGCTGCGAGGGTCCATGCCAAATGTTTCAGGAAGGTGGACTTTCCGGACCCGGCCATGCCTTCGACCACCAAACACTGGTCCCGGCGGAATACTTGTTCGAGGGACTTGCCATTCGGGTTGCTGAGTGGCACGTAAAAATCCTGGATGGGGAAGGTGGTGTGGGCGTTGGTGCCCTTGAAACCCTTGAGTTCGACCGTCGAGTTCTCGGATCGAACGCGTTGGCGGTGGAGGTCGCGCATCCGGCTTTCGTGGTCGATGTCGGCAATGGGAAATCCCGACGGGCAACCGGCCAGGGCAACGCCATGCGGAGCAAGAAAGCGGGCGATCTTGCCGGGGCCGATGAGAATGGTGCGGTGGGCCACTTTACCGCCCAGTTGGATCAGGCCAACACAGTATCCCAATCCTACTTGCTCCCAAGCGATACCACCGCTCATGCCCGGGGCAGCGCCGGAATGGGCGAACGCGGACTTGGTCCAGCCGTTTTCGGACGTGGCGGGGCTGTTGACTTTATCGGGACGCTCGTCGAACTCGCTTTCAGTCGCGTCGACCTTTGCGAACCCTTTCAATTGGATGGAAGCACCGTCGCTGACAGCGTGCCTCCAGGCGGGAGGGTCGCCGAGAACGTCGTCCACTTTTAGCAGCGCGAGGTCGTCAGCGGTTTCAGGTGATCTGGCCACCACGGTGGCGGTAAATTTTTGGGCACCGCGCCTGGCTTCCACCGGACTTTCGAAATTCAGTACGTGGGTACAGGTGAGGATGTGCAAAGGGGAGACTAGGATGCCTGTGCCGAGGTAGATCCCGTTGGTTGCGTGGAGGCGGAAGAGGAAGTCGGGGGCGGTCATGGGGTTCCGTTGAGCGCCTTTCAGGCAGGCCGAAGATGGGACGGGCGTTGGCCGCCGGTTGCGAGAGTCTTCGGTATGGGAAGGATTTCCGGCGATTGGAGCGGGCGGTTCACGGATATAGTGTAGCGTTTGTTCGGGGGATCTTGGATTGCGGGCTCGGGATGGGTGCGCGCGGCTTTCGCCGCGTGGCCAGCTCGGCGAGCTGGCCGCAGGATGCCATCCTGCCCCACAACGGACAACGGGCAAATGGCAAGGGAAAAGGCCCGCCGAACGCTTCGCCTCTGGAGGCTACCACTCTGGAAGCTACCACGGCGGCGGGCTTGGAGTACAACTTGTTCGACGCCCGCAGGGCGGACGTCGGGAGTACCGTCAGGAAGTGGAAGTGCACTCCCGGCGCGGCCTGGACCGGCACCGGTTCCGGCTGTGAATCTATTTTCCACATCCCGGAGACAACGAAACCCGAGGTTGTTGTTTCGTTCATCCGGTTCGTTGTTGTTGCGAACGGCGGCCCGGAGGTTCCTCGTATTGTTGTTGAAGGAACCGCCCCGCACCACCTGTGGACGGCGCTCCCGAGCGTGGCAGAAACGCGAACCGGTCCAACAGGTTGCGGCGGAGCACGGTGGTGTCGCCAAAACCCGCGTGGCCGATCCAAGACCGCACGCTCTGCTGGACAGCATACCACGTAGTCCGGCCAGCGTGGAAGTCTTCCTGCAATTGGCGCATCCGGCGGGAGAAGCGGATTACGTTCTCCCGGACGAGGCGGGTTTTCTGCGGGAAAAGGCGCCAGCCAAGAAAAGTGACGCCCTCTGCGCATTGGTAGACGCGCGATTTGCGGTCGTGCAGCCGGAGGCGATCCAGTTCCAAGTGGTCGGATATGCAAAGGCGCATGGACTCGAGGTCCTGTTTCGAGTCCGAGAAGAGTACGAAGTCATCTACGTAACGGGCGTAGGCTCCGGGCCGGAGTTGGCGCGTGATGAACTGATCCAGGCTGTCGAGGTAGACGTTGGCGAAAAACTGCGAGGTTTGGTTGCCGAGAGGCAGCCCCCGGCGACGGTCCAAGGGGGTAAACAGGTCGTCGCCCGGGAAGAGAAAGAGGACTTCCTCCTGTGGATTGGAGCCGTCGATGATGGTTTCGGCCAGTTCCAAGGTCCGGCTGCACTTGATGGCTGCGGCCAGTTTGTCTTTGAGGATTTGGTGGTCGATGGAGGCGAAGTACTTGCGGACGTCGCACTTGAGCACATAGCGGAATTTGGCGCAAGCGGATTCGGCGACTTTCAGGGCGGCGTGCGTCCCCATGCCTTGGCGGCAGGCGACCGACTAGGGGGAGAAACGCTTCTCGAAGAACGGATTGAGCACGCGGGTGAGAGCGTGGTGGACGATGCGGTCGCGGAAGGGGGCGGCGGAGATCCGGCGCGGTTTCGGCTCGCGTAACTCAAAGGTGCGGTAGCCACCCGGCTGGTAGGTTCCGTCCAGAAGTTCGCGCTGGAGTTGGACGAGGTGGAGTTCGAGATCGAGGAGAAACGCCGCCACATCGGGGCGGCTGCGTTTGCCTGCCGCCGCGGATTCGGCGGCGGCCAGCAAGTTTTCAAAGCTGGTGAGCTGGGGCCAAAGGTTGCCGAGGCGTTTCATGATTGTGCGGGTGCTCCGACGATGGCCGACTTGCGCCACCCGCCGACCATGCGGCCGATCTCCTCCAGGTTTTGGGCGCAAAAACCGTAGGAGTCAACGGCGAGGAGATCGAGGTCCTTGGCCAGACGGAGGAGAAAACGGAGGGAGTTCAACTTGTGGCTGGCGGATTCGAGTAGGGGTTCCTTGCGGCGGGAATAGGCGGCTTCGGTGAGCAATGCCATCAGGTCCAGCGCGTGCGCAGTGAGGCGGTCGCCTACGGTGAAGCGGTGGCTGCGGGGAAAGTTCTCGACTTTGCGGACCAGCCAGAGGGTGAAGGTGTAGGTTTTCTGGACTACGGGCGGTGCCTCGTCACGGATTTTGTATGGGGGCATGGTTTGAGTATCGGGGTATGGGGGGGGGATGTCCGCGCCCTTCAGGCGCGTGCGGATGTCGGCGACATCTAGGTGCGTGCGGATGTCGGCGACATCCGCGCAGGGTGCCACCCTGCCCCACAACGGGCAAAGGTAAAGGGAAAAGGAAAAAGAATCAAGGGAGCACTTCCCGGAGACAACGAAACCCGAGGAAGTTGCTTCGTACAACCGGTCCGACGTCGAGGCGAACGGCGGCCCGGAGGCTCCACGCACTGTCGAAGAAGGAACCGCCCCGCACCACCTTGGGCGTTCCGCCCTCGTCATATGAGCTATCTGTCCACTCCCAGACGTTGCCGATCAGGTCGAAGATTCCGTCCTTCCGCCCTGCGGGGAAGAGACCGACGGGTGTGGGAGCCCCGATTCCAGCATAGCTGCCATTTGCGCGGTTCGGGTCCTCTTTGGGTGTTGGAGTGTTTCCCCAAGGGTAGCGGAGGCTTTCGGGGCCACGGGCCGCGTATTCCCATTCCGCCTCGCTGGGGAGACGGACGATTGCGGACGGGCGGCTGGCCCAGCGGCAATAGGCTGCAGCTTCGTCCCAAGTCACGTAGGTGACTGGACGCGCGGGGTGCTTCCGCTGTTCTTCGAAGTTCATGTCCGGGTGGGTCTCCCCGCCTTTCTCCGAATCCACGTAGATGGCGTATTCGTAGACGGTGACGGGGTAGCGTCCCAACTCGAACGTTGGCACCCGAACGGGATTGGGGCGATTGTTGGCCTCGCGGTCTTCGTCGTCAAATGCTTCGGGGTCGTAGAGGGGTTTGGTGTCGTCCTTGGACTGGGCTCCCATCCAGAATTCGTCCCAGCCAGCGACGCGGGCCCAGTAGCGGTGCCCTTCATGGGGCAGGGGGAGTCGCGGGTCGCGGGCATGGCCGCTGGCGGCGAGGCTGTGCGCCTCGGCTGCGGCGGCGCGGTCCTTGAGGGGGATTGCGGCGGCTTGGCGGATGGAGTCTGGATCGTCACGGAAAATGACCATGACGCGGGCGAGGAGGGCATCCCACTGGGACTTTAACGCCGGATTCATTTTGTAGGCATTTTTGTCGGACTTCGGTGCGAGGTCGTTCAGCATGCCGCCCACCGTGCCGGCGAGGTACGCCGCAGCCTCAAGCGATTTGGCTGGACTGCCCAGGAGTGCTTCCAACAGATTGTCCAACCGCTCATCGCTGCCTTCCATTACTCCGGCAAGCAGGCGCAGGACTTCCGGCGATTCACGCTTTTCCAGGATTTGCAGGGCCGTTGGCCGGGGATCGACGAGGTCATTGATGCGGCGGGCGGCGAGGAATTCCTGGAAACTGCGGTGCCGGAAGGTTACGGACTTGCCCCGGGTGGTAATGAGGCGTGTCTTTTCCTCGGCACGTTCCAGAAACGCGAGTGCGTCGTCAAGTGTGCCGCCGCGCATGAATTTCTCCACTTCCGCAGCAGCGTCCGTGGTGCCCAGACGAAAGCGGCGGTCCTCGGCGCGCAGGGTCATGGCAAGGGCCAGGATGCTGAGGTACTTGAGGAAGTCCTTGGCGTAGTAGTCCGGGTCCGGACGGCTGCGGGCAAGCTGGGTGACGATGAGTTCGTAGAGGTCGGCCCGTTGTTCCGGGAGTTTGTAGTCCGGTCGGCTGCGTGTGGCGGTGGCGAGCAGGGTGAGGATGAGCGGGTTGCGGGCGAGGGAGCGGATGCCCGGACGGAGCAGGTTTTCGCGCAGGGCTGCGGCATGGGTTTCGGCGTTGGTTGCGTCGTGGTTGCGGACCATTCTGGTCCAGAGCGTGACGAAGGCGTCGATCTCGGCGTTGTCCATTTCAAGGATGCGGAAACGCCCTGCGCGTTCGGGCAGAACGGCTCCGGCATGTTCAGCTTCGGGGCGCAGGGTGGCCACAATGCCGCATGGGTAGGTGGTGGAGATCTGCGTGAAAAAGTTGGCGAGGAGGGAGCGCCAGCGGGGCGTGGCTTCATCCAACCCATCGAGCAAGACGAGGTTTTCGCGATCGGACAAGGCCCGGTGGAAGTAGGCGGCGTCCAGGTTCCATTTGCGTTTGACGGACTCGGCGGCGAAGTACTGCCAAAGCCAGGCGAGGTTGGCCGAGTTGGGTGGGGCGTGCGCGGGGTAGAGCTTGGCAAGGTATTCCTCGAAGTCCCTTACGGGAAGCCAGAGGGGCAGACCTCGAAAGTGGACGTCCAGCGTTTCCGAACTGGCTTGGCCGGGGAGCCAGTTTCGGCGGAGCATGGCAAAAGCGACGCGCTTGAGCAAGGTGGACTTGCCGGTGCCTGCGTCGCCCTCGATGACGAGGATTCGGCGTTGGTTGAGGATATCTACGAGGTATGCGGAATGGTGCGCGGCGCGGAAGGCGTCTTTGTCCGAGTCGGCCTTGTCCGAGCCGGGCTGTTCAGAGCCGGAGACGGATGTACGGGCGGGAACCCAGAGTTCTTCAATACTGACGTCGTCCGGGAGGGAGCCTTGGCCCACCTTTTCGAGGTTTAGCTGGACCGAGCAGGTTTGGGTACGGACATATTCGATATAGGCGGCGGGGTCGGGATGGCAACCGGGGAGGGTGGGCGGGGGATCGAGTGGGCTCTCTGCGAGGAAGGCCTGGATCACCGGGATGGCGATGAGACGGCTGTTGACGGTGTCGCGGGTCTTGACAATCAAGCCGACGCATGAGGAGTAGGTTGGGACATCGTTGTGTATGAATTGGCCGATGCCGCCGCTTATGCCATGGGGAACATCGCTCTCGACGAGAATGCGGTAGCGGTCGGAATTGGCGACGTGAAAGTGGTTTTTGTAGTCGTGGTCATTGGGAAAACCCATCAGGACTAGTTGGTCGTTCTTTTGGAGGCGCGGGCACTCCCAGCAGGGGGGATGGACGTGGTTGAAGGGGATTGCGAGCTCAAGGAGTGCGAGGTCGTCGTCGGGTTCCGATTCGTGGAGGATGGTGGCGACGATCGGATCGGGATGGCCTTGGAAATAGACGAGAACGGTATCGAAGGGGGCTTGACTGGGCGGGTGGAGGACATGGTGGCAGGTGAGGATGAGGTCGGCGCGGATGAGGACGCCGGAACCCAGGAAGGTCTCGGTGGTGGAGGTATCGCGGCGGCCTTTGATGCGGACGACGTAGGAGGGGACTAGCTGGGGATCGGGCTTGGTTTCCAGTGCCATGGCAATGATTCAGGATATATGGGGCATTGCACCGTTCGGGATCTGAACTGGACCGGCTGCGGCGCGGTGGAGAGCGGTGGGAAACTCGTAGAGGAGCAACGGATCCATGGACCACGGCAGGGTATTTCGAATGGCTTTCGCGAGTGTCTACCCGCACTACATCGCCAAGGCGGAGAGGAAGGGTCGGACGAAGGCGGAGGTGCATGCGGTCATCCAGTGGCTGACGGGCTATGACGAGGATGGGCTGCAGCTGCAGATCGAGAACAAGGTGGACTTTGAGACCTTCTTCACCCAGGCACCGCGGATGCATCCGAATGTGTCCAAGATTACCGGCTTGATCTGCGGGTACCGGGTGGAGGAGATCGAGGATCCGCTCATGCGGAAGATCCGCCATATGGACAAGTTGGTGGATGAATTGGCCAAGGGGCGGGCGATGGAGAAGATTTTGCGGCAGTGACGGGGGGGCGGCAGATCATGAAGTTTCCGAGGTTGCACAAGGGCCATTCTTGCCGTTGCTCAACGACGTGAACGCCACCCGAGTGCCCGTACGTGGTTGAAATTCAGCGCATCGTAGCCGGAAGAAGTCAAAGCGATGTACAAGTCAAGATCGGTGGTTACGACAAGAATCTTTCGGGCGCATACCGACTCGATGGAAGCATCCGCCAAGCCCAATCGAGAGTATGAACGATTGTCGACGAGCTGGAGTGCTGGATCGCGAAATTCATCAAGATCCTGTACTGTGCTGCGGAACAACTTGCGGACGCGCTCGAGCTCCGTACCAGTCAAATCCGTAAGGTCGCTTACCTGGCTGAGGATGTGTGGGGTAGCCACCAATTTTCCGCCGCACCACGCCACCAGCAACTCCAGAGTTTGTAGATCTTCGAGGTCGAAATTCTGAGTTCGCTTGAAGTTTGGAATGCGATTCGGATTGACCCGACCGACCATTAACAGGACGAGGAGATTGGTATCCAGAAGAACGCCGCGACCACGGTGATGCACCAATAGTTGCTCGGAAACCAGCATCTAGGATGCCAGGGCAGCAAAACTCTTGATTCTCATGGCGAGCACCTCCCCGCTGTCCTTCGCAACGGCAAAGACTTTGAACTCCCGATCCGCCAATGGATTGACCGGACCCATCATCTCCCTGAGATTGGCCCCCGCCGGTTTGGGGAAGAACGGGCTGCTCAGCGTCATCAACCAAATCGGGCGACCATCCAAAACGCCTGACTCGACCTCCTCAAGCCGGATGTCCCTAGTACGATCAGGGCCCAATGCTTCGGTGGCAAACATCACTGCTCTGGCTACGGCGTCCTTAATTTCCACATGGCCAGAATACCATTCACAGCGAGGACTACACCCGTTTGGCGATGATCAAAGTGATGTCGTCGCTGGGCGGCGCACCGCCGGTGAACTCGTCCACAGCGGCGTTGACGGCCTTCACGATGTCGGCACACGGGGCGGACCGGTGTTTCAGGACCATCTCGGCAAGGCGCGGAACATCGAATTCATCACCAGCGGCGTTCGGGGCCTCGGTCACGCCGTCGGAATAGATGACCAGGATATCGCCGGGTCCCAGCTGCTGCTTGAATTCCTTGTACTGGATGGAGCCCAGGATGCCGAGAACGGGACCACCGCCCTGAATCTCCTCCCAGGTCCCATCCGCGCGTACAAGAATTGGAGGGTTGTGGCCCGCATTGCAGTAGGTGAGTTCGCCGGTTTCGCCTTCCAACACACAGAAGAAGAGGCTGATGAAGCGGTTCGAGGGGCAATTTGCCGCCGTGATCCGGTTCAGGCGGGTCATTACGGCGGCCAAGTCGCTCGGCTCCTCGATCAAGACCTGGACGCGAGCCTGCAAGCCCATCATCAAGAGCGAAGCCGGCATTCCCTTGCCGGAGACATCGCCCAGAACCATCCCGACACGGGAAGGAGGATACGGGAAGAAGTCGTAGTAGTCGCCACCGACGGTCCGGCAGGCGGCGTTATGGCCTGCCAGCTCGATTCCTTGGAGCTTGGGAGCTGCGCCGGGCAGAAAACGGCGCTGGATCTCGGCCGCCTGCTCCAGTTCGCGGGCCATCAGCTTCCGGGATTGCTCAATTTCGGCCAAGCGGGCGTTTTCGATCCGGATCGCGGCAACGTTGGCCATCACGGTGAGCAAGTCGAGGTCGTCCTTGGTGAATTCCCGAAGCAGGGAGGGCGAGTCCACGTAGATCAAGCCGATAATCCGGTCGTGGGCCTGGAGCGGAACAGCCATCAGGGTCCGGACCTGCTGCTCGACGATGCTGTGGCGCGAGCGGAAGGCGTCGTCACGGGCCATGTCCCGGACTAGGATGGACTCGCCGCTGTTGAGAACGCGGTCGCGGACCGCGCTGGAAATGCGGAACCCCTCGCCGCGGTTGGCGCGGGCGACCAAATCGCCATCCTCGACGGTGAGCACGATCCCACGGTCCGCCTTCACCGCTTTGATGGAAAGGTCCAGCATGTAGCGGAAGAGTTCCGGCAACGGCCGGTCGCCGGAGAGTTCATTGCCAGCTTGGACAAGGGCTGCGACCTGGTCCGAAAAGAACCGGCTGCCGGCACCACCGGTTGCCTCATCGCGCCGGAAAACCCCTTTCAGGCTGGTAACGACGGTGGAGGAACTGGTCTCCTCGGATTCGTCCTCTACGGGATCGAAAAGCATGAGCGCCTTGGCCGCCTTGGTGCTGGTGCTATCGAAGACCAGGACCAAGTGCCCTGCCATGACCCGGTCCCCTTGGCGCAGCACCGTGGGGGCGGGACAACTGACTCCGTTCAGCTTGGTACCGTTCTTGCTCCCCAAATCGCGGAGCTGCCACGTGTCGCCACCCTTCGGTTCGATGACCAGGTGTTGGCGGGACAGGCCGTTGTCGTCGGGGAAGCAGATGTCTGCATTGCTGGAGCGACCGAGAGTAATGCTGCGGTCGATCAGCTGGATGACACGGCTGTTGCCATCGGGGGAGAGGATCTGGAGGTCCTTCATGCAGTTCAGTCTCGTCCTATGCTAGCGCTACGGCTGTTGCGGGACTAAAGTCCGACTCTTGCGGGACTCGCGGACGACCTGGCAGCGATCAGTTTCTCCCGCACCCGCCGGCATGCCGCGCGCTGCCCGTCCGCTCTTGGGACCTGCCTGCTGGCGCGCCGGACATCCGGTTATAGCCGACTGAAAGTCGGCTGCGGCCAAGACTGACCGCCCCACAAAACCAACGAGCGTTTACTGGACCACCGGGGTGACGGTCATACCGTTCACCAAGGTGAGGTCCGCGCTGGGCTGCGCAACCGCGTCGCCGTCCGCAAGGCCCGATGTCACTTCCACCCGCAGAGCATCCGAGGCCCCCGTTTGAATTGCTCGCCAGCGTACGGAACCGGTTGCCCGGTCCAGCAGCCATACACCGGTGCCGTTTTCGCGCCGGACGGAGGATTTCGGAATCGTGAGTGCGTTTTCCACAACCTGGGTCAGGACGAATGCGTTCACGTTTGTCCCCGGAGTGAGGATGCGGCCTGGATTTTCAATGGAGCAAAGCACCTCGCCAACCTGCCTGGATCCCAGGGCAACCACCGAGGATGGAACTTTGCCGACAGTTCCCGACCATTCCCTGGCAGCCAGGGCATCCCACGTAATCCGCACCGGCTGGCCCAGTTTCAAGCGTCCGAGTTCGGGCTCGTCGACGAAGACCTTCACAACCGAGGGATCCATTCTTCCGACCGACGCAACCGCATCGCCGGGATTCAAATACGCTCCCTCGCGAATCGGCAATTCATAGAGAGTACCTGCGAGCGGGGAACGGATGGCGTTTTGGGCGGTCCGGGCGCGCAGCAAGGACACGGAGGATTCGGCTTCTCGGAGCCGTGCGGCAGCGGCGTCCAAATCGCCCTTGGCCACCAGCGCCGGACGCTTGTTTTCGAGGCCGCGAAGCTGGGTATCCAAGTCCGCCACAACCTGGCTGGCCTGATCGGCCTCAAACTTGGTGGCCGCATTGGCTTTCACCAAGCGGTCCAAGGACTCTTTGTTCCTGAACGCCGAATCCCGCTGTTGCCGCAACCGGGCCACGGCGGCATCGATCTCGGCTTTTTCAACGGGTCGGCCACCTGCCTGCAGCGTACCCAACTCCGCGCGGAACTGGGCCACACGGGCTTCGGCGGCCGCCAAGTCCTCCGCTTGTCCGGGTTGGCTGACCTCGGCCAGAACCTGCCCCTTGGCAACGGTGTCCCCGAGTTTGACCGCAAGGCGGCGCACTGCGCCGGAAACCTCCGAATGGATTTCCACGAACTCGCTGGGTTCGACCTTGCCGTTGGTGGAGAGGGTATTTGCCATCCGCCCCCGCTCCGCTTTTGCGAACGTTACGGAAGGCGGGGTACCGTTCTTCTTGTAGTACCAGCCCGCGGCGAGCAATGCACCGATCAGAGCCAGCACCAGGAATGTCTTCTTCAATTTCCAGCCTTTCCAATTGCAGCGCCAGCGCAGTGATCGAATAGTAGCTGCCACTCCACCAACTGCACCCTCATGGCTAGATCCGCGTCGGCACTGCCAGGTTTCCTCCGGGCGCTCTCACAGAAATCAATGAACTGGAACGGGTTCCATTCGACGCCTGTGTTGAAACCCAGTGCGGCGGCGTGTTTATGCAGCGCCGGAAAGATCGCGTGGTTGCCGACGCGTCGAAACCAGTAGGCCGCGTTGGATTCATCCGGTTCCTGGCGGTGCATGATTCCGTGCCAGAAACTGCCGTCGCGGCTTTCAAGATCCTGCGCGATGGAATGGGCCGGGTCCAAGGCGGAGAAATAGAGGTACAGGCCAGCCATTGCCCCATCCGGCACACGCGAGTCCGGGAAAAGGTCACGGGATTTCATTCCCTTGAGGGCCGCCACTGCCACTGGACAGGAAACTCCGGCGGGCGCAAGGGGCATCGGTCGAAGGCCGTCCCCATCCATTCCCAAGATTTTGGCCACAGACGGGCCGTAGGACGTCGCGCGAAAAGCCATTCCACTCCATTATCGGATGGAGCTACCTCCTACCAGGCTTCGCGATTGGCAATCTTCACGCGGAAAGGCGGCTTGGCCTTTTCCGCCTCCTCCATTTCGAAGATCTGTTCCTTCCTCGCCGGGTCGTAGTCGCGCCAAA
This sequence comes from uncultured Acidobacteriia bacterium, assembly GCA_903925015.1. Lineage (GTDB taxonomy): Bacteria > Acidobacteriota > Terriglobia > Bryobacterales > Bryobacteraceae > BOG-234. Next base: position 30,877 of record CAIYDY010000359.1, read on the forward strand.
GCCATGCGAGGGATTCCGGCAGGTCCAAGGCTCCCTGCGCGATCGCGTGCATGCCTTCGCCAAAGCGGAAGTGGAAATCGTAGCCCTTCAATTTGAGCGAATTGGCGAGCATGATGTTGTTGAGCGGCCAACTGCCGAAGGCTGCCTCCTGATCGTCTGTGCCGTCGGAAAGCCAGACGCGCAGGTTCTTGCGGGGGTCGCGGCGGACTTTTTGGGAAACGATGTAGCCGCCGTCCAGGTTTTTCTCGGGGTGCCACTGAAGGGGGACGTAACTCCCGATGTGGGATAAGACGCGGCTGAACTGGTCTGGAAAGTACCATGCGGCATCGAAGGCGCAGATCGCGCCGGACGAGGCACCGGCAATGGCCCGGGAATAGGCGTCGTGCCGAAGCTTGTAGGTCTTTTCGACGTCGGGTAAAAGCTCCTCCAGCAGGTATTTCGCATAGCGGTCCGAAACGGTGTCGTAGAGGATGCTGCGCATGCGCGTGCCGGAGGCTTCCCCGCCCTCGCCGGGTTGTATCAGCACGTGGACCATCGGCGGGATGAGCTTCTTCGCCACCAAATTGTCGGTCACAGTCTGCATGCGGAGCCTGAGCAGGTCCTGGTTGCCGACAATGGTTTCGCCATCCTGCCATACCATCAGGGGGGCACCGTTCCTCAGATCCGCGCCCGCGTTCACGTAAACCCAGTAGTTTGAGGACATGCCCGGGTAGACCTTGCTCTGGAGCGTCTTCATGGCGGAGAGCACTCCATTCGGCACGCCTGGCTGGGGGTAGGAATCCGGATTGTAGCCAGCCACGTCGTAGGTGCCGAGCGACTTCCCGGCGGCGAAGTAATTGTAGTTGTGGGTGGTACCAAGGCGCAGCGTCATCAACTGGTACCAGAGTTTGGTTCCGGGAATGTTGGTCATCGGGAGGGGTGGCTGGTGGTCGATGGCGACGGTAGCCGGATCGGAGGACTCAACCGCGAACAGGAAGTCCTGACCCCAGACAAGCGCGCCGTCGCGTCCATGCAGACCGGGGAGACCGCTGGACAGCAGATCCTTGAGTGCGGGGGAATTGGTTCTGGCGGCGTCGATGATCGCTTTCAGTGGATGCGTCTGCGCACTGGCGGCTGCCGCGAGGCCGATCAGTATGGCGATGGTTCTCATGAAGTGTTGAACATATACCGACGGCACACTGAGAGTCAACGAACTTTTGGCGGGGTGAATGCAGTTTGATTGCATTCTCCGGTGCGGTTGCCTCGTAATAGCGGATGTGGGGCTTGAGTTCGCACAGGTTGTCCGGGACAACCAATCGATGGTGTTCAGTCTCGCGCTGAGAGCACTGCGGGATCGGGCCGTGGCGGAGGAACTCGCCCAGGATGTGTTCCTGCAGCTGTACGGGCAGATGGACCGGATCGAGTCGGCGCAGCACGCAACCTGGTGGCTCAGGAAAACCACGAGCCACCGCGCCATTGATGAGATCCGGAAGCGCCGATTCCGGCCGGTTGCCGGGCTCGAAAATGTGCCGGAGCCGTCGGAACGCGGGACCCAGCCGGACTTCTTCCTGGACGACCGCTTGCGGAAGTTGGTCGGGGCGCTGCCGGAAAAGGCGCGGATGGTGGTGGTGCTGCGCTACCAGGAGGATTTGGACCCGATGGACATTGCGGAGATGCTTGAAATGCCCGTGGCGACGGTTAAGAGCCATCTTCACCGGTCGCTCGCGTTCTTGCGGGGGAAATTGGAAAAGGGGTTTCGGGTTTTGGAGGGTTTGGCGTGAGTTTCGAAGACGATCTGCGGAGCGCCCTGCGTCGGGAGGCGGCACCAGACGGCTTTGCCGAGCGGGTTATCGCTCTAGCCTGCTCCGGCGGGGCCGCGTCCGGCGGGGCAAAACGACCTATTCCGATTGCGTTGTGGCGTCGACCGTTGGTCTGGGCGATTGCGGCGGGGCTGCTGGTGGCGGCGGCGATCCCGCCGGCGGCATCCGAATACCGTCGCCGGCGCGAGGAACGGGCGATGGCGGCCAAACAGGAGTTGCTGATGGCATTGACAGTTACGCGGGTCAAGCTGCGGAAGGCACAAGACAAAATTCAAAGGACACAAAGGCGCGCACTATGAGGAAACTGATTTTACTAACCGTTCTGACTCTGCCCTTGGCGGCACAGGACACGTTTGATTTCGCGGTGCTGGACAAACTGGGTGCGAACGCAACCAGCCGCAGCAACATCACGCTCGACGGCGACATGTTGAAACTTGCCTCCAGCGTTCTGGGAGGGAACAAGAATGACGGCGGGGATATCAAGGCCTTGGTCGACAGCCTGCACGGGATCTACATTCGGTCTTGGGAGTTCGACAAGGAGGGGCAGTACAACGAGGCCGATCTGGGCCCCCTACGGGACTACCTGAAACAGCACCGCTGGAGCAAGATTGTGGATGTGCATGAGAAGAAAGAGATATCGGAGATCTGGACGCTGCCGCAGGACAACAGCCGGATCGGTGGAATCGCGATCCTGTCTGCCGAGCCCAAGGAGGCGACCGTGGTGTACATCAACGGATCGCTGAAGGCCGAGGATATCGCCAAGCTCAGCGGAACCATGGGAATTCCCGATATCAAGTCCATGCAGGAGGCCAAGAAGAAGCAGGCGAGCAAGGATAAGACTTCGAAGGACGACGAGGAGAACTAGGCGGGACGGCGGGGAGGACAATGGGGATATGCACCCTGTGACAACCGTCCTCCTCGCCCTAACCCTGCTGCAACAGCCCCGCCGCCAACAGCAACGGCAGGCTGGTGGAAATGTGGATGCGGCAATCGAAGCCGTTGCGAGCTTTGACGGAGTCTTCAAGAATGCCTCGAAGAAAGTCGTCGAAGTGCAAGTTTCCAGTGGAGATACGATGCGGATGTACATCACCCGCAGCACCAAATTTATCCAGGACGGGCATCCGGTGCAAGCGTCGGCGTTCCACGACGGGGACAAGGTGAACGCCGAGGCCGAGCGCGATGCCAGGATGAATCTGATTGCCGTAAAAATCGAGGCGGCCAAGCCGGAGGGAGTTCACCCCGGCGAGACCGCCCCCAAGAAGCCTTGAGCTAGTTTTCGATTGGAGTCTTTTCGGCGTGGTCGACAATCAACTGTTCGACCGGGCTCTTCCGGGGTTCCAGCTTCAGCCCAAGTTGCTCCTGAACGGCCGTGAACAGATTGGCGACAGGTTCCGCTTCGGGCTGGTGGCCATCGCCGACGGGGCCGCCCCCGGGACCGCCGACGGACATGGCCCTGCCCATTCCCGCAGGCATCGGACCCATAATTCCCATGCCCCTGCTGCTGTCGGGTTCGAACGTCAGCGTGAAGTCGTAGTTGCCCGTAAGGCCCGTTTCATCAATCACGGCGCGGTCCAATTGCTGCTCCAAAGTTTCGGCAAGCCGCGTCACGGTTCCGCCATTGGCTACCAGCCGCGCCCGGCCCGGCATCATCATCATGGCTATTCCGCCGCGACCCATCCCGGCTGGCATGGTGGGAAAGCCGTCGCGACCCATCTGCATACGCTGGGGGTTCGGAACCTGCGGGGGAGCCTGGGGTTGGGCACTTTCGGGAACTGGCGTCAACGGAGCGGAAGGCTTGAGCTTGGAACCGCCCTTGCCCAGAATCAGGGCGTAGGCGGGCAGATCCTTCTTTTCGCGGTGGAGCGTCATTTTGAAGCGGTCGGCGATCAGATTCTGGAGCATTGCTTCGAACTGCGGCTTCGTGGTCCCCACCGGCACCTTCGCGGAAACGTCGTACCGTTCGGAATCCATCCAAGCCGGCCCCTGGATTTGGTAGCTCTTGACCCCGTAGGCCTTGGTCAACAGGACCCGTAGCGTCACATTTTCGCCGGTCAGGCGACCCGGATCGGGAGTACCGGGACCGCCGTTGAGCATGACACGGATCCGACCATCGGTAATTGGCGCCGACGGCTTGACCGTGGCCACCTCGAACTCGGGCCGGTCGGCGGCGTGCGCCGAAAAGAGTCCAATTGAAAACAATAGAGCGATGCCAAAGGGAGTGCGAATATTCACGGGTGATTCCATCCTATCGGGATTGCGCAGTTGCGGGGTGGAAAGTTCCAAAAGTTCTTGGACGTCCCAAGTTCCACTTGCGGGACCGAAACATTATCCGGCCTTCCTGTTTCATACAAGCTTCACATCCATCTTGCCAGGATGTAACCGGATTGAGGTTACGGTGAAGCATGCGGATTTCCAGACGCCAAGCACTCCAACTCGCGGCGGGGGTGATTGCCAGCGCTTCCTCGACATGGGCGGCTCCGACTGGGCCTACCCCGGCACCAACCACAAACGAATTTGACCTGGACCGCCTAATGATGACCGTGGCGTCGCTGGACCGCCGGGAATCGGCACGGCGCGAGTATGTCGCGAGCGCCGTGATCACGTTGTTCGGCGTGCAGGTGTTCTCGAAGGGCGGCGTTGGAAACGGGAATATTCGGATTGAAGAGATCGGGCCCCAACAAGGGGGGACGGTCGCAATCGAATTTGCCGCCGGATCGCGGCCCGAAGGCGCGAAGGGTCTGAACCGATTGGGTTACATTCACGAAGCGATCCTGGAGGATCAACCGGGCCAAGCTGCGGAGTGCGCCTACCTGGCGTTCATGACTGCCTCGGACGAAAAGAATGTGGAGCAAGCCCGAAAAGCCTTGGAGGCGGCCGACAACATGCAGCGCTACAACGCGGCCCAGGGTTTCGGGCGTCCGGGCGCGTTCCAATCCCGCATTGACCGGCTGGCATTCTCCTCCAAGTACAGCTTCCGGGACCTGCCAGCGCTCATCCCGATGGCACGCACGGAAATGGCCGCCCACGCAGCAGATCCTCTGGACCATCAGCGAGACCAGGAAACCTCGCACCGGGCAACCTTTCTCTACATGGTTCGGCGCGCGCTGTTGACGCCGGGGAAGACGTCGACGAGCCATCTGTTCTTCAACAGCAAAAGATACCAACTGGACACGGAGAAGGAATTCGACGCAGCTACCGGGGCGCATTTTGTCCAGAAGAAGATAGTCGATTCCTCCAGCAACGTGGTGCGCCTAAGCGCCTGGTTGACCAATGAACAAACTGGCCACCGGACGCCATTCCACGTTTGGTACGAGAAGGGCCAGGAAAACCAGCCACCCCTTCGCTTCGACTACCAAGCCAGGTCCTTCCTGAAATTGGCCTTCGAGGCGCTACCGAAGCAGCCGAATACGGGCAGCATGGCGTCGGCCTCCCTGCGCTAAACGGATTTGGTTCATTTCCTGGGCGGTGAGCGATTCCGGCGGGTCCAAGCGTTCTCTTGAGTAGGCCAGCGCTTGCTGGCCTACTAATTCCCAAGGAACCCCATGCAAACCACACCGAACGGCACGCGTATTTTATCCGCGGCCGCCCTCTTGCTCAGCGTGGTTTTCGCGCTTCCGGCCGCATCCATCCCGATCAGCAACGCGGGCTTCGAATCCCTTTCGCTGGCGCATCCGGACGACTACAGCCTCAACAACATACCGGGCTGGAACGTCAGCCTCCACGGCTTTGCGTCCACATTCAGGCCCGGAGGCGAATTCCCCGCGGGTATTCCGGACGGTTTGAACGTGGCTGCCGTCGGTGGAGGATCCTCCATCTCGCAAACCCTCAGCGGGTTTCTTACCGGCGACACAAATTACACGCTATTGGTCGGCGTAGGAAACCGGCGTGGGTATTTTTATGGATACACCATCACGTTGAGCGCCGGAGGGGTCGTGTTGGCAACGGACTCGGTCCGGGCGTCGGACTACACCGCCTTCGCGGAAGCATACGGCACCTTCACGACTTCCACCATCAACTACTTCGCGGTAGCGGGCAATGCCCAGATTGGCACGGCGCTGAGCATCACGCTGAGTTCCCCCGGTGATTCTTCCGGCCAAGCCGAGTTTGACAATGTTCGTCTGAGTTCCAGCGGCGGGACCAGCGGCACTCCGGAACCCGCCAGTTTCGGTCTGATGCTGGCAGCGGGTGCTTGCGGTGCGCTGGTTCGTCGAAAGTGGGCGAGCGTCTCAGCTAGCGGCACGGACCTCCCGCAAACGGCCCCTGAGGTCGGCAGGCAGTGAAGCAACAACGGCATCGCTGATCACGCCGGCCTCGTCCAGATCCTTCAAATGCACTTGGTCCTTCAGGCGGAAACTGGTCAGCTTCATCCGCACCAGATCCGCCACCGGGACCAGCCGAATACCTTGAAGAACCTTTACACCTCCAAAGGTCGGAACCGCCTCGGAGTACGTTTCGAGAACCTTCTCGCCGCTGAACACCATATGCACCGCCCGACGGCCGGAGGGTTGGCCGGCCTGCAGCAACATATCCATACCGGCAACATGGCGGTACTCCAAGCCGAAGGGCCGCACCGCCCGGGCAATCGCATCTAAATCCTCGCGCCGAACCACGATGTCGATATCCCGCGTCAGGCGTCCCGCGTCTGGGTCACGCTCCTCGACGTAAAGATAGGTTGCAAGGCCACCAATGACGCGGTAGTCGAGTCCGGCGGATGAAAACGCGTCTTCAATCAGTCCCGCCAAGGCAAACAGGTTTTCCACACGGGCCTCGAAAAATGTATTGACCAACGTTGCCACTGGAAACACGTTAACATGCGTTTCCCAAAACATGCTGCGGCGGGGAAAACAACTGGATGACGACCCTTTGGCGGATGCTAAGCTCGAAGTTTACGCCATGGCAAAACTGTCGATTCAAGATCTGGAACTTTCGGGCAAGCGCCTGTTCATCCGTGTGGATTTCAACGTCCCGCTCGCCAACGGCGGTCAGGAAATCACCAGCGACAAGCGCATCCGCGCCTCCCTGCCGACCATCCAGTACGCGCTCGAGCACGGCGCGGGGGTCGTACTGGCCTCGCACTTGGGCCGCCCCAAGGGCAAGCCGAACGCTGAAATGAGTATGAAGCCGATCGCGGCCAAGCTGCAGGAACTGCTGGGCAAGCCGGTCGTGTTGGCACCGGACTGCATTGGTCCCGAGGTGGAAGCCATGTTGCCCGCCCCCGGAGAAGTGCTGCTCCTCGAAAATCTCCGCTTCCACAAGGAAGAGGAGGACAATGATCCGGGCTTCTCCGCCAAACTGGCCGCGCTCTGTGATGTGTACGTGAATGACGCGTTCGGTACCGCCCACCGCGCCCACGCCTCCACGGTCGGGATGATCCAGTTCGTTGGCAAGGGTGCCGCAGGCCTTCTGATGGAGCAGGAATTGAAGTATCTGGGCATGGCGACCACCAACCCGGAACGCCCCTGCGTGGCGATCCTGGGTGGTGCCAAGGTTTCCGACAAGATCGAAGTCATTGAAAACATGGCCAAGGTCGTGGACACCGTGCTGATCGGCGGCGCGATGGCATACACGTTCCTGAAGACACAAGGACATGCCACCGGCAAGTCTCTGGTGGAGGAGGACAAGCTGGACCTTGCGGCCCGCCTGCTGGAGCTGTATGGGTCCAAGCTGGTGCTGCCGGTGGACCACGTGGTTTCGTCCGAATTCAAGGCCGGGGCGGAGTGCGAGACGGTGACGGAGATTCCCGAGGGCAAGATGGCCCTCGACATTGGCGACAAAACGATTGCGATCTATGAAGCTGCCATCGCATCTGCCAAAACGATCATCTGGAACGGTCCGATGGGTGTGTTCGAAATGCCTCCCTTCGACAAGGGCACCATGGCCTTGGCCCACGCGGTTGCCAATTCCAGCGCCATCTCGATCGTTGGCGGCGGCGACTCGGAAAAGGCCGTCAAGACCGCCGGGGTCAGCAAGCAGATCTCGCATGTGTCCACCGGCGGCGGGGCATCGCTCGAATTCCTCTCGGGAATCGAGTTGCCCGGCGTCGCGGCTCTTACCGACAAGTAATTCACGATTCGCTCCACAAGAAATGCGGCATGGTCTGGGACCATGCCGCATTTCTTTTTTTGTTGCAGCGATTAAATCGGGGCAACGAAGCGATACGCAGCCGCGATCCGCTACGTCTACACGGGATATGCGGGTTAACATCGAATAGATGGGGCAGATTGGTCGTTACCGGATCGTCGGGGAGTTGGGCCGCGGTGCCATGGGCATGGTCCAGCTTGCCACGGATCCAGCCATAGGCCGTTACGTCGCCATCAAAACCATCCGAATCCGCGACATTGACGACCGGGCTCAACAGGATCGCCTTCGGGACCGCCTGTTCCGGGAAGCACGTTCCGCCGGAGTCCTATCCCACCCCAACATCGTTACAATCTACGACGTGGACGAGATCGACGGTGTGGCCTACATTGCCATGTCGTATGTCAACGGTCCCACATTGGAAAAGGCGCTCGCGGAACAACCCCTGCCTGCGGGCAGAATGTTCGACGTGCTGCGCCAGACTGCGGCGGCCCTTGATTACGCCCACGGAAAAGGCATAGTCCACCGTGATGTAAAGCCGGGCAACATCATGCTGGACGAGGAGGGGCACGTAAAGATCACCGATTTTGGGATCGCACGGACCGTTGCCTCCTCGCATTCCACCGAGACGAAGAGTGTCGTCGGCACGCCGAACTACATGTCGCCGGAACAGGTCCAGGCACAGTTGGTGGATGGCCGGTCCGACCAGTTTTCGCTGGCAGTGATCGCCTATGAAATCCTGACCGGCGAGCGCCCGTTTACCGCCGACCATCTGAGTACCATCGTGTACCGGATTGTGAACGAGGATGCGGCACCCGCGCACCGATTGAACGGGACGCTTTCGCCCTCGATTGATGCCGTCCTGCGCAAAGGAATGGCGAAGAAGGCCGCCGACCGTTTCCCCAACTGCTCCAGCTTCGTGGGTGCGCTTGAGATGGCCTGTGCGGAATCGCGGGGCTGGCATCCGATTGGGGTCGGGATGGCCGGATCGATGCCGACAGTCGGGGTGGAGAAGACTGCTCCACGCAAGCGTGACACGATTATTGCGGGCGGGGCAACCCTTGGTGCGACGCAATCGTTGGCGGGTGGACAGCCTCCGCAGTCCGAACAGCCATCGGCCACGCCAACCGTAGCTGAACTGAAATCAAACAGCCCGGCATCGGCCAGTTCTTCCATGATTCTGGCGGTTGCGGCAAGCCTGCTTCTATTGGCACTGGCCGCCGCAATCTTCCTCCACGAGGCGGGAATGCTTGGGGAGACACCGGTTTCGGTTGCTGAAACGTCTGCTGCGCGTCAGACACAACCAGTCCCCGTCGCGCCGGAAACAGCTACAACTCTGCAGGAGTCGCCCGCTGCCGAAACCGGAACCACTGCATCCCAGACAGATCCGGTCCCGCCGCCTTCCCCGGCAGGGACATCCAAGGACTCAACGCCAATTGTGGAAATGGTCCGCCCGGCGGTACGGGAAGTCCGCCAACCCCATTGGGAGGATATTCGCATCTCTACGAACCCTCCCGACGCAAAGGTCGTATTGGACGGCAATTCGGGAACGTTCTGCTTCGCCCCGTGCGCGTTGCGTGCCTATCCCGGGCAACACCACATCACGATCTCAAAACCCGGCTACGAGAATCTCTATCAGGATGTTCGTCTCGGACAGGAAGCGCTCGATCTGGGTGAAATCCACCTGACCCCCATCCGCGGCACACTGATGCTGTCTACCGACCCAGAAGGCGCGAGGATCCGCATCAATGGGACGGAGGTCGAACAGTTAACTCCGACGAGTTTGAACCTCAAGCCGGGAGTCTATGCCGTAACTGTCGAGAAGGCCGGTATTTCCAAGACCGAGAATGTCGCCATAGGCGATGGAATCTCGCACCGCAAGATCCCGCTCACCCGCTAGACCATTATTTCTCAGGCTTTTTTGCCCGAGCGTCGTTTTCCGAGTACTGTATCTGGGGCCGATTTAGCTTGATGGAGATCGTTTGCTGCGGCTCTGTCGTCTGGTAAACGCCGCCGAACGTCTGGAAGTTCCCTGCGATCACCTGGATCTGGACCTCGCCGCGCGGCATGGCCGGAACGGTGACTTTGCCCTCTTGGTTGGTCTTTGTCTCCCAGTTGGTGCGGATCTTTTTCATGTTGACCCCCAAGCCGTGTTTGAAGACGATCACGACGCTGGCGCGGTCGATGGGTTTGCCGGAATCGGAGGACAGAACCTCGACTGTAAGACGCGTGTCAGCAGCTTTGGCAGTTGGGAGTAAACCCGTCGGCAGTACACAGAGAAGGAGAGCAATCACCCAGGCGGAACGCATTGCTTTATTATCCAATATCGGGTATGAGGAAGTTGCGGGGGCTCCACGCGGCCCTGGTTACGGCTTCCGCAGCCAAGTATCCGCTCCGGACCGCGCCTTCCATGGTTGCTGGCCATCCGGTGCGGGTCCAGTCCCCCGCAAGGAAGAAATTGGGGAAAATGGTGTCGGCGTCGGGGCGGAAAGCAGCCAGGCACGGTTTCGCAGAGAACGTCGCCCGCACTTCCTTGATGACGTGCGCCTTTTCCACGCTGGCTAGACGGACGGCTGGAAGAAACTCAGACAACTCGCGCACCGCCAATTTCACGATCTCCTGCTTGGACATTTCCGTCAAACATCTAGAGGCGCTGACCACAAGCTGGAGATAACGACCACCTCGTTTGTTGAACATCCACTGGATGGTCCGGTCCAATAATGCGGCATGGGGGAGATTCGTAACAGGACGGTCGAACCAGATGTGAATGCCGGTGATCGGGGAATGCTCGAAGACCTTCCACTGGATGGGCAATGCCGGGAGCAGGGCTTGGACCCGTTCAAAAGGCAGGGCCGAAACATAGTAGTCCGCCTCGATCAAGCGGTCGTTCGATTCCAACCCCGACACATGGCCGTTCAGGAGCGAGATTCCGGTAATCGGCGACCGGTAGTGGATTTGAATGTTCGGCCCCAATCCCTGCTCGGAATACAGCTCCCGCAAAGGCACGGATGGTAGTCCCATCTGGTAGGAATCCGATTGGGAAAGCATCCCTAGCCAGAAAACCTGGAGACCGTGGGCGGCTGCCATGGTGTCCAATTTCTCGTTTACAGCCGAAACCAGGATCGGATACCAAAACCGGTCGATGGCAGCTTGCGGCTGTTGTTTTTCCTGGAGCCAGTCCAACATTGTGATGCGGTCGAGATCCGTCCGGCTTCGCCACTCCGACGGAATGCAGCCCATGGCACGGGAAACGGCAATTTTCTCGTGGAAGGTCAGAAAGCTCAAGCCAAGAAATGATTCCGCAAAGTGGGCGGGGGCTGGCAAGCAGCCGCGTCGCATAGTGGACATCCGACCGCCCGGTTCGATGAAAATGAATTGGGAGTGGTATTTTATTCGGTCGGCGACGCCGATGCGTCCATAGAAATCGAGAAGATTGTTGCAGCAGCGCAGGAGAACATGCTGGCAATTATCGACGAGCTCGGATTCATCGGGAGATTCCGGCTGCAGTCCGGCATTGGGAGCGCCGGAAACGGGCCAAGAAGTAGCTCGTCCACCTAGAAAGCCCCTTGACTCGTAGACGTCGACCTCACAGCCGGAATCCGCAAGACAAGTCGCCGTTGCGAGTCCAGCCAGCCCGCCTCCGATAACCGCGACCTTAGCTTTCAATAAAGTCTTCCCAAACCTATTCCTAATATAACGTAAACAGGCGTCCCGTACCGCAACCGGCTGTTGGGTTGAAGTGTGGTTACTGTCTGCCAACCGGGGTGGCTTCGCGCACCTCGCCGGAAACCCTGATATTGCGGAAATCACCGGTTTCGTTGAACGATCCCAGACCCACGCGACCCCACCGGAGGCTTAGGTCAACCGCTTCCAAGCTGGGATTCCTACGGCCTCCGACCTCGACAATGCAACGACCGGTGTCGCCATCGAAAACCAACTTTACAGGAGTCCAGTCCTGCGATTCAAACGATGGAGGCCCGTCAAGGGGGGAAATCCGCACCCGCTCTCCGCCGAAGATGTGGAACATCCCGTTGTGGACCACCTGCTTGGCCGCGGCATCGGTGGACATGTGCGCGTAGTTGTAGTGGGCATCGTCCTGCCAAGCGTAAACCAGGATCAGACTGCGGGCGTTCCGCTTGACCTCGCCTTCGATGGTGACCTTGCGGTAGGGCTTGGAATCCAACAGGGCGATCTTTGTGGGTCGGCGGGGCTGGCCCGGGGCGGGATCCGCGGCTACTTTAAGATGCAGAACGCCATCTTCGACGCTCCAGTCCGAGGCGTGCTCCACAACCCACTTTCCGCCGAATACCGATAGTGCGTCTCCTGCAGGCGAAGCCGCCATCAGGCCGACCAGTCCGAACAAGACCAACAACGATTTCATTCCCGTAGCGTACCTTACGGTAGCCTGTCGGAACCGATCCGGGTCATGGCGGCCCGGACGCGCTGCTGCAACGCCTCGTCGTGGCGATGGAGAGCCAATGCCTCGATGGCGTTTCCGGCAGCATCGCGGGAACCCTGCGCCACCGTGGCGAGGAGAAACTCAATAGCCCGTTCCGTGCGCGAGGTGGATAGCGCCAGCATCAGGCACTTGCGAAAAGTGGGGTCCCATTCGCGTCCTGCGGCGGCACACAGCCACTCCACGGCGTCCGCACGCCGGCTGGCACCCAGTGCGAGGATTGCGGACTCCCGAATCTCCGGCTGGGTACCGGATGCAAACCGGGTCACCAGCGCCACGCCGTCAGCGCCATCCAGCACGAGCATCGCTGTGAAGCATTCGGACATCACCTCCGGTTCCGCGTCCCCGGACAGTGTTTTCAAGCGCAACAAGAGGGACGCAGCCTCGGAACCGACCGCCGCAATCGCCCGTACAGCCCCGGCTCGCGGGATCCACTCCGAATCCACCAGCAGCGGCACCAACTCCCGCAGTTTGTAGGGATAGCCGGTGTTGACCAAGCCCATTGCACAGATGGAGCGGACGTCTACTGCAGCGTCCGACGGGCCGCCCCAGCCGGGCTCCAGCTGCCGATACCGGAGCCCGCGAAGATACAGGTCGGGCTCGTCGTAGTCCATTCCAACCAGAGCCCGGCAAAGCGCAGCAAGTGCCGCACAACCCTTGTCCCCCGCCCCGCCCCGCTCGATCAGCTCACGGCAAACTGTGGCCAGTTCGTCATTCAATTCGAGCCACTGTGCCGCGCCGATGATCCTGGCAGCCTTGGCAACGACCAAGTTGTATTTGGATGACAAGGCCTTCAAGAATGCAGCCTTGCCGACCGGTGTCCGGAGCGGTATTTCATCCAACTTCGCTAGCGCGGCTTGGATCGGATCGCTCTTCATTTAGTCAGCTATCAGTTCGGCCACAGTCTTGTTGGGGTCGTCCACAATGGCTTCGAGTACACGGCCAAACCACAAATTCATTTCGTTGGCGGCCTCAACATCAAAGAGACTCTTCTTCGGCAGCCACACGCCGCCTAGCGACTTCCCGTTGTCTGTTTCGGTTTCCCAAGTGACCAGGTACAGGTCGGGGCGGGTCTGGTCGTGCATCCAGTCCTCAACCCATTCCACATCCAGGCCATTCAACTGCAGCTTGCCCCGGAGGGTCTCTGGATAAGCCGAGAACACGGCTTTGAACAAAGGTCCGCCCTGCCTGTCGGGAAAAACTTCCTTGAGCGGAATGTCCTGATAAGTCAGTGCCGAGGTAACAACATCTTTCACGCGTCCCAGCAACGAAGCGATGGTGGGGTTGTCGCCCAAGTCCACACGAAGGGCTGGTACGACCTCGCTAGCACCTATCATCGATTCAAACCGCCAATCCGGCCGGATCACATATGTGGTGCCGACCGTGATATCGGAGCAACCGGAATAGCGCCGGAGGAGCAAAAAATACGCAGCGACGATCGCGATATACGGTGTGACTGCGTGTCTCCGGCAAGAGGCATGGAGCCGCCGGGTGAGATCGGCCGAGTAACGGTGCCACAACAGGTGGGAATCGAAATTCTTCGCCTGTGGCCCACTATTCTGGTTGCGCCAAGTCCATGGCGGTGGCTCGCCGGCACGGAACCAATCCTTCCAGTACTGGCGGCGCTCTTCAACCAGGCTCGATCCCGGTGCGACGGTACCCGCTTGCCACTTGGCGTATTCGGAGTACTGCGTGACAGGGGGGAGTCCGACGGGGACGTCGGACTCCAACGCATTGTAATGCGCAGCAAATTCCTTCAGGACATTCAGCAGCGTCGGGTGGTCGAACAGAGTGTTGTGGAAGCAGATCTGGAGGTAGCTGGCATCCTCACTGGGCTCGGTGCCTGGAACCGATGCGAACGCAACGTGCAGGCCACTAGCTGCCGCCAAATCGAAAGGTCGGCGTGCCTCCTCCGCCATCCACCCATGCAGGTCGGACTCGGTCGCCCCGGGCATCCGGGTTTCAAACCACGCGACTTCGCCCTTCGGAGAAATCACCTGCATCAGTTGCCCGTCGATTTGTTTCAGAACCGTGCGCAGAATCTCGTGGCGGGCCACCATCGCATCGAAAGACGATCGGACTACCGCCGGATCAACGGCACCAAGGATCTTGAACAGGAACGGCGCGTGGTAAAACGTCTCCTTGGGATCGAGCTGCTGGAGCGTCCAAAAGCGTTTCTGGGCGAAACTGGCCGGGCACAGAGTGGTCGCCGTGCTCAGATGCTGGACCAATTCCGCCTTCCGGGCCTGCAGCTTGAGCCGCAATTCCGGCGTCAGGGCATCCGGAGGAGCCGTGTAGCGCAGCTTGTCCCCATCGAGCCGCAGTTTGATGCCGCGTCCCTCAAGTTCCTCCAACAGCTGCCCGGGCACTAGATTTCCCCGTCTTCCACTTCGGCAACCAAGGTTTCGGCCGTGTTCCGGTCCAAATACGCCGCCAGTTGGGAAACCGTCGGGTTCTCCATCAGCACCACGGGCCCCAAGGTCCGGTTCAGGGATTTCTGCAGCCTGTGCATCAGCGCGACGGCGCTCAGCGAGTTGCCGCCGAGTTCGAAGAAGTTTTGGTCCAGCCCCACCCGGCCCACATTCAGAACATCGGCCCAAACATCCAGCAGCATCAATTCGGTCGGATTGTCCGTTGCCGGGCGCGCCTCGTCCGCACCCATGTCAAAAGTAACCGGAATTTGCGCGAGCGCCTTGCGGTCGATCTTGCCGTTGGGCGACAGGGGGAACTGGTCCAGCACCGTGAAGACCGCCGGCATCATGTAGTAGGGAACCTTCTCGCGCAACAACTGCCGCAGGTGCGGAATCAGTTGCCGGTTCAGCTGGGCCCGTTGCGGATCGTTGCAGAAGTCGTCAACCGTGCGGAGCGAATCCGGGTCGGCAACGGCAAAGACTGCGGGGCGAGCCGGGAGGTCGTTACGCGAGAACACCGCATCGAACGAGCCCCCGGCGTCCGTATTCAACCAGCTGACTTCAACCCGGTAGCCAAGCGACTCCAGAGCCCACACGTCCTCGGGCTGCACGGAGCGGTCCGGCAAAGAAGAAACGTAGGCCCTCAGGTCCGCCGCGGTCTGCTGCGGGCTTGCCTCGCGCAGCCACGCCATGGCCGAAACTTCCTCGTCCAAGCGACCGTTTGGAATGCGGCTGATGGCGAGAGTTTCCGGACGGTCCTGGGATAGAATGCGGCGCACTTCGTCCAAGCTCAGCTTTTGGCGGGTCCAATCCTGCCATTGGAGGTCGGATTGCACTTCCACCGGCGAGTCGACGTGGAGGACCACATCGTATCGGAACCGGGACAGCTCGTTTTCCGTGTACCCGCGCTTGGGCATCGCCTCCACATGCGAGATCCCTGGGATCTGGCGCATGAGAAGCGGGAACAGGCCGGGCGCGAGCAGCAGATCGCGCTCATTCAAAACTTCCTGCCGGATATGGTCCTTGACCTTCGCAATCGAGTCCGTGTCCTTGGCCTGGAACAACTGCAGCGAGGTTTGGAAAGTTTCCAACGTCAGGAGGCTGAGCAAGTCGCCGAGCAGAATGTGGCCACCGGGTTTCACCAATTGCACGAGCCTACGGATCACCTGGACCAGATATTCGATGTCCGGAAACATCTGGATTACCGAGTTGATCACGACGGTGTCGAAACTGCCCGGCTCAAAGCCATCCAGCTCGTGGGCCGCGCCCTCGTGGAGCGAAACGCGCTCCAATCCGGGGAGGCGCTTCTGGAGCCCACGGATATATTCCAGCGCCGTGGCCGAAATATCGCAACCCACATAGCTTTCGCACACGGGTGCCACGCGCGAGAGCAGCATTCCAGTGCCGCAGCCCAGTTCCAGCAGGTTCTTGGGGCGCAGAGCGAGCATGCGGTCAACGGTCTGCTCCACCCATTCCTTCATCTCGGCGTCGGGGATCCTCTTGCCGGTGTAGCTGCTTGCCCAACCGCCGGTATTGAGTGTCTGGTCCTCGGCATCGGGGCTGGCTTGGTAGGCCTCCTCGTAGACCGCCTTCCACAATTCGATGTTCTCGCTGGCACCGGGCAATTCGCCCAGATTCTTCAACGCATCGCGGTCGGTCATCAGATACGACACCAACTGCTGGTCGTTCCTGGCGTCCGGCACGGCCAAGACAATGGCGCGCTTCACGGCCGGGTGTTGCTCCAGCGCGGTCTCGATCTCGCCCAATTCGATCCGGAAACCGCGGATCTTGACTTGGTTGTCGATGCGTCCGATGAACTCGATGTTGCCGTCGGGCAGGAATCGCGCCAAGTCGCCGGAGCGGTAAATCCGCCCGGGTCCGAAAGGATTCGGGATGAACTTCGCCGCCGTCATTTCGGGGCGGTTCCAGTATCCACGGGCCAGACCAATGCCGCCGATGAAAATCTCACCCGCCGTGCCCACCGGAACCTGCTGCAAGCTTTCATCCAGGATGTAAATCAGCTGGTTGGCGAACGGCTTGCCGATGGAGGGGTTTTGCGTCGCACCGCGCTGGCAGAGGTAAATGGTGTTCAAAATGGTGGCCTCGCAGGGCCCCCACATGTTGTAGACCTTTTCGAGGGTTGGAATCCGCAGGAGGTCCTGCATCAACCGCCCGTTGAAGAGTTCACCAATCAGCGTGGCGACCCGCACGCTTTTCGGCACCGCCCCGATACTGGCCAGCACGTTGTAAGCCGAGGGAACCGAGTTGAGGAACGTGATCTCCTCGCGGGCCTTGAGGTTGGGCACTGCCAGTGCGTTCTCGCCCAGAATCACCTTCCCGCCGCGGGTCAACGGGATGAAGGTCTCGAAAAGCGATAGATCGAAGCACATTGAGGATCCCAGGAACATCCCGGCGGTTTCCTCGGGCAAAAACTGGGTGTGGGCCCAGCAAATGCAGTTGACGATGCCCGTGTGTTCGAGCGCCACGCCCTTCGGCTGGCCGGTTGAACCGGAGGTGTAGAGGATCACCATCA
Organism: uncultured Acidobacteriia bacterium; assembly: GCA_903925015.1. Taxonomy (GTDB): domain Bacteria; phylum Acidobacteriota; class Terriglobia; order Bryobacterales; family Bryobacteraceae; genus BOG-234. Next base: position 48,154 of record CAIYDY010000359.1, read on the forward strand.
GGTTCCGGGGACCAACCGACGTCACGGGATTGGAATCCGGCATTGCGGCGATTGCTGCGCGCTCGCTGTCCACAGCCACGATCCGCGCTTCAACAGGTGGCGGACCGTCAAGCAGGTCGGACTGCGTCACGAACACCAGCATGGCGCTGTCCTGGGCGATGAATGCCTGCCTGGACTTCGGATAGGCGGGATCGATCGGAATGTAGGCGGCACCGGACTTCAAGATGCCGAGCATCGACACCAACATGTCCGCAGTGCGCCGCATGCACAGGCCCACCAAGGACTCGGTGCCCACTCCGAGGGTGATCAGGTAATGCGCGAACTGATTGGCGCGACTGTTCAGTTGCGCGTATGTCAGACGAACATCTTCCGTCACCAGCGCGACGGCGTCCGGGGTCCGCGCTGCCTGCTCCGCCACCAGCTGGTGCATGCAGCGGTCGGATGGAAAGGATGCCGTCGTGTTGTTCCATTCCGCTGGCGGCATCACCATGTTCGTCAATTCCAATTGGTCGTTCAATTTTCTGTCCTCGCCAAGACTTCGCAAACCCACACCTGTAAATTGATTCCGGGAAATTCCGTATACCGGCCATCGAATGGCTCCGACGTCTCAACCAAGCGCCACACGCCTTTGTCCGATAACTCCGCAATCGTTTCCTTGAAATCCGTCGCTAAATAGAACTCCGGCCGCAGGGTAAAGACGATGTGGCCGCCCGGCTTGGTGATGCGCGCCAGCTCATGGAAAGAGCGGCTGGGGGCGTGCGCACGGACAAACACGCCAACGCTCACAATTCCATCGAATCTACCCGTCGGAAAGGCGAGTGGCTCGCCGAGAACACCAAGGTGCAGGTCCGCGTAGCACTTTTTCGCGGCAGCGTGTTCCAACATGCCCTTTGACATGTCGAAGCCTTCCACATGGACGAATCCGCGTTCCGAAAGCAGCCTTCCCACCAATCCCGTACCGCAACCGGCATCCAGAATGCGCCCGGTCTTCGGAACATATCGGAGCACGGAATCCGCCGCTTCCTTTGGCCCCCCGTGGTCGCCCAGGTCGTCTTCGTAACTCGCAGCCCATTCGTCATACCGGGCGGCCATATCCTGTGGACTTTTCGCCTCGAAAACCTCGTGAACCTTGCCGCTCATACGTTCCGCATCCCCTGTTAGGTTAGCATTTTGGGTGCCCGGCACGAGATCCGGCAGGCGCACCCAGGCCCATAACAGCCCCCATCTCATAGAACGTGTAGTACGCTGTAACTTAATTTCATGAAATGCTAACCGAGCCCAATATTTCCTAGGTGGGCGCGGCGACGACGATTGCGGAGCGAGCAGGAGGAAAGTTGCCCGGCACCGAACTCAAATATGCGGCAATTCTGGCATCCGTGCCGTGGCCGCTTATTGCCACGGACCAAGCTGGCAAAGTCGTGGTCTGGAACCGCGCCGCCGAGCGCCTACTGGGTTTTGACGAGAAATTTGCAACCGGCAAGGTCCTCTCGGACCTGGTCCGGGATCCGGGCTGCCTGGACCGGGATGCCAATGCCGGAGACGGCAAGTATGTCGAGAAGGTTCGCACATGGGTTGGGGCCGACGGCACTCCAGTCCGTCTGGATGTCGGATTTGGACCGACTACGGAACCCGCTCCCGGTAACGACACGCAGCCTGGGTACTTGGTGAATGCGAGGGTTCTTTCCGACAACTCCCAGCACGGCGAACCGTCACAAGCGGCCGATACCCTCTCGGACGAGACATTCGGAAAAAGCCTGTTGGAGGCACAAAGCATCGCTGGTATCGGAAGCTGGGCCTTCGACGCACGTTCGGGGAAAGTCTACTGGTCCGACGCTACATTTCGGCTCTATGGCCTCGATCCGGAACAAGGCGAGCCGGACTTTGAAACACTGATCCGTCGCAAGCACCCGGACGATCGGGAAACGTTCCGGAATTTGGTGTTCGACGCGATCCGGCTGGGCCGCGAGTACAACGTGGACAACCGGATCGTGCGCCCGGACGGCTCCATTTGCTACGTCCACACCGTCGGAAAGCCTTTCCGCGATTCCAAAGGTGACGTGGTGGGGCTAGTGGGTACGGCGTTGGATATTACAGACCGGAAGCTTGCCGAAATCGCCCTCCACGACAGCGAGGTGCGGTTCCGGACCGCCTTCGAACACTCCGTCATCGGAATGGCGATGACCGCGATTGCGGATGGCAGGTTTCTCCAGGTGAACAGTGCCCTGTGCGGGATAACGGGTTACGACCAAGCGGAATTGCTGAACATGTCGTTTCGGACAATCACCCACCCGTCCGACCTTGCAGCCAATTTGAGTTTTGCCGCCGAGGTGCTCCGGGACGACGTAAAGAACCACCACTTCGAGAAAAGATTTATCCGGAAGACCGGCGATTCGGTTTGGGTGCGGGTCAGCGTGGGTGTCATGCGGAACCCAACAGGGGCTCCGGAGCATTTCATAACTCTGATTGAGGATATTTCGGCGCGGAAACTCGCGGAGGAACGGTGGCAGCTCGCATTGGAGGGGGTCAACGACGGTGTATTCGACTGGGACCCAAGGAATAACGCCATCTTCTACTCGGCGCGCTGGAAGGAGATGTTGGGCCACTCCGACCAGGACCTGCCAAATGAAATCAATGAGTGGGAGTCCCGTGTGCACCCGGAGGATTTCCCGTCCGTCCAAGCCTCGCTCCGCCGCCATCTGGACGGCCACACGGACCACTATGTCTCGGAGTACCGGATCCGTTGCAAGGATGGGGCCTACAAGTGGGTGATGGCCAAGGCCAAAGCCGTCAGGGATGAAAACGGCAAACCCGTTCGCATGATCGGAGCGCACTCGGATATCTCGGCCCGCAAATTGGCCGAGGAACACCTGAAATTCCGGGCCGAGCACGACCAACTAACCGGCGTGTCCAACCGCGGCCATTTCCTGGAGAAGTTCCAATTGAAGGTTGCTGCCGCACGGAATGGCTCCGGGCACTGCTACCTCTGCTGTTGCGACATCGACCACTTCAAGTCGGTAAACGATCGTTACGGCCACCATACCGGGGACGGGGTACTGATCTATTTCTCGTCGCTCTTGAAGGAGTGCGGCATCTCCGGAACCTGCGTCGGCCGTTTGGGCGGCGACGAATTTCAAGTGTTGATAACGGATGCCACCGTCGACGAGGCCGTCCGGGCCATGGAAGCGGTTCGGCAGCGCTTGGCGAACAAGAAGTTTCCATCCAAGCGGGGGCCTTTCCACGTCACAGCAAGTTTTGGCTTGGCCGAACTACAACCGCACATGGACGCTGACGACCTTCAGGAATCGGCCGACCTCGCCCTCTACCGCGCCAAAGATCTTGGACGAAACCGTCTTCATACTGCTCCAGGAAATGCCGCTCCTGGAAGCCTGGCCCAACCGCCGATGGAGTTTGACGCCGAGATTATAATCAGCGTATGAAAGTCACAGCCGTGCTGATTGTGGACCAAGTGGAGGCATCGCTGGCCTTCTGGGTGGACCGGATGGGCTTCACCAAAACCATGGAGGTACCGGATGGCGACACACTCGGTTTTGCAGGCGTCGCCCTCGGTGCGGCCGAGATCATGTTCCAAACGGTCGAGAGCGTTCGCAAGGACGATCCTTCCCTGCTCCCACCACACGGCGCAGCCACCAATCTGTTCATCGAGGTCGACGATTTCGAAGATACTTTGCGGCGGCTGGACGGATACCCCGTCGCGATGCACGAACGGACGACGTTTTATGGAATGCGGGAGATAGGCGTCCGGGAGCCCGGCGGGCACGCAGTGATCTTCGCGAAGGCCCTTTGAGCGTGCCAAGCCTAAAACTGCCCCGCGTTTATCCCATCCTGGACACCGGCACGCTGGCCCGGCTGGAATTCCCCGTCATCGAGGCCGCGGAGGCGCTGCTGGAAGGCGGTGCCGGGATTCTCCAGATGCGCCACAAGGATTTCTGGGGTCGCGAGGCATTCGCCTTGGCGGAACAGATTTCAAAACTCTGCCGCGAGGCCGGTGTTCCGTTCGTGGTCAACGACCGCGCCGATTATGCCGCCATCCTCGGCGCTGGCCTCCATGTCGGACAGGACGACCTTTCCCCGGCTGATGCCCGGCGCGTTCTCGGTCCTGACGCGATGGTGGGCTTCTCCACCCACAACCCCGCGCAAATGTCGGACGCAGCTTCGGAACCAGTGGACTACGTTGCCTTCGGACCTGTATTTCCAACAGTTTCCAAGGAGAACCCCGATCCCGTTGCCGGTTTGGCGGGTCTGCGGGAGGTCCGCACGCTCACCTCCCGCCCCTTGGTAGCCATTGGCGGAATCACCCTCGGGAATGCTTCCCAATGCTTCGATGCGGGAGCCGATTCGCTCGCCGTCATCGGCGACATACTCTCTGCTGTATCCTTTCCTTTATCGGCTCGTCCGTCATCGGACAAGCACTTAGCGGACGGCGCCAGGAAGCGCAGTCTGAGGGATCGAATGGCTGAATGGCAAAAACTCCAGCAACACCCACTCACGGGCAAGGCAGTAACGGGCAAGTAGGACCGGACGGGGACGCAAAATCGGGATTCGTCAAAGCCCTTGGCCTGACGGAAGCGACAACATTGGTCATGGGGTCGATGATCGGCTCCGGGATCTACATTGTCAGCGCCGACGTCGCGAGGCAGGTCAAATCGCCCGCCCTGCTGCTGGCGTGCTGGCTGCTGGGGTCGCTGCTGACCATCGTGGCCGCCCTCAGCTACGGCGAATTGGCCGCCGCCATGCCGCACGCGGGCGGACAATACGTCTACCTGCGCGAAGCCTTCGGACGCTTGTGGGCGTTCCTGTTCGGCTGGACGATGTTTGTGGTCATCCAGACCGGCACCATCGCCGCAGTGGCCGTCGCCTTCGCCAAGTACACCGGGGTCTTCTTCCCCCAAATCTCCGCCAAGAATTACTTGATCGGGTCCGGGACACTTGGACTGACTACCCAGCAGCTCCTCGCCATCGCCGTGATCATTCTGCTGACTGCGGTCAACACGCGCGGCGTCCGAACGGGTGCCATGGTCCAAAACGTGTTCACATTCGCCAAGGTGGCCTCCTTGCTGGGCTTGGCGATCCTCGGCTTCGCGCTGGGCCGGAACCCGGCCGCCATCGCGGCCAATTTCTCCTCCACCGGCTTCTGGGCCGGCGCTGACTGGAGCTGGGCCGCTGTCGCCGTTGTGGGAACCGCAATGGTCGGCCCCCTGTTCTCATCCGACTCCTGGAACAACGTGACCTTCGCCGCCGCCGAAGTCCGAAACCCGCGCCGCAATCTACCCTTGGCGCTCGGCCTGGGCGTCGGCGTCGTTTCGCTGCTCTACTTGGCGTGCAACCTCGTCTACATGTCGGTCCTGACGCTTCCGCAGATCCAGACGGCTCCTGAAGACCGGGTCGCGACGGCCGTCGTCTCCGTAATGTTCGGACCCGCCGCCACCTCCATCATGGCCGCCGCCATCATGGTCTCCACTTTCGGATGCCTGAACGGCATCATCCTCTCCGGAGCCCGTGTCTACTTCACGATGGCCCATGACAACCTGTTCTTCAAGCGAGCCGGTGACCTGAATCCCGAAACACACGCGCCCGTCGCGGCTTTGACCATGCAATGCGCCTGGTCGGTGCTGCTGACTCTGAGCGGGCAATACAACGACCTTCTCGACTACGTCATCTTTGCGGTACTCTTGTTCTACATCCTGACGATTTGCGGACTCTTCCGGCTCCGCAAGACCCGTCCGGACTTGGAGCGTCCCTACCGCGCCGTGGGATACCCGGTACTGCCCGCCATCTACGTCCTGATGGCCGGTCTCATAGAATTCTTTTTGTTGAAGAACAAACCCGAATTTACCGTCCGGGGCTTGATTCTTGTGCTGCTGGGGGTGCCGGTCTACTTCCTCTGGCAGCGGAAAGAGGGAAATCGATCTTGAGTGTTTTCGCAACGAAACCCATTGCCCGCATCATGCGGGAGAGCGAGGCTGGCGAGCACCAGCTGAAGCGCACGCTAGGCCCGGTCCAGTTGATCGCGCTCGGCATCGGTGCCATCATCGGCGCCGGGCTGTTCGCCCTCACGCCGAAGGCCGCGCATGACAATGCCGGTCCCGCCGTGGTCTTTTCCTTCATCGTCGCGGCCTTTGGCTGCGCCTTTGCCGGAATGTGCTACAGCGAGTTCGCCACCATGATTCCCATTGCGGGCAGCGCGTATACATACGCCTACGCCACCATGGGGGAACTGCTGGCTTGGATCATCGGCTGGGATTTGGTGCTGGAATACGCCACCGGTGCGGCCACAGTGTCTGTTAGCTGGTCGAAGTACCTTGTCCGACTTTTGCAGCACTTCAGCATTACCCTGCCCCCGGATTTGACCAAATCCTACTTCGAGGGCGGCTTGGTGAATCTGCCCGCGATCTTCATCATTTGCGTTGTTTCGATTGTGCTGATCATCGGCATTCAGGAATCGGCGCGGTTGAACGGCATCATCGTTGCCTTGAAGGTGGCGATCGTGGTGCTGGTGATCGGCCTCGGTTTCGGCTACATCAACAAGGCCAACTACGTGCCGTTCATCCCGCCAAACACCGGCGAGTTCGGACATTTCGGCTGGAGCGGCATCATGCGCGCGGCGGGCGTAATCTTCTTCGCCTATATCGGCTTTGATGCCGTATCTACCGCAGCGCAGGAGGCGAAGAACCCCAAGCGCGACATGCCCATCGGCATCATCGGGTCCTTGGCCGTCTGCACGCTGCTCTACGTCGGCTTCTCGTACGTGCTGTCCGGCATCGTCAACTACAAGGACATGACCGACACCGCGATCTACGAGGCGCTGCACAACATCGGCTACGACTGGCTCGGGACAGGCGTTGTGGTTGGAATTCTGGCCGGCTACACGTCGGTGATCCTGGTCATGCTGCTGGGCCAGAGTCGTGTCTTCTACTCGATGTCCCGCGACGGCCTGCTGCCAAAACTCTTCTCCGACGTACATCCCAAGTTCAAGACTCCGTGGCGATGCAATTTGGTGTTCATGGTCTTCGTGAGCCTGTTCTCGGGCTTCGTGCCGCTCTCCAGCCTGGGCGACATGACCAGCATCGGCACCCTGCTTGCCTTCGTGATCGTCTGCGCGGGCGTCATGGTGATGCGCCGCACCCATCCCAACCTTCCGCGTCCGTACAAGACACCGCTGGTTCCGCTGGTTCCGATCCTCGGCATCATCGTCTGCTTTGCGATGATGGCCGCGCTGGATCTGTTGACTTGGATTCGGCTCGTGGTGTGGCTGGTGATTGGCCTGGCGATTTACTTCCTGTATAGCCGTAGCCATAGCCATCTGGTGACGGACCCGGAAAGCCGCCACTAGAGGCTAGGTTCCAATCGAGGCAAATAGAAACCGCGAGCCGAAGGGCTCGCGGTTTTTTGTTTGGTGCGGATTAGCGGTTCGCCGTCTGAAAACACCACCCGCCTATGCTAGACTTCGGCTGATGATGCTGGTGGAAGAAATCGAACAGGCAATTGAATCTTTGCCGCCACAGGACCTGGAACGAATCGCTCATTGGTTCCGGGAGCGCGACGACTCCACATGGAACCTGCAACTGGATCGGGATTCGGCTTCCGGCAAGCTCGATTTCCTTTTCAGCGAAGCGGAATCTGAATCCGCACAGGACCTCCTGCGGCCATGGCCCGCATCGAAGTGAAATCGCTCGCCACCAAGCGTTTTTGGCTGCTTCTCCATTCCCTTCCGGTTGCCATACAGGATCTTGCAAAAAAGAACTATGCCTTGTGGTGTCGGAATCCGTCGCACCCTTCATTGCGCTTTCGCCGCCTCAGTGGAAGCAGCGACCGCTACACAGTCAGAATTGGCGACCACTACCGGGCCTTGGCCCAACTTTCCGGTGACACCATAGTCTGGGTCTGGATCGGTACACACTCGGAATACGACCGACTGGTAGGGCCTGATTAGGAAACGCAGGTCTGCCCCGCACAGTTACCCCTTCGTCTCCTCCGGCAAATGCCCGAAATAGCCCCGGTAGATATCCACCGGGTCCTCGAACTTCACCTGCTTGTCGTTCTCGGCGACAAAGCCATCCACCCTCGTCCGCAGATCCGCCAGCGTCTTCGCATGTTTCGGATCCGCCGCCAGGTTGTGCACCTCGTCGGGGTCCGCCGCCACGTCGTACAACTCCTCAATCGGCTTCTCCAGCGCCGCAAACAGCGACTGTTCCCGATTCAGCTTTCCCTTCCGGCCCAAATCCTTCACCAGATTCCAGGTCGGATAATTCTTCTCCTTGTAATCATTCCGCTGCATATACGGAGTGCACGGGAAATAGTTGCGGATGTACTTGAACTCCTTGGTCCGAACAGCCCGCATCCGGTCAATCGAGTCGTCCATACGGTCTCGCGCGGTAAACACATGCGTGCGCGCCTTGTAATCCGGCCCAAAGACGTCCTGCCCCTGCATCGCCCCCACAGGCGGGCGGATGCCCGCGAACCCCAGCAACGTGGGCGCGATATCAATGCCGCTCACCAGCGCGTCATTTACCTTGCCCGGCACCTTGCCCGCGTTGCTGCCACCCGGCATGCGCACAATCAACGGAATCCGCGTCCCGCCGTCATACAAAAACTGCTTGCCCCGGAACAACGGACCGTGGTCGCTCGAAAGCAGCACCACCGTATTATTCGCCAGCCCCTCGTCCTCCAGCCGCTTCAGGACCTGCCCGACATATTCGTCGCACAGGTGCATCGCGTCCAAATAGTTGGCGTATTCGTCCCGCACAATCGGATCGTCCGGATAGTACGCCGCCAACTTCAGCTTGGCCGGATCCACCAACTCCGACTTCGGCTTGTTGCGCGCAATCGTCCACCCCGGCCCCTTGTGGGTTTCGATGATCGTCAGATGCGCGAAGAACGGCTGGCCCGGCTTCCTGTCCTTCCAATCGATGCCGTCGAAAAAGTTCGCCTTGTCCCCGCCCCCGTGGTGGAAGTTCAAATCCACCTTGCCCGAGCCAGCAGCCCCGTTGGCCGCCTTGCGCTGCCCCTTGGGCGGCTGCAGGTTGCAGGTGTAATAACCCGCATCGCGGAACCAGTCGCTCACGTGCTTTCCGGGAGCTGCAATCTCCTGCTTGTGCCACTCCCAGGTCCGGTGGTTGTGGCAGCCAATATTGTTCTGGTACCGCCCGCTCATCAGTGCCGACCGGCTGGCCGAACACACCGGAGCCGTGCAGAATGCGTTCGTGAAACTGATCCCCTGCGATGCCAGTCGATCCAAATTCGGCGTCTTCACCAACGGCTCGCCGTAGTGCGCATGCTGCGGACCCGTGTCCTCCATGATGATGTAGAGCACGTTCGGACGCGCTCCCGCCCCTGTAGTCTGGGCAGCGGCCATACCGGCTGCGGTGGAAAGTGCCGAGCTTTCCAGAAACGTTCTGCGTGTCAGATTCATGGATTTACGGTTTCCCAACGGGCTTCGTCAGATCGGATGGAAATGGGGCGGGTGCCGGACTGTTCGGGTTGCGCCGGTTGCTCTGGCCGCCCGAATCCCGGAACAGCGGGATGCTCATGGCACCCGTGTCCTGCATCACGTCGAACAACTGCTTGTTCATCCTCTGCACCACGTCTTTGTACTTTTCGTTCGAGATCAGATTGTTGGTCTCGTGCGGGTCCTCGTCCAAGTCATAGAGTTCGTCGATGTCCCAGATCCCGTAGTAGTGGATGTACTTGAATTTCGCCCCGCGCAACGCGTGCATGGTCGGCGTCATGGGAAAATTCCGCTCCCAATAATATTCGTAGAGCAGCCCGTCGCGCCATTCCAGCTTCTTGCCTTGCAGCAGCGGCAAAAAGCTCAGCCCCGGAATGCCCTTCGGCGATTCCACACCCGCCGTCTGCAGGAACGTCGGCATGATGTCAATGTTCGCCACCACTTCCTTCACCACCGTGCCGCCGGGAAACAGCTCCGGGCACCGCGCCAGCATCGGCACCCGCATCGACTCCTCATATGCCGTCCGCTTGTCGATCAGCCCGTGCTCACCGAACGCGAAACCGTTGTCGCCCATGTAGACGATCAGCGTCGAATCCAACTCGCCCCGCTGCTTCAGCGTCTCCAAAAGGCGCCCGATGGACTCGTCCACCGCCAGCAGCGTCTCCGCATAGGTCTTGAAGATTTCCCCGATCGGTTTTCCCTCGTAGTACGAGAAATCCACGCCATGGAAACTGTTGCGCTGGTTCTGGACCCACATCGGCCTGTTCCGGGCCATGTCGCCCGTTGCATCCATCGTGGCCGGAGGCGTGAAGACAGCGTCCTTGTACTTGCCCTTGTGCCGATCCGCCGGTATGAACGCCGAATGCACCGCCTTGTGCGACAGGTACAGGAACCAAGGCTCGGTCTTCGAGCGCGCATTCAGCCATTCCACCGCGTAATCCGTCAGCTCGTCGGTGATGTAGCCCTTCTGCGGCACCTTCTTGCCGTCGACGTTCAAACCGGCTGGCGCAGGCAGATAGTTCCCCTGCCCCCGAAAACTCACCCACTTGTCGAAACCGGCCTGGGGCTCGTCCCCGCCATTCCCCATGTGCCACTTGCCAAAGAACCCGGTCTTGTAGCCCGCTTTTTGCAGGTACTGCGGGAAAAACTCCATCCCCGGCTGCATCGGCGTATTGTTGTCGACGATCTTGTGCTGGTGGGCATACTTTCCCGTCAGGATCGACGCCCGACTCGGGGAACACAGCGCCGTCGTCACGAAGGCGTTCTTCAGATGTGCCCCTTCATGCGCCAGCCGGTCCATATTCGGCGTCTCCAGAAATTTCTGGACCTGCATGAAGCCGAGTGCGTCGAACCGGTGGTCGTCGGAAAGAATAAAAAGAATATTCCGTCGCTTCGCCGACTGCTGCGCCCGCGCAAGCCCCGCGCTTCCGACTCCGGCCAGGAGCGCACCCCCCAGCAACGTCCGACGATCCATTTGTTGACTCATGTGCTATTCCATCTCTCCCACCATTACCAAACCATTCAGCTGCCTTGTGGGGCAGCCATTCTTGGCTGCAGCCGCCTTTCAGGCGGCCATAACCGCATGCCCGGCGCGCCAGCGCCCCGCAGCCGCCTCCGTCCAATCTATCAACTCCCCCCCCACCCTCGCCCACCCTCTGCCAAAATAAAAATCCACCCTCGATGGCCACGCCTCCCCCAATCGACTGGTTCCCGCTCCGCCTCAGCCTGCAGGTCGCTTCCGCCGCCACCCTGCTCTCATTGGTCGCCGGACTCGGATTGGCTTGGCTTATCGCCAACCGAAACTTCCGCGGCAAGGAGCTCCTGGACGCCCTCACCACCCTGCCCCTCGCCCTCCCGCCCACCGTCCTCGGCTACTTTCTGCTCGTCACCCTCGGCCGCAACAGCTGGCTCGGTCGCGCCTGCGAAGCCCTCACCGGCGCACCCCTCGTCTTCACATGGAAGGCCGCCGTCATCGCCTCCACCCTCCACGCCGTCCCCCTGCTCTTCAAATCCTCCCGCTCCGCACTCGAATCCGTCGATCTAGCCTGTGAGCGCGCCGCCCGCAGCCTCGGAGGTTCCGAATGGCGCGTATTCTGGCACGTCAGCCTCCCCATGGCCCGCCGCCAAATCCTCGCCGCCACCGCCCTCGCCTTCGCCCGCTCCCTGGGCGACTTCGGAGCTACCCTGATGATCGCCGGCGACATCCCCGGGCGCACCCAAACCGCCGCCATCGCAATCTTCGACGCCGTCGAATCCGGCAACACCCTCGCCGCCCGCTCCATGGTCCTGGTGATCTCCGCAACCACCGCCCTGATTGTTTTTGCCGCCAACCGGCTCGAACGCCGACGGGGAACGGCACGCAGATGATCCAACTCCGAATCGCGAAGCGCTTCCCCAAAGGCATCGACTCAACCGGTTTCCAGCTCGAAGTCGAATTCGACGCCGACGCCGGTCTCACCGTCCTCTACGGCTCCAGCGGCTCCGGAAAAACCCTCACCCTCGACGCCATCGCCGGCTTCGCCACCCCGGACTCCGGCCGCATCCTCCTCAACAACCGAATCCTCTTCGACGCCGAGGCCCGCGTCCACGTCCCCCCACGCGACCGCAACTGCGGCTACGTCTTCCAAAACCACGCCCTGTTCGCCCACATGACCATCCGCGAAAACATGGTCTTCGCGGCCCATCGGCTCCCCCGATTGGAGCGCCACCGCCGCATCGCCGACCTCCTCGAACGGTTCCACCTCTCCGACCTCGCAGGCCGCCTTCCCTCCGAAATCTCCGGCGGACAGAAGCAGCGCGCCTCCATCGCCCGCGCCCTCATCGCCGAACCCCAAATTCTCCTCTTCGATGAACCCGCCCGCGGCCTCGACAACGAGCTCCGCGCCGACTTCCACGCGCTCCTCGGCGAAATGAAGCGGTCCCTCCAGATCCCCATGCTGCTCGTTACCCACGATTTCGATGAGTGCCTAGCCTTGGGCGACCGCGTCCTGATCTACGACGCCGGCAAAATCGTCCACCGCGGAACCCCCTTGGATCTGCTCCGAAACCCCGGCTCCACCACCGTGGCCAAGCTCCTCGGCGGCTTCAACCTGCACGAGGCCGAAGTGCTGGCCCTCGACCCCGGCCGCCAGACCAGCCGCCTCCGCATCTTCGGCCAGGAATTCCAAGGCCCGAACCTCCGCGGCTGTTTCAAGGGCGACCGCCTCACCGTCTGCACCCGCTCCGAGGAACTCCTCCTGGTCGACCGCCCCGGTGACAACCGCATCCGCGTAGCACCCGTCTCCGCCCTCGAGCGCCCCCAATTCGTCCGCGTCGATTTCGGGAACCACCTGGTAGCCGACATCCCCCGCCG
>CAIYDY010000360.1 GCA_903925015.1 uncultured Acidobacteriia bacterium
AAGGCCGGTGCGTGCGCCGTGGCTGTGGGCGGTGAGCTGGTGGACCCCAAGCTGATCAAGGAAGGCAGGTACGACGAGATGACCGTCCGTGCCCAGCAGTACCTCGAAGTGATCGCCAAAGCGCGTGCGGAGATGGCTGCTTGAGCACGGATTTGATCCGGCACAACCCGGAATCCGGACGTTTCGAGGCGGGCGGGGAATCCAATCCCGCCCACTTGGACTACCGGATGTCCAACGGCGTCGTCCAGATATTCCACACCGAGGTGCCCGCCGAGTACCAAGGCCAAGGGTTGGCTGGCAAGCTCGCCACCGCCGCGCTGGTCTGGGCGCGCGGCGCGGGATTCCAAGTGCATCCGACGTGCTCCTACGTAACAGGTTTCATCGCCAAGCGCCCGGAATATTCCGATCTTTTGGCTTAGCGGCTGCAAATTTTCGATAGTATAGGGGGTGACATGCGTCACCCCTTTTCCATTCTTACCCTCCTGATCACCTCGGCTGCCGTCTGCGCGGCTCAGAACCACGACCTCGGCTACGACAACACGCCATCCTACCCAGGTTCCAGGTGGCGAGTCCACGACTCCAGCCGCCCCCGTCCCGAAATGGTCACGCCTGGAAGCTGCAACGGCCCCTCCGCGAAGCCGCCCGCCGATGCCGACGTCATCTTCGACGGCAAGAACACCTCCCAGCTGGTTACGATCCAGAAGGGCCAGGCCGGTCCGGTCAGCTGGAAGGTGGAGAACGGCTACATGGAGGTGATCCCCCGCATGGGAGGCGTCACCACCAAGGAATCTTTCGGCGACATGCAATTGCACGTGGAATGGGCTTCGCCGTCGGTGATCCAGGGCACCAGCCAGAACCGGGGCAACAGCGGCATCATGATCATGGGCCAGTACGAGGTGCAGGTTTTGGATTCCTACGACAACCTGACCTATGCCGACGGCCAGGCCGCCTCCATCTACGGCCAATACCCGCCGATCGTCAACGCCTCCTGCAAGCCGGGCGAATGGCAGGCCTATGACATCTTCTTCGAAGCACCCAAGTTTGAGGGCGACAAGCTGGTGAAGCCCGCCTACGTGACTGTTGTCCACAACGGCATTCTGGTCCAGAACCATGAACAGATTCTGGGCACCACGCCGCACGCGTCCGTTGGAACCTACAAGGCGCACGGCGAGCTTCCCCTCGAACTGCAGAACCACAACACTTCGGTGCGGTATCGCAGCCTCTGGATCCGTCGCCTGAAGCCCCGCAACAGCTAGAATTCAGACGCATGCGGTTGATTCCCCTATTTCTGATTGCGGAAGCCGCCTTCGCCCAGTCCCCCACGGCTTGGGCGAAGGCACACGCAATTCCGCTCAAGACAGTGGAAGCCGGACACGGTTTCGACGATATGCAGCCGCTGAAAAAAGTGGTTGGCGACGCGCAGATCGTCCAACTGGGCGAGGCTACCCACGGCACACGGGAATTCTTCCAGCTAAAGCACCGCATGCTGGAGTTTCTGGCCACCGAGCTGGGCTTCAACATTTTCTCCATCGAGGCCAACATGCCGGAGGCTTACCGGCTGAACGAGTATGTACTCAATGGCACGGGAGACCCGTCGGCGCTGATCCGGGGCATGTATTTCTGGACCTGGGACACCGAGGAGGTGCTCGACATGGTCCGGTGGATGCGGGCGTTCAACGAATCCGGCAAGGGCCCGGTGCAATTTACCGGTTTTGACTCCCAGACACCGCAAGTGGCCGCCGAGATTGTCCGCGCGTTTGCAGCCAAGAACGACCCCGGCTATGAACTCAAGCTTCGGGACGCCATCAAGCTGGCTTCCATAGCGGCGGCTCCCCCGCCCGAATTCGGCTCGGCCACCGGTATGTTGCCGGTGAGCGATTTCGCCGGGCACACGGCGCGCTTCAGTGGCTGGCTGAAAACGGAGGATGCCAAGGGTGAAGCCAACCTCTGGTTCCGGGTGGACGACCACGGAAAAGTGGCCGCGTTCCAGAATCTGAAGACCGCAGCGCCCAAGGGCACCTCGGATTGGCAGCACTTCAGCTTGGAAATTCCGGTGGTGGCCACCGCAAACAACATCAACTTCGGGATGCTTCTTTCCGGGCCGGGGAAGGCGTGGTTTGACGATCTGGCGCTGGAAATCGACGGCAAACCCTACAGCAATCCAACGTTTGACTTCTCCTTTGAATCGCCGGCATTGAAGGGCTTCCTCGGGACGGCGCAAGCTTTCTACCGGATCGCGATCGACAAAAACGTGTTCCACAACGGTGCGCAGAGCCTGCTGATGGAACGGACATCTCCGATGCCCGATCCCGCTGGAGTCGATTCCAGGGAAGCTGCTGCTGTTGCCTGGGACAAGGTCGTGGGCTATTTGGAGACGTTCCGCGAGAGCTACCTGAACAAAGGCGCGTCACCCAGGGACATCGACTGGGCGATCCAGAACGCGCGCGTCGTTAGCCAGGCGATGCAAATGAAGTCGAATCCCGGGGTGCGCGACAAGAGCATGGCCACGAATATCCGTTGGATTGCGGATCAGAATCAGGGCTCGAAGATTGTTGTTTGGGCCCACAACGGGCATGTGGGGAAGTCCGTGTCGATGTTCCCCCCGATGGGGCAATTTCTCCAAGAGTTGTTTCCGGGCAAGGTGGTCACGTTCGGCTTCGCGTTCAACCAGGGTGGATTTCAAGCCATTGAGACAGGCAAGGGGAAACGGAACTTCACCGTTCCGCCAATGGTGCCTGGGTCGCTCGATGCCACGCTGGCTGCAACCGGCATTCCGGTGTTCGCACTGGATCTCCGCGACGCACCGGCATGGTATTCGGAAGCCCACAAGTCCAGAAGCATCGGCGCTGTGTTCTCGGACGCGATGGCGGCGAACTTGGTGGTGGATCTGCAGTCCAAAGCCACCTTCGACGCGCTACTTTTTGTGGAAAAGACAACGGCCGCCAAGCCGATCCAGCACTAGGGCTTCTTGTTGAACTGCCCGTACAGCAGGTCTTCGACGAACTCGACGCACTTGAACTCCATCAGACGCGCGTTCCGTTCCACGTGCCGGTAGAGCGGCACGCGGATCTTCCAAGGGCGCGAAAAGACCTTGGGATCTTCGATTGTGGCCTCGTAATCGAGCCGGTCGGGCCCGGCGGGGGTGAACCGTTCCACCACATGGAGCGCGTCGCTGTGGAAATCGCCCGCGCGGTCGAACCAAGTGCGTTCGTCCAGGCCCGTGACGTCGAGCACGAGCGTGTCGCCGTCCCAATGGCCGACCGATTGGCCCATCCAGCTGTCAATCGGGGCCGGACCGGGGTCCTTGAGGAAGATGTTGCGGACCGCGCCCGCGAACTGGTAGGCGAAGAAGATGGCCTTTTCGCTGTGGAAAATCTGGAAGGGGTACGGCATGTAGTTGGCGCGCGGGATGCCGGGGAGGTAGCAGCGGATTTCGGGGTCGAGTGCGAGCCGGTTCGCGAAATTGGCGTCGCGTTTTGCCTTCGCCTCGGGCAGGTAGGGGATAGCACCGCCCTCCACGACGCCGGTACCGCCCGGTTCGGCTGCGATGGTCCCCAAGGCGATCGCGCCTGGCGCGGATGAGAATGCGGCGCGGGATGAATGTTCGGTCAA
Source organism: uncultured Acidobacteriia bacterium (assembly GCA_903925015.1). Classification (GTDB taxonomy): domain Bacteria; phylum Acidobacteriota; class Terriglobia; order Bryobacterales; family Bryobacteraceae; genus BOG-234. Next base: position 3,613 of record CAIYDY010000360.1, read on the forward strand.
ATCCCAGTTGGCGGTGTTCATGGCCTGCCAAATGCCATTGAGGTCGGGCTTGCCTCCCGAGCCGCGGGGTGCCTTGTAGGGCGTTTGCGCGGTTGCTGCCTGGATTATCAGCGGGAGGAGTAGGACGGGGATTGATCGATTCATGCGGCCTGGAAAATTGTGGCAGACAGATTGTTTCAGACCTCGACGAGGGAGTCAAGCGGACTCCCTCAGCCTAGTGGGGCTTGGGAATGGGCCCTTCCGGGCCGTGGACCGCGTTGGAGTACTCGAACTGCACCGGCACCTTGCCGTTGCCATTCGTCAGGGGCACTTCCTGGAAGACTTGGGAGAGGGACGTGGCCTCGGAAATGGGGAAGTCGCCGATCTCCTCGCCTTGCCGGGAGGTCCAGCCGATCAGCTTCACGTTGCCGGTGTGGTTCCCCTCCTCGACGTCGGGATCGGTGCGGGCTTCATTCAGCTCGTGGTAGAAGGTGCCGACCACGTTCTTCCATGGGGCGTCGAAGACCGGAATGCCGTTGTGGGTGCCGTCCGACCGCTGTTCGGAATAGACGCCGACGGCGTAGTACACCAGATGGCCGCCAAGGCGGACGGAGCCATGGTAGCCGCCCAGGCCGGTTGTTGAGTCGCCCGCGTCGTCCTTCGGAATTGCCTTGTCGTGGGTGGCATGTTCCGATTCGAACGCGGCGGCGATGTGTCCGGTGCTGGTGCCCGGGTTGTCGTTGAGAATCGTACCCTGGGGCAGAATCAGATTGAAGACGGTACTGGAGAAATCCGGGGTCTTCAATTTTCCGGCGGTGAAGAGGCGGGTGATGAGATCCTCCGCGTCGCCCTGCGAGACCACTGCGGGCTTGGTTCCGACCATGAACTCGGAACCCAGTTGTTTGCTGGTTACGGCTCCGTGGAAATACTGCTGGATGACGTTGTTCAGATTGCGGTCGCCCATAGCCGCCGCAAGGGCCGCGTTGATGTTGGTGACGTCGCTGGGATTCCAGGAGGCCTGGCCCCCGACGAAGAAGTTGTGGAAGAGGAGGTCCTGGATGGTGTGGCCCCCGTGGAAGATCAGGTCGTGCGCCTTGGTGGCGTGCAGGCCGGGGGCCAGCGCCGAGGGGATCGCGACGGCCCGGGCCTTCGCCCTGGTTTCGGCGGGGGTCTTGTGGCCCGCCGCGAGTCTCATGATGTGCATGCGCCGTGTTGGATTGGTACTCATTTTCAGGCCTCCGTTCGATATGGCTCTACCAGTACAATTTCAAAGCCATTTGCATCTGCCGCGCGGCGTTGGATTGTCCGGTGACGACGCCGAACGAATTGCTGTTGATGTTCCCGTTCGGGTTTCCGAAGACAACACGGTTCAGCAGGTTGAAGGCTTCGGCCCGGAAATCGAGGTGGAATCGCTCGGTCAAAGTGAACGTCTTGCCGAGGCTCAGGTTCTCGTTGAGATTCGGGAAGGCCCGCACCTTGGGATTGAACCGGGTCTCGTTGCCGAGCACGCCCACGGGTTGGGCCGGGAATGCGGCCGGGTTGTAGAACAGTCCCGCGTTGGGGTCGAAGCCACCGGAGGGAGTCGAAGCGCGCCAGCCGTCGTACGAGGTGATGTAGGCGGAATTGCGTCCGTTGAAGATCGGAAGTGGCGCGTTGCGGGTCACCGAAAGGGGGAAGCCGCTGGAATAGATTTGGACGCCGCTCAAGCGCCAACCGCCCAGCAGCCGCCCGGTGAAACCCTTGGAAAGCCAGCGCTTGCCGGGTCCGAAGGGCAGCTCGTAGAGGGTGTTCATCTTGGCGACGTGGGTCTGGTCGAACGCGCCGATGGATTTTTCCAGCTTGCGGTTGCCGTTGTCGGCGGCGAAACCGGCGTTGGCGTAGTAGCTGTCGGAATCGGTGAGGATCTTGGAGAAGACGTAGCTCCACTGGAACGTCAGTCC
>CAIYDY010000361.1 GCA_903925015.1 uncultured Acidobacteriia bacterium
CAGCAGGATGCCGTTGCCGGAACAGGCACCAGCCGCCAAGCCCATCGCCGAATAGACTGTGATGTCGTGGCAGCGGTTGGTTTCGGAAGTCGTCTGGGTATTCTCGCCGTGGTTTCCGCCCTTCCACAGACCGTCGAGCGCCCCGGACTTGTCATCGGCGAAGATGCGGGGGCTGTTGACGATCTTGGCCAACTCTGGATGCGCCAGCGGCACCTGGATGATGTCGATCCGGAATAGCGCCGTGTTGGGATTGGTTTTTGGATCGCCGCCGGAGCAGCTACCCATTTCCTCGGCCTGGCGCACCGCGCCGGTACCGGAAATGTAGATGTAGACGTTGTCCTTGTCCTTCGGGTCGATCACCAGCGTGTGGGTATGGGAACCACGGCAGCTTTGCACCGCTGCGACCTGCTTGGGGTTGCCGATATCGGAGATGTCGAAGATCCGGACGCCCCGGAACCGGTCCGGACTGGCCGGGGGTAGGGGACGGGGGCCGCGACCACCCGGCACTGCAGGTGCTCCCGCAACGGCGGGGGCCGGTGGCGGAGGGGGCGGAGGGGGCACGTAGCCTGGGGGTAGGGGAATGCCTTGGGTGCCGCAGTCGGAACGACCGTTCATCGCCTCGGCGGACATGAACATCAGGTGGCCGTAGACGGATACATCGCCCTGGCCGCCGGGGCAGACCAGCGAATTGCGGAGCTTCACCTTGGCCGGGCTGTCGATGTCGTACGTATTGATTCCGTTGTAGTTGCCGACAAAGAGATGGTTCCCGCTGAAGGCGAGGTCGGAGTTGGTTGAGCCGTACTGGCTCGGCGGCGGACCGCCACGGCCTCCGCCAGCGCCGGGCTCGCCCGGTTCCGGCGTGGGTGCCGGGGACGCAAAGGCGTTTCCGGGGGCGAATCCGGGTGGTTTGGGGAGCGACGCCAGTCGTTCGAGGCCCGAAGCCGCTTCACCTGCGTCGTAGAGACCGCCTTTGAGGCCCACGCGCGGGTCGTCGTTGCCGGACCGGGGATTGGTCGGCACCGTCGATGGCGGCGGTGTTGGGATTTTTTCCGGTACGGGCGCTGGCGCCGGTGCCTGCGCCGCGCAAACGATGGGGAACAAGGCGGCCGCAAGTCGGCCGGCTAGGACGGAATTTCGCGAATGGTTCATTTTTTCTCCTTGGGCTTCTCAGGGCCCAGCTTTTGTCTGCGCACCATGCCTTGCATGATGCCAATCTCCGCCCGCTGGGTATTGTCCACATCGGTTGCGAAGTCGAACAGGACGGCGTCCTGGCCGGCTCCTGCGGTACCGAAAAGTTCCTCGACCATGGTCAGGGCACCCTGGTGGTGCTGGACCATGCCGGTTAGAAAGAGGTAGTCGAACTTGGCTCCGGTTGCCTTGGCGAGTGCGGCCATTTGCTCGGGTGTGAGCATGCCGGGCATCATCATTTGGGTTTTGGAGTCCATGGCACCCATCTTGCTGTGGTCCATTTTGCTATGGTCCATACCGGCCATCATGCTGTGGTCCATGCCCGCCATATGGTCCATACCTGGCATACTGGTCGGCTTGCCGCGATCCTCCAGCCACTGCTGCATGTACTTCATTTCGTCGGTCTGGGAAATGCTGATGCGCGCCCCGAGGTTGTAGAGCTCCTTGTTCTTGCTGTGGGACGCGATCAGCGCCGTCATCTCCACGGCCTGCGAGTGGTGCATGATCATGCCCTGCATGAAACTCACGTCGGCAGCAGAGGGCGGGCGGTTTGCCAGAGCCGCCGATTCCTTGGTCAGCGTCTTGCCGTTCTTGCCGGGGGCTCCGGGCTGGACGATGGTCGGCGCGTCCGGGTCCGACACGGTGACGCCTGCCAACTGTGCCACGGCTCCCAAGGTTGTTTGGGCCCCGTTCAGGCCGAGCCGGAAATCGTCGTCGCTGTAAAAGGAATAGAGGTCGGTTGGTTGGTGGTGCTGCGGGTCCCAACCGTTGCCCAGCTGCGCGCCGCGCTCGTTTTCACGAAGGCTGATTGCCGGGGTCAGGTCCATGAATGGCGTCGAATCCGTATTGCTCATGTGTGGCCCGACGGTGGATGGATAGTTGGCTGCGTACTTGTCGTTGGCCAACTGGAAATTGTGCGCGAGCGCCATGGCGGCGTCCGCCAGTTTCGCCGTCACCTGGTACTCGATGTTGATGTCGGCTTCGGGACGCTGCTTCTTGCTCATAGTCCCGTCCGGGAGCGGCATGCCGTGGTCGAACATCATCATGTCGTGCTGGATCATACCCAGCCACTTGGGTTCCGGGTATTTACCGGAACCGGCGGGAGATTCGATCCCCTGCAGATCCTTGCGCTGGTCGACATAGGCGCGGGCACCATTGAGCCCCGTCTCCTCGTTGTTCCACAGCGCGAAACGGATGGAGCGGTCGGTCTGGACATCCGGGCTGCTGAAGATGCGGGCCAGTTCCATCACAAGCGCCGTACCGGAGCCGTCGTCGTTGGCAGCCTCGCCCCAGCCGATGCCGTCCATGTGGGCGGCCACAATGTACATCTCGTTGGGATGTCCGGTGCCAACCTTGGTGCAGTACACTTCTTCGCGGATGCCGGGTACCGATGGTTCGGTGTTGAGTTCGCGGAGCTTGAGGTCGGGTTGCTTGAGCGGGTCGTTGTTGACGGTTTCGGGAATCCGGAAGCCGCGACGGCGCGATCCTCCAGGACCCACGTTCGGGTCGAAATTGCCCCGTCCCGGACCTCCCCGACCGCCACCAGCAGCTCCGGGAGAGCCAACGGCCCCCCCATTCCCACCGCGTCCATTCGCCCCAGCAGCCGGGGGTTGGAAGTCGTACTTGATTCTTTCAGTGTTCGAGCAGCCGTAGCTTTTCAGCTGGGCCTCGATCCAGTCGATTGCCTTCCTGCTGCGCTCGGTGCCTTGGCGCCGGTCGCCGAACTGTGTCAATCCCTTGACCGTGGCCTTGTAGCGCTCCAGTTCCAAGCGTCCAACCAGTCCCGCAATGGGGTCGGGCGCGGGTTTCGGGGCACCGGCTGGGGGTGTTGGCTGCTGGGCGTGCAACGGGAGTGCGAGCAAGCAGATGGAGAGTCCACGGGTAAAACGACGTCGCATGGCAAATTCCTCAAGTCTTACGGAAAATGGCGGAACCAAAATCGCTGACAGGGCTGAGGGTCCATCCACGGGGATGGTGCGCGCGTCGCGGCGGGCGAAGCCTGAGCCCGAAGGCGGCTTCACGCTATTGTAGCGCGGTTTCGGTTTCGGCCTGTTGCGGCGGCCGTCCGAGAGGTGTTTTCAGGTATAGGTCCCCCAGAACCAACTTGCAGCCGATGGAATTCAGGTGGATGACGGATTCCTTTGCGGTCCATTCGCGGAAGATCCAGGAACCGTCGGATTGCCGCGCATGATGTTCGGCACGGATCTCGTCCTGTGCCAGCAACAGGTATTCCGAAAATGATGGCAAGGTTCGGTAGAAGCGGAATTTCTCGCCGCGGTCGTAGTTCCGTGTTGATTTGGAGAGGACCTCGACGATGAGTACCGCATCCGAGAGCGTATCGTCGGTCCCGTCCAAATAGCGGATGGGTTCGCAGAAAACAACGACGTCCGGATATGTGAGGACGTCAACCGGCAGACAGCAGAGCCGGAGGTCGCTTCCGGCCACCGTGCATGGTTTGTCCCGCAATTGCTGCTCGAGGTGTGAGCAGACTGTCGTACCTAGAATCGCGTGTGTGGGAATCCCCCCCGACATCGCAACGATTTCGCCCTGGATGTATTCGCTGCGGAATTCCGCTTCACGCTCCATCTTGAGGAACTCATCGATCGTGAATCGAGGCATTGGTAGTGGTATCGACGCCATCGTGGTCTCGCTAGGCCCTATTTGTCGCATTTCCAGCTTCCGGATCTATTCGGGGACGGCTAGCTTAGTCTTCCGGTACAGGTCGCCCAGAATCAGTTGGCACTCAATGGAGTCCAACTGGATGATATCGGCACGTGTGGTAAGCACACGGAAGGCCCATGAGCCATCAGGCTGCCGAAAATGGTGTTCCGCCCGGATTTCGTCCTGCTCTACCAGCAAGTACTCGGAAAACGAGGGCAGGCTGCGGTAGTAGCGGAACTTCTCAATCCGGTCGTAGCGCCTGGTGGATTTGGAAAGCACCTCGACGATCACGACCGCGTCGGTCAGCGTGTCCTCGTCGTCATCCATGTGGCTGGCGGGTTCACCATACACGACGACGTCGGGGTAGGTCAACACATCTTCGGGAAGGCAACACAAGCGCAGGTCGTTGGCTGCGACCGCGCAAGGTTTGTCGCTGAGTTGTGTGTCGAGCCGGGCTGCGATCGCAGTGCCCAGGAGTGCATGGTCGCGGCTTCCGCCCGACATCGCAACCATCTCGCCTTTGATGTATTCACTGCGGAACGGGGCTTCGCGTTCGAGTTTGAGGTATTGCTCGATGGTGAAAATGGGGAGTGGTAGTGACGCCATGGTGGTCTCGCCAGCCCTGATTATCGCATTTTCCGGGCCAGATTTAGGTCCGCTCCGCCCAGTAGCGCGTGCGGCACTGGACAGTGAGCCCCTTCCTCGTCGCCGCCAGTTTCAGGTTCCGGAATTCCGAAATCCGAACCGGAAGCGACGAAACATAGCCAAGGCTGTACTGGCCCCGCAGCTCCTCCTGGATGGTGTCGAAGATATCCACGATGGGCTTCTTCCTCGTCACCTCGAAGAATCCGCCGCCGGTATCCCTCGACATCTTCTGGAGGATGCCGCGACCCTCGGTCCCCCCGAAAAGTATCGAATAGATCATCGTATCCGTCAACTGCGCGGCGTTGATCGAGTCCTCCAAAGTGGTGTCGCTGCCATTCTCACCGCCGTCGGAAAGGATGATCAGTGCCTTCCTGCCTTGGCGCTTGGCCAAAATATCCTTGGAGGCCGACGCCACGCAATCGAACAGCAGCGTGCCACCGCCGGATTGACGCCGCAGTTCGGCCCGTGTGGGGGTATCGACGAAGATTAGGGCCTTTTCAAGCTTCTCGCGCGATGCCGTCAGCCTCTGCGGGAACGATACGGCCATGTCGAAACGCCCGATGAAAAACTGGTCCTTGTCCTCCCGGAGAACCCGGTCGATGAATCGCAGGCTGGCGGCGCGCTCTTCCGACATGACCTTTTCCTGGCTCATGCTGGTGTCGACCAGAATGCCGAGCGTCAGCGGGAGGTCGGTATCGCGGGAAAAATAGCGGACTACCTGCGGCACACCGTTCTCGGCCACAGTCAGCTCCTCTTTGGAAAGGTCGTGCACTAAGCGGCCTTGGGAATCACGTACCGAGGCAATGATCGAAACCACTTTCACAGCCGACGAGAAAATCGGCTCGGCGTCCTGCGCCCGGAGTACGGGCAGAAAGGACGCCGATAGCAGGAAGCTCCGCCGATTGAGCACTACTTCAACTCGCGGACGCGGATGTTCTTGAACCAGACCTTGTCGCCGTGGTGCTGGATGCTGAACCGGCCGGTGTGCTTGGCCGTCGCCAGAACTTCGGCGATGGCGGGACCATTCGCCCAGCGCTTCCTCATCATGGCGACTCCGGCGGGATCGTTCAACTCGCCGTCCAGCACCAACTTGCCGTTGATCCAATGCTCGAAGTGTCCGCCCTTGACCACGAGGCGCGCCTGGTTCCACTCGCCCGCAGGATGTGCGGCGTGTTCGCGCGGCGGAATCATTGAATAAAGTGCGCCCGTGGTGCGGTCTCCGCCCTTCAGTGCGTCGGGGTGGCGTTGGTCGTCGATCAGCTGCATTTCAAACGCCACGGTGTATTCGGCACCGCTGGTTCCTGCGGGCATGGCGGTGCGGAGGAAGGTCGGGTTCTTGAACTGCTTTTCGGTGTTGGCCTCGAAAGGCTTGTTCTCCGCCGGATTCATGAAAACAGTGTTTTGGATTCGGTACTTGAGGCCCGTGTTGCCGCCTTCGGAGACGCGCCAATCGAAACGCAGGTCGAAATCGCCATAGGACTTGGCGGTGATCAGGTCCTCCGCAATGTGGGGCTTGGGGAGGGTTGTCAGGCAACCGTCCTCGATGGCCCAGGAATCGCCCTTGGGGGTTTCCGAAGCGGGGTCGCGGAAGTTCTTGAAGGTCTTGCCGTCGAAAAGAAGCTGGAATCCCTGCTTCTTTTCCTCCGGGGAGAGGGTGTTGTCGGCGGCGGAGAGCGCGAGTGCCGAAATTGCCAGCAGCGTAAGTGTTTTCATTTGTTTACCGGTTGAAGGATCGGATGCGCCAGAGCGGCATGGCCTGTTCGGCCGCATCCATTTCGTAAGTTTGGGCCGTCTTGGACGGATCGTAGCCGCGCCAGAGCCAAATCAACTCGTCCGCGGCCTCGATTTGGCCTCCCAGACGGGTGTGGGTGCCGTTCCCGAAGCTGAAGTGGAAGTCATATCCTTGGCGTTTCAGCGAATTCGCCATTTGCACGTTCTGGAGCGGCCAGCTGCCGTGTTCATTTTCGAGATCCTCCGCGCCATCCTGCAGCCAGACCCGGATGTTGCGTTTGGCTTCCTTGCGAATCTTGTTCGGGTAGGATTGGCCTCCGTCGAGCACGTTTGGCTTCCACTGGATGCTGGTGAAGCTGCCGATCCGCGAAACCACGCGGCTGAACTGGTCCGGCATCTGCCAAGCAGCGTTGAAGGCGCAGATGGCTCCCGAGGACTCGCCGATGATGCCCCGGCTGTAGGAATCCGCGCGGATGCTGTACTTGGCGCCGATTTCAGCCAGGATCTCGTCGCGCAGGAAGCGCGGGTACGTGTCGTCCACCGTGTCGTATTCAATGCTCCGCATGGCCTTTTCGCCCACCTTGCCGGGCGAGATGAACACGTGCACCATCGGGGGAATCTGTTTTTTGAAGGTCAGGTTGTCAATGACGTTCAGGGTGTGCGATTGCGCCTTGCGGTCGACGTTGACCTCGCCGTCCTGCCAGACCATGAGCGCGGCGGGAGTGCCCTGCTGGTAGCCGGCTGAGGTGTATACCCAGTAGTCGGACTTCATGCCGGGGTAGATTTTGCTGGTGTGGACGAGCTTTTCGGTTAGCGTGCCCTGCGGCACACCGGGTTGGGAAAGGGCGTCCGGGGACCACGCGGGGATGTCGGTCTTGCCTCCGTAGGGCTTGCCATCGATTTCGTACAGCACATTGTGGGTGCGACCGACGGCCACCGTCATGTAGGCCATATAGAGGTCGCCAACCTTGACCATTGCCGGGCCGGGCATCTCGTCCAGCAGCAGTTTGGGGGTGGCTGGCGGTTTGACGGCAACCAGCAGGTCTGGCCCGTCCGAAAAGGCGACGACGCCACGGATCAGGTCCGTGTCCTTCGACGCGGCCACGATGGCGGCCCGGATCTGCTCCGGGGCTGCCGCACTGCGGGCAAGCGCGATGGGCTTGGGGACTTGGGCGATTGCTGCGGCTGTGGTGACCACCGCGATGGCGGCTATATGGAATGGGCGCACCTAGACAGTATATTTTGCTAGGAGAAGCCACTGGGCTCCAGGCGTCCGCAGACTTGCCAATGCGGGTGCTAACCGCGTCTCCGAGCTGGGACCATATTTGTTGTCGTCGTCGCTTGCTGCCACTAAAAGTCCGAATGCGAACACCACATTGACGAGCGGAACGAGGAGCCAGAGGATGCTCCAGGCGCTGTAGCCGATGTCATGTAGTCTGCGTATCGTAACGGCAAGGTGGGTCGGTACCAGCCAAAACGCATACAGAAGAAGTACGGGCACAAGAACTGCGAGTGTGGAAGGTCCAGGTGTAGCGGTGACTTCAAAAATGAACGTGGCCAGATGGATCAGGGAGCTGATCAACACGAATCCGCAGTATTAGCTGCGCCGGGCGCGTCCCGCAAAACTGTAGTTTACAAATCCTTTGATGAATTCGGGCATTCCAGTCCGCCCCTTCCATTCGCGGACTATGGCATCGTACATGCTGGGGGGGGGGAAGTCAAGGGTATTTCGGAAGATCTCCTGGGGGCTTTATGAAAGGACAGACCGGTCCTTCCAGCAGCAAACTCAGTGAATGTTCTCACCTGCTTTTGGCGCAGATCCCTCCAACCCGATGCCGACACACCGAAGCACATCTTGCCAGTCCCGTGTTGTCAACGAACCGATTCGACGGACATCCCGCTGCCTCAATGTCACTACATAAAGTCGGAATCGGGAATCGGCCCGAAGCCCCGCTTCACGCCAATCCCGGATCTCGCAATCTGTGGGCAGCGGAGGGCTCGCAGTTTTTGTCGTGATCAAGCCAACAACGACATCCGGGCGGGTCGCATGATAAAGTCTCCGGACAGGACAACTGCAGGCCGGGTCTTGGCGATGTCGGCACCGGGGAACATCCCGATCACCACGTCACCCGGTTTCAACCCGCAATCTCCTCGTCACATTCGAAATTGGCCAATGAGTATGCTGTAACCTCGCGGACGTCCCCGTCAGTCCATGTGTCGGAGTATTCCACGGGACGGCCTTGAGCCAACGATGCCAGATTCTCAACCCAGCCGAGCAGCTGCTCAGTGATGCTTTCCGGTAGACCCCTGAGTGTGCCTAAAAGCCGCTCTTCCCGTGCGCTGAGGACTTCCATGCCGAGGATGATAGCACCGGGAATTCCAGTGTCGCAGCTGCCTTACGGGCCACGCCATGCCGGTGGTTAGTACGCTGGTACTTAGACCACTCAAATGGCATACGAGAGAGAGTTGACGATTGGAGCTGAGATCGCCCGCAAGGCTGGCGATTTGGCGTTGAAGATTCGGGAGGGCGGACTTGGAATCGAGATCAAGTCCGACGAATCACCGGTTACGGTTGCCGACAAGGCTTGCGAGAAGCTGATCGTCGAGGAGTTGACGGCGGCGTTCCCGGGCGACGGACTGCTGGGCGAGGAGGGCGCGATGCAGGAATCGACCAACGGCCGGCGCTGGATCATCGACCCCATCGACGGCACGCGCGATTTTATCCGCGGCACCGGTGCCTGGAGCGTGCTGATTGGGCTGGAGGCGGACGGAGAAGTGGTGGCTGGACACGCCTACTATCCCGCCCACGGCAACATGTATTCGGCTGCCAAGGGTGAGGGCGCGTTCCGCGACGGCGTTCGGATCCACTGCTCGGACGTGTCGAAAAAGAGCGATGCCCTGATTTGCTGCAACGGACTGGGCTTCATGCACCGGTACAAGTTTGCGCCGGAGCTGGTGGATTGGCTGGCCGGATTTTGGACCGTCCGCAGCATGGGCGGTTGTCTGGATGCGATGCTGTTGGCCCGCGGCAGCGCCGATGTTTGGGTCGAGGCGCAGGCGAAGCCTTGGGATTTGGCACCGCTCAAGATCATCGCGCAGGAGGCTGGCTTGGTCACGTTCGATTTCACCGGCGTCGATACCATCTACGGCGGCAACTACGTGATCACCGTCCCGGCCCTGGCGGACGAAATCATGGCCTTCACGAGGAAGGGATGATCCGGATGAAAGCTGCCGAACTTTGCGGATTGCGGGAATTCCGGCTGGTGGATGCGGCGCTGCCCGATCCGGGGCCGGGCGAGGTCCAGGTGGAGGTGAAGGCGGTCGGGATCTGCGGGTCCGACATGCACTACTTCACCGAGGGCGGCATCGGCGATTCGCCGTGCAATTATCCGGTGGTGCTCGGGCATGAACCCTCCGGCGTTCTGCTCAAGGCCGGACCCGGAGTCAGCGGGATCGATCCGGGCGACCATTTTGCCTTGGAACCGGCGGTGCCTTGCGGTGCGTGCGAACCCTGCGGTCTGGGCCGGAACAACCTCTGCAACAACATGCACTTCCTGAGTTCGGGCGGCATTCCGGGATTCTTCCGGGAACGGGTGAACCTTCCGGCGCACAACCTGATTGCAGTGCCGAAGCATGTTGGTCTGAAAGAGGCGACGCTGGTGGAGCCCATCGCTGTGGCGCTGCATTCCCTGACGTTCCCCTCATTGCGGGCGGGGGAGACCGTTGCCGTTTACGGGACCGGGCCGATCGGGTTGTTGACAATCGCGGCGTTGAAGCTGGCGGGCGCGGGGCGGATTTGGGCGGTCGACACCGTCCCCCATCGGCGCGCGATGGCACTGGCGATGGGGGCCGACGTGGCTCTCGATTCGCCCGGTTCCGAGGACCAGATTCTGAAGGACACAGGCAACCGGGGCGTCGACATCGCCTTTGATTGCGCGGCTGGCATCGATACCGTGAACCAGTGCGCGCGGGCGCTTGTAAAGGGCGGCCGGCTGGTCTACACGGCGATTCCGGGCGCGATCCACATGCCCTTCTTCGTTCCGGCGTTCCGGAAGAAGGAGATTTCGTTCTTCAATGTGTTCCGGTCCAACAACCAAACCGAACGGGCCCGCGACATGCTGTCCGAGCACGTAGCCCGGTTCGCGCCATTGCTGACGCATTCCCGGCCCATTGACGAGATCCAGGGTGCGTTCGAAGTTGCGTCGAGTTATGTCGACGGGGTAGGGAAGATGCTGGTGATTCCGGCTTAGGGTCCTACGGAAGCCGCTCGAACCGCAGATTCCTGGCCCGCTGGCCACCGACCATCCCCCGGTCTTCCGTGCCAAAGGCAACTCCTGCCGCTCCTTGGTTCTTGCCGATGTGTTCTTTGTCCCAGAGTGGCGGCACCGGAACATCCTCCGCGAGATGGCCCCCCAAGTCGAAGGCTACCCCGGTCCCATCCAGCGAAACTCGAACAGTCCCTCCGCGGACCTCGGTCTCCAAATGGTGGAAGGTCATTGCGTCGAAGTCCGCCACTGGACTGGAGAAGGCCACCACTGCCTTAGGGTTGAGGCACTTTACCGTGATGCCGCCGTCGGATTGAAGCGATACCCAGTAGCCCGCTGAGGTTCCGCCCTGCAGTCCGTCGCCGGCCATTGCCCTGCGGCTGCGGAAGTACGGTCCAGCCTGCGTAATATGTCCGGTCGCGTCGGTAGGCACAAGGAAGTCGCCAGAAGCCCGCAAGTCTTGGCCGAAATTGGCGCCATACAGACTTTTCAGCCCGCAATCGCCACCGGAAGGGGCCAGCTGTACTCCTGTGAAGTCCCTGCCGTTGTTCTCTATTTCGTTGCTCATCGCGCCGGGAAGCCGCCGGGCGATCCGCAAGCCGCCGTAGTAGATCCGCATGTAATAGAAGTTCCCGAAATCCCGGATGTCTGCCGCACAACGGTAGAGGGCCTGTGCTTTGGCTGGATCGAAAGCCCAGGCGTAGACCCTGACGTCGCGGATATCCCCTCGGAAACCTGTCCCCCCGCCCAAGTTCTGTCCGATGCTCCATTGAGCCCGTCCCGTTGTTCGCGGCACGGTAGCAAGTTCCTGTTCCACCTCGGGCTGTCCGTCCACATAGAGGCTTGCCCTGCCGTGCCTTTGATCCCCTTTGGGTCCTGAAGGCGAGTAGGTCGCGACCACCTGATGCCATCCGTCATCGGTCCAGGCGCGCGGCGTAGCCACATTGCCGCCGTCAACTGGCGACCCGACGGAAATTCTGCCATCGCGGGTCACTCCGATGGCAAAACGCTGCTCTGTTGGCCCCCGGAACGCGGAGCCGTAAGTGAAGATCGTGGTGTCGTCCAAACGCGGCTGGTCCATGCGGATCCAAGCGGTCACCGTTCTTTCCGAATCACCGGCGGGCAGTGACCCGCCGTCCCGGCCCCGAGCCGCCGAGCCCGTCGCCATGAATCGCATCGCCCGGCCCTGGCGGGTTTCAGTCCACGTGGCGGACCCCAACGTCTCCCCGTCCCGTTGATTGCCGGTGGCGTCCACGACCTGGGTGCCCGAATTCCCATTCAAACGCCACCATGCCACTTCGAAAAAGGGGGCGTCGTCGGGACCTATGTCGCGTTGGCGGTACATCACAATTGCAAACACGCAAATCGTGGCCGCCGCAACGGCCCATGATCGGAACCTGTTTCCGTTCCGCGCAGGGGCGGCAACGTCCACTGCGGTTTCGGACGCCGCGGCCAATCTCGTCACCGGCGCCATCAGCCCATATCCCAGCTTGGGGAAAGTCCTCAGCAACTGTGGATTCTTGGCGTCGTCGCCCAGTATCCTCCGCAATTCGGCGACGCAGCGGATGAGGACATCGTCTGAAACGGCCGTGCCCGGCCACACTCCGCCAACCAGTTCCTCTTTGGTCACGATCCTTCCGGGGCGCTCCAAAAGAAAGAGCAGGACCCGGTAGGTTTTGGGCCGGATGGCGACCGGCTCGCGATTCCGTGTGACGGCCGCGATGGAAGGATCGATCTCAAGCTCTCCGATGCGGAATATCTGCGGTGTCGGCGAAATTGCGGCGTTCTTACGGTCCTCGAACAGGATTCTCCTCCCGTTATCGCGCATACTCGAAACTGCTTCAAGGGAAGTATAGCGCGCAAAAGCGACCTAGGAGCCGGACATTCAGTGCACAGTCATTGAGTACCCACAAGGAGGATCCATTGCGGAACAAACACACGGTAACGGCCAGCGCGGCAGGTTTGATGCTGGTCTTGGCGGGCGCGGCGAACGCGGGCATCATCGCCGACCTGAGAACGGATTGGAGCAACACTTCGAATCCCCATTTGGGATGGTCCTACGGTGGCACAGGCTACGCCAATCTGTCATCCACGTCCGCTTGGGACTCCAGCGAGATGTCGGGGCAGGCGGCGTGGGCGAGCCCCAGCGGCAGCACCCTGCCATCCTGGTTTCTCAGTTCGGCGGTGTTCAACGGCTTTGGCGCCAACACTGCGGACTGGCAGATTGGCGACGTCGTCACGCACACGTCGGGGGAGGGGTTGGGGTTCGACACCGTCTCGTGGACCAGTTCGGTTACCGGTTACGTCGATGTGGTTGGCAGTCTGTGGAATGGTCGAAGCATCGGTCGCGAGAATGGATGGGCGTTGGTTCACAGTAACGGTGACGTCGTCTTGGCCAGCGGGCAACTGACCTCCGGCGACGGGCATGGATGGTCCTCGCCCGAAACATTTGCCGTGAGCTCCTTTTTCGCCCACGCGGGAGATGTCTTCACCTTGGAGGTGGGCCCGACCTCGACCCCCACCGGAGATTTCGTGGGTGTCAATTTGACCTTCAGCGATGCCGCCGCACCCGAGCCCGCCAGCATCTGGCTGCTGGCCGGAGGTGCCGTGGCCTTTGCATGGAGTCGTCGGACCGTGAAGGGGATCACGCGATGAAGGCCTTGCTGCTGGTGATTCAGGCCTAGTTCCTACACGACCCGCAGGCCGAGGTGTAGGACGAACGGATCGAAGTCGCGATCATTGTGCAACAGTCTAAAACCGTTTTCAATGCAGCACGTGGCGATGAAGGTGTCAATCGTCTTTCGAATCGTGACACCGCGCGAACGGAGAATCCGGTAATTCCGGGCCGCTTGGATTGCCGTTTTGCGGCCACCTACGTCTATCAGAAGCAGCGAACCAAGGACCTGCCTTGCATTGTTGAAGTCCCGCTCGGAGTCAAAGCCTTGCAGCACCTCTGCCAGGACCAGGTCGCCGATCACCAGGAATTGTTGTTCGAGCAGTGAATCGAGTACTTCGGTTTCACGCGTGTTCCGCAACCGGAAGTAGTCGATCCAGACGCTGGAATCGACAAAAATCAACCTTTTGGCTCCGCAACGTCTGTGCGCATGGTTTCCAGGTCGCCCTGCCAGCCGATTCCGCGCAAGGATCGGACATCGGCCTGCTTTGCCAGTCGCGAAATAGTCTTTAGGCCAAGCTCAACGACTTCGCGCTTGGTCCTCAGCCCGGAGGCTCTGAGCGCATCTGCCATCAGTGTGTCGTCGATCACGATGTTGGTCCGCATGTGTATGTATCGTAGCAGGCCTACACAAAGTCAATCTTTCCCCGTTCGGGTTCCTCGTCCCCGACTGCCGGATTGCCGCAGATGCGAGATAATCCCTAGTATGCGGTTTTCTGCGCGTCGTGTCCCTGCGCTTCCGTCCCTTGCGCTCCTGTCCCTCCTTCTGTCGCCGGTTCTTCCAGCCCAGAAACGACCCTTCGATGTCGACGGGCTATTGCGTATCCAGAGGCTGTCCGATCCACAGATCTCGCCCGACGGCAAGACTGTGGCATTCGCGGTTTCAGTGCCGGACGTTGCGGCCAACAAGAGTGCCAAGTCCGTCTGGTCGGTTCCGCTGGAAGGCGGGACGCCCCGGAAGCTGGTGGATTCCGCCGAGCGCCCGCGATGGGCCCCGGACGGCAAGCGCATCTATTATTCCTCGGGTGGCCAGATTTGGGCCATCGACCCGGATGGCGGCAGCGCCAAGCAGATCACCAAACTCTCCGTCGGGGCAGCTGACCATCTCATCTCGTCCGACGGCAAGACGCTGCTGGCGCACGGCGACGTGTATCCCTCCTGCGCGACCCCGGACAACGTGCTCGACGACGCCTGCAACGCACACTTGGCCGAGGAAGAGAAATCCAGCAAGGTCTCGGCCAGGGTGTTCACCGGCCTTCTCTACAGACACTGGACCGCATGGCAGGGGAAGACCCGCAGCCACCTGCTGGCGATTCCGGTGGGCGGCGGCAAGGTCATCGACCTGACTCCTGGTGACAAGGACGTTCCCGGTTTCTCCCTGGGCGGGCCGGACGACTATGCTATTTCGCCCGACAGCACCGAAGTGGCGTTCGCGATGAACGCGGACCCGGTGGCGGCGACGAGCACCAACACCGATATCTATGTCGTATCCATCGGCGGCGGACAGGCGCAGAAAATCACCGGCGGCATGGGGGCCGACAGCGGGCCGCTGTATTCCCCGGACGGCAAGTACCTCGCGTTCCGGTCGCAGTCGCGCGGTGGCTACGAGAGCGACAAGTGGCGGCTGGCGGTTCTCGAGCGCGCCAATGGGCGTCTGACCTTGCCGACGGAGGCGGTGGACCGCTCCGTCGAGAGTTTCACGTGGTCGAAGGACTCTACGCGCCTTTTCTTCGGTGCCGTCGACCGGGGGCACCAGGCGATCCAGTTTGTGGGCGTCGAGGGTGGCGGCGTACGGATCGCCGTCACCGGCAACGAGACTTTGGACGATGTGCAGTTCACGCCCGACGGCAAGACGATGGTCTTTACACGCCAGAGCGGCAGCGGACCGGTCGAGATCTGCAAGACCTCGAGTGGCGGCAAGGTGGAGCCGCTGACCCACCTCAACGACGGTTTGCTTGCCGGTTACCAGCTGACACCCTACGAGGATTTCTGGGTCACGCGCGAGGACGGCACCCAGATCCAGAGCTTCGTAGTGAAGCCGCCGGATTATGATCCGAAGAAGAAGTATCCGGTGCTGCTGCAGATCCACGGCGGTCCCCAAGGCGAGTGGGGGGAGAGCTGGACATACCGCTGGAACTCCCAGGTGTTTGCCGCTGCCGGATACGTGGTTGTGCTAGCAAATCCCCGTGGGTCTATCGGTTACGGGCAAAAGTTCACGGACGACATCAATCAGGACTGGGGCGGCAAGCCCTACGACGACCTGATGGCCATCACGGACTACGTGACCAAGCTCCCCTACGTGGACGCCAATCGGATGGCCGCGGCGGGCGGTTCGTATGGCGGCTACATGGTGAACTGGCTGCTGGGGCACACCGACCGCTTCAAATGTTTTGTCTCCCACGCCGGTATCTACGACCTCCGATCCGAAGCCGAATCGACCGAGGAACTGTGGTTCCCGCTGTGGGAGTTCGGCGGAATGCCCTGGGACAACCCCGAGGTTTACGACCGGTGGTCGCCCAGCAAATTCACGAAGGAATTCAAGACGCCGACACTGGTGGTCCACGGCGAGCTTGATTTCCGCATCCCCTATTCCCAAGCGCTGCAGCTCTACACGGCGCTGCAAATGCGCAAGGTGCCTTCGAAACTCCTGATCTATCCCGACGAGGGGCACTGGGTGCTGAAGCCGCAGAACAGCAAGCTTTGGTACGGCACGTTCCTCGATTGGGTCAACAACTGGACAAAAGCAAATTGAGAGTCATACTGGCGGTACTCGTTTTGGTGTTGGCGCTGGCCGCAGTGCCGATCTATCTGATGGTGTCGTCCACCGAGACCGTATTGAAGCTGGTGGACCAGCCGAAAGTTATTGGGACCAAGACCCCCTTCAAGGTCCGGGCCGAAAATTCGCACGGCGTGCGGTGGATGACCGTATCCGTTGCGCAGGACGGCAAGTCGAGCGATACCCGGGTCGCCCAGGCGAAAGTCCAGCAACTTTTCCCGGAACGGGGTGCGAAGCCGGTTGAGGTTGTTGTGAACCTGGGTCGAGAATCGACACCCTCCCTGCACGACGGAAAGGCGAAGGTGACGGTCTCGGCGGTTTCGAACGACTTCATGGGGAAGACCACGTCGGTTTCGTTCGATGTGGATGTGATGACGGCTCCGCCGCGCGTGACTGCAGACGGGGTCCAGCACTACATCAATCTGGGCGGCAGCGAAATGGCGACGTTCACGCCTTCCGGTGCCTGGAAGGAGGCGGGCGTGCAAGTGGGCGACCGCAAGTTCCGCAGTTTCCCGCTGCCGGGCCATCCGGGGCAGTATTTCAGCCTGTTCGCCTTCGGGTGGAATTTGCCGACAGATACTCCTGTTTCGGTGTTCGCCGGCAATCCGACCGGGGCGGTTGCAAAGACCGGTTTCTGGTACAAGGTGTTTCCCAAGAAGTTCCGGCAGAGCACGATCCCGTTGGAATCCATGAACTTGCAGCGGCTGGTGAGCCAGATCGACACCGAGAACAAGATTCCGGGCGACTTGGTGCAGCGTTTCGTGTACATCAACAACGAGATGCGGAAGCAGAACAACCAGAAGCTGGCCGACCTTCGTTTTGAATCCGAGAACAAGTTCCTTTGGAACGGGGCCTTCCTGCCGATGGTGGACTCGACGGTGGAGTCGCGTTTTGCGGACGACCGGACGTACACCTGGCAAGGCAAGAAGGTCGACGAGCAGACGCATCTGGGCTTCGACTTGGCGAAGTTGGCGCATTCCCCGATTCCCGCGTCGAACGACGGCAAGGTCGTACTGGCCGAGAACCTGGGAATTTACGGCAACTGCGTCGTGATCGACCACGGCTTTGGCCTGATGACCATCTATGGCCACATGAGCGAGTTCGCCGTGAAAAAGGGCGACATGGTGAAGAAGGCGCAGGTGATCGGCAAGACCGGTTTCACCGGGCTGGCTGGTGGCGACCACCTGCACTTCAGCATGATGTTGGACGGCGTTCAGGTGAACGCGGTCGAATGGTGGGACCCGCATTGGGTCAAGGACCGGATTTTGTCAAAGATGGACGTGGACTTGAAGACCGATGACGCCGATGCTCCGAAAGGCGGGTATCCGACACCGAAGAAGAAGGGACGGAAGAAGAAGCGGTAGGCCGATCTCCAACCCTTGGTCAGAGCCTATTGTAGACTTGGCCACGGGGTTCAATCATCGTGACATCGACAATCCGGTCAACCTCGTCGACCGCGAATAGGCCGTATTTCCGACGTAGCTCCTCATGTGAGATGGTCTGACGGTTGCGCAAGTCGTCCAATCCCTCCTCAATGCCTCCTAGCGTCGCCGTGCTGATCTCTTCGTCCGAGTCACTCCACTCGGCCAAGTAGTCGAGGACATCGTCCAATTCCGATTCGGGAATCGTATCCACGATTTGGTGGACGTTTTCTCGCAAGGTCATATTCGGGTACCTCCTCGTTTGAGTTTACTCCAGGATTCCGGCATCGAATGGCTAGCGGCCTCCTTTGAAGCTCTTGTCCGGGTATGGGGGTGGGGCGGGGGTTTTCACGGGTTTCTGGCGGATCAGGTCCTGCAGGTACTTCACCGCCGCGTCCAGCTGGGCGTCGCCACCTTCGAAGGTGGCGTGGGGCAGGTTGTCGACGATGATGTCGGGTTCGACGCCGTGGCCTTCGATCAGCCACTTGCCCTCCGGGCCGTAGACCCCGATTTCAGCCGCCGAGGCGATGCCCTTGTCGGCCAGGGTGTTGGAGGCGGTGAGCCAAACCTCGCCGCCCCACGTCCGGGTTCCGATCACCTTGCCGAGGCCGAGGCGCTTGAAACCCTCCGAAAATGCCTCGCCGTCGGAGGCGGTCCACGCGTCGCACAGCACGACGACATGGCCTCGGAATGCCTGCTGCATGTTCCAGGTTGGGTGCCCGACCCTGGGCTGCCAGTACATCCAGGGCTTCCGGGAGAGGCGGTCCAAAATCCAACTGTCGATGTTGCCGCCCCGGTTGTGCCGGGCGTCGACGATCAGGCCGTCCCGGGTTACGACGGGGATGTAGTTTTCGTTCCACTGCGCGATGTCTTCACCCTGCATGGCCCGGAGGTGGACGTATCCGATGGAGCCTCCGCTGGCCTGCTCCACCTTTGTGCGGCGGGTGTATTCCCATTCGCTGTAGCGGAGTTCCTGGTCCTGGGACACGGAAATCGCGGTGGCCACCACCTCCCGCACCGCGCTTTCCCCGGTGCCGCCCTTCGCCGATACCTTGAGCAGGACCTGCTTGCCGGCCTGGTTGCGCAGCGCTTCGCCCAGTTCCAAGGTGGCCAACGGTTTCCCGTTGACGGCCAGGATTACATCGCCGTCGCCGACTTCGACGCCGGGCCGGGCAAGTGGTGACATTTTGTCCGGACGGTCGGGATCGTGGAGATAGACGTGGTCCACACGGTAGCCGCCGGACGCCGGATCGCGTGAGAGGCGGGCTCCGAGGGTGGCCAGTTGGACATCGTCGGCTCCTTTCCGCGAATCGCCTCCGAAGACGAAGGTATGGAGCGCCGAGAGTTCACTCACCATTCCGGCGATCAGGGTGCTCAGTTCGTTGCGGTCGCGCACGCGCCCGAGAAGTTCGCCGTATTTCTGGCGCATCAACTTCCAATCGACGCCGTGCATGTTGGTGTCGTAGAAATAGTCGCGGTGGAGCCTCCAAGCATCGGCGAAGGCTTCACGGAATTCATCGGTTGGAATGACGGAGAAGGTCCAGTTGGCAAGGGCGACGCGGGCGTCGGCAAGAACCTTCGAGTCCCCCATGGCGCTGCCCTTGGTTCCGGCGTCGACGACGAGGATCTCCTCCTTTTTGCGGATCATGATCTTCTTCCAGTCGCCGGAAACCTCGAAATCGAGGACATCGGGAAGGAGCGTGTCGGGATTGTCGCCCTTGCTGTTCACGTCCCAGCACTGGAGGGCACCGGTGTCGGCAGTCTGAACGCCTTTGTCGATCCAGCAGAGGCGGTTTTCGGTGGCGGCGAGGCTGGAATAGTTTCCGGGGGGAACGGGGAGTTGGTGGAGGCGTGCGACGATGCCTTCGAGATCGATGTCGAGTTTGGCGTCGCCGGGAGTTTCTTCGCTTTTCTTGGCGTCCTTTTGTTTGTCGTCCTTGCCCGTCTCCTTGTCCGTCTCCTTGCCGTCAGCCGGATGCAGCTCGTCGGGGGCTTGGAACGGAGGCCGCAAGCCCTTGCGCAATGCCACTCCATAGATACGCACCGGGCGGTCGAAGAACGGATCGGGCTGGCGGGCCCCCCAGGGTTCCTTGACAACGGAAGACAGGGCGCGGTCCGACAGGAAATAGAGCCACTTGCCGTCCTTGCTCCATGCCGGATTCCGGTTGTCGTAGCGGTCCGTGGTCAGCGGGGTCTCGATGCCGGTTTCCACGTTGTAGAGATAGAGGCGGCTGAGCAGGTTCGCCCCCTCCTTGCCGTAGGCCAGCCAGCGGCTGTCCGGCGACCACTTCAGGTTGAAGAACTTCGGCTCGGAATTGTCGCCCGCCGTGGTGGTTCCGATCTGCTTCGCGGCCTTGGTTGCGGCATCGAGGAGCCAAAGGCGGTCATTCTTGTCCTGGTGCGCGATCCATTTGCCATCGGGGGAGGGAATCGCCTCCCACCGGAGCACGGTGCCGTCTGTGGACAACTGCTCGGCTGGGCCGGTGCCGTTGGAGGGAGCCTTCCAGATTTCCACTTCGCCCGATTCGGTGGACAACATGACAACCGACTTGCCGTCCGAGCCGAAGCGGGCTTCGCGGATTCGGCCGGGCTTGCCGCTCCCAACTTCGGAGAGGCGGCCTTGTTTGACCGGAATGACGAACGCCCGTCCACGGGAGGTGATGACGACACGGCCGCCGTCGGGTGCCACGTGTGCGGAGGTGGTGTATTCGAGGGGATTCTTGATCCAGTGCTCGCGGAGGTTGTCGAAGTCGGATTCGATGGCGATGGGGATTTGCCGGTCGGTGCCGGATGCGATGTCGTAGAGCCGGAGGTCCGCACCCAATGTATAGATGATGCGCCCATTGGAAAGCGCGGGGGTGTCGGCGTCGAAGCCGGTGTGTTTGGTGAGCTGCCGAAGATCGGCACCGGATTCGGCCATGGACCACAGGTTCATGGTGCCGTCGCGGTCCGTAAGGAAGTAGACCCTGTTGTTCCACCACATGGCGTCTTTGCTGGTGCCGGGCCAGTTGGCTGTGAGCGGAATTGCCTCGCGGCCGGGATCGTAGCGCCAGAGGTTTTGGGCCGTGCCGCCTTGGTAGCGTTTCGCCATGCTGCCCTGGAATTCGGTGCGGGTGAAAAAGAGGCGGCCGGACCTGTCGTTTTCCCCTGCACTCCAGCTGCCCTGGGACGCCTCGCTGAGGGGCACTTGGACGATATTGTTGGCAGCGTCGATTGTGGCGAGCTGCCAGGAGGGCAGGGTTGAGAGTGATCTGGTTTTGAAGAGGATTTTGTTGTCCGGGGTCCAGCCTACGACTAAGGCGTTGCCGTCGAAGGTGCGGCGACGTGGCTGGCCGCCCTGGAGGGGAATGGTGTAGACCTCGGTTGGCCCCTCGTAGGTGGCGGAGTAGGCGATTGTCGATCCATCCGGAGAAATTGCGGCGCGGGTTTCGTCGCCGGGGTGCGAGGTGAGTCGCCGGGCCTTGCCGCCAGAGGTTGGAACCGTCCAGAGGTCGCCTTCGGAGGTGAAAACAACCGTGTCGCCGTGGATTGCGGGGTACCGGTAGTAGCCCTTGTTGCCCGGGACGTCTGTTTGCGCACGGAGAGGCTGGAGGAGGAGCGGGAGTGCGAGGGCGACCGCGAATGCTGGTTTCACTCCGTCAGAATAGCGCAGGGATGTGCGGCTTTTGTTGGATTTGCCCGAGGGTGCGCTTGCCGGGAGGATGGAAATGGTGATCATTTCTTGGACCTCTGCTTGGCGAGGCGGGCCTGGCGGCGATGCCAGCGGGGGGAGCGGTTGGAGAGGTTGTTTGCGATTGCGCTGTGCGGGGCTGGCTCGGGTTGGTCTGGCTGGGGCTGTTCTGGCTTGGGTTCGTTTGGTACGGATTTTGGTTCCGGGACCGGCGTGGTGGAGGCGTGGGGGACGTTTTCCGCAGCAGCTTCACGCGTTTCGTCGGGAATCGGGCTTGGGTTCGTTTGGTTTTCCTTGCGGTAGGCAAGGAGGCTCTTGAGGGCGCGGTCGTAGGCTCGGGTGTGGCGGACCTCGTAGCGGTGGAGGAGGTCGAGGACGTGGCGCTCGTTGGGGTTGTTGA
>CAIYDY010000362.1 GCA_903925015.1 uncultured Acidobacteriia bacterium
ACAAAACCTCCGGCGGAACCACCACCCGCCAGATCCACCAGACCGACACGGAGCTAAATGCCCAATGACGCAACCACTACCACCCTCCCGTCACCGCGCGTGTTTATTTCCGGAAGAACCCACCGTCCCATGCAAATAGCCACCCTCCAAGCCATCCCGGTCCGTCTCCGCCGCGACCGCGACCGCGCCCAGCGCACCGCAGGCTCCCCCACCGCCCTCGCCGGTACCTCCGACTACCGCCTTTCCCCCACCGTCGGCTGTCTCTACTCCATCCATTTCGAAACCGCCATTGTCAAAATCACCACCACGGACGGCCTTGTAGGTTGGGGCGAAGCCCAAGCCCCCCTCGCCCCCGAAGTTGCCTGCGCTATCATCGACCGCCTCCTCCGTCCCGTCATCGAAGGGGCCCAATTCGACCCCACCCCAGCCGGAATCGCCCAACTTTGGGACCTTATGTACGCCACCATGCGCGTCCGCGGCCAGTCCGGTGGCTTCATGCTCGACGCCATCTCCGGCGTCGACATCGCCCTCTGGGATCTAGCCGCCAAATCCGCCAGCCTCCCCGTCGCGCAGCTCATCAACCCCGCAGCTCCCCGGACGGTCCCCGCCTATCTGAGCGGCGTCTCCGGCGCGACCCCCCAGGAGCAGGCCAAAACGGCCCAACGATACCAATCCCAAGGCTTCCAAACCTTTAAGATCTTCCACGGTGCCGAAACCCAGGATCTTTTCGACACCCTCGACGCCCTCCGCCACGCCCTCCAGCCCGGGACCCGTCTCGCGGTCGACGCCCTCTGGCGCCTCGGAACCGAATCGGCACCAGCATTCGTCGAGGAACTCGACCGTCGGGAAATCCTCTGGCTCGAAGCCCCCCTCCCCCCCGAGGATTCCGACGCCCACCACGAGCTCGCCCACACGACGCGCACCCCGCTCGCCATCGGCGAGAGCTACCGCACCGCCCGCGAACTGGCACCCTTCGTCCAGTCCAACACCATCCGCTACCTCCAGCCCGATCTCGGCCGCACCGGCATCACCGAGGGCCTCCGCATCGCCCAGCTCGCCCGCGACCACCACATCCAAATCGCGCCGCACGTCTCCATTGCCCTCGGTCCCCAAATTGCGGCTGCGATTCACTTCGCGGCCGCCCTCAACTGTGACCTCCTCGAACACAATCCCTCCGTATTCGAGGTTGCCAACCGATACTCCGCCACGCCCCTGCGTGTCGAAAATGCAAAATACATCGTCCCCTCCGGTCCAGGCCTCGGAGCTGATATCCTCTTCGACCAGCTCCTCGCCGACCTCCATAAGGAAAACTAAGAACATGCGCACCCTAGAAGGCGTCTACCCAATCCTCGTAACCACATTCCATGAAGATGGCTCCATCGACCCCGGCAGCCAAGCCAGCCTCGTCGAACATCTCCTATCCCAGGGAGCCCACGGCCTCGGCCTCTTCGGCAACGCCAGCGAAGGCTATGCCCTGCTCGATTCCGAGCGCCGCGAACTCCTGAAAGTCATCCGCGAAACGGTCGATGGCCGCGTGCCCCTCGTCGTCTCCAGCGCCGCCAACGGTACCGATGCTGCCGTCCGCCTCTCCAAACAGGCACAGGACGAAGGTGCCGACGCTCTCATGGTCCTCCCGCCGTTCTACCTGAAGACCGATGCCGATGGCCTGATGCACTACTATTCCTCAATCAGCAATGCCGTGTCCATCCCGATCATGGTTCAGGACGCGCCACTGATGACCCAGGTCCCCATGCCAGCGGCCCTTCTCGCACGCATGGGGCGCGAGATCGAAAACGTAAAGTACGCCAAAGTGGAAGCGCCTCCAACTGCCCCCAAAGTCTCCGCGGTAGTTGCCGCCAACGGCCCCGTGGTATTCGGCGGCCTCAACTGCAACTTCATGATCGAGGAGCTAGAACGCGGCGCGCGCGGCATGATGCCCGGCAGCGACATGATCGCCATTCTCGTCGACATCTGGAACAAGATGGAGGCGGGTGACAAAGCCGACGCTTGGGCCCAGTTCACCCGGGCACTCCCTCTAGTAAGGTTCGAACTCCAGCCGGGCATGGGTGTTTCCGCCATGAAGCACAATCTCCAGGCCGCTGGCGTCATCAAGAGTACCTACGTGCGCCACCCCACCGTTTCCCTCGGCGCGCAGAGCGTCAAGGAACTCGAATTCCTCCGGCAAATGGTTTACGAGCGGCAATGAAAAACCTGCGCTGGTACATCGCGGCCCTGCTGTTCCTGTCCACGGTCATCAACTACATCGACCGCCAAGCCCTGTCGGTCGTAGCACCTGTTCTGACCAAGGAACTGCACCTGTCGCCAGTCGCCTACGCGAACATCCTGCAGGCGTTCCTGGTCGCCTACACCGTGATGTACCTCGTATCCGGCATCCTTGTGGACCGTTTCGGCACCCGCCTGTCCCTCGGCGGTTTTGTGCTTTGGTGGTCGGTTTCCAACATGCTGCATGGATTGGTGAACTCCGCCATGCAGCTTGGAGCCTTCCGGTTTCTGCTCGGCTTGGGCGAGAGCGGCAACTTCATGGCCGCATGCAAGGCCACCTCGGAATGCTTCCCCGCAAAGGAGCGGGCGTTCGTCAACGGCCTGGTCAACGCGGGAGCCGCCGCCGGGGCGATCATCGCGGGCCCGCTCATCGTTTGGTTGAACTTTACTTATGGTTGGCGATCCACCTTCGTCGCCACCGGTGCATTGGGTTTGTTTTGGCTGATCCCGTGGTTGCTTCTCTACAAGGATCCGCCAGCAACCGAATCGACCCCCGCTGGCAGCCGTTTGGCCGCATGGGTTGGCCTCCTCGGACTCCGCCAGACCTGGGGACTGTTCCTCGCCCGCTTCTTTTCCAGCCCCGTCTGGTGGTTTTACCTCTTCTGGCTCCCGAAGTACTTGGTTGAGCAGCGCGGATTCACCATGCAGCAGATGGGTCTACTGGTCTGGCTCCCCTACGCCTTCGCCGATCTAGGCTCGGTTGTCGGCGGCTGGCTCTCCGGTCATCTGATCAAGCGGGGCTGGAATGTTCTCAAGGCCCGCACCGCCTGCATGCTCCCGTTCGCTATGGTGATGCCGCTTTCCGTCCTGATTCCTTGGACCAGTTCGTCCGTGATCGCAATGACCGTCATCTCTATTGTTGCGTTCAGCCACATGGGATGGATGACCAACCTGACGACCGTGACAAACGATATCTACCCCCGGCCCGTCGTCGGGTCCGTCGCGGGCATGGCCGCATTCGGAAACGGACTGGGCGGGGCTGTTTTCACTTGGGCCACAGGCCAAATCGTCCAGCACTTCAACTACGACGCCATTTTCGTGATCATGGGTTTCCTGCACCCTATCTCATTCCTGCTCTACCGATATCTCGTCCGGACCGAGGTGCATGAGCCAGCCTAGTCTCCGCTCCATGGGAGACACTGGAGTTTGACTTGGCGCGAGTACCACGAAAGCACAAAACACACGGTTGATTCCCTGCGCCGCAGTCGGCACTTCCTCGACTGGGCCAACATGCCCGACCTGTTCCGTCACTA
>CAIYDY010000363.1 GCA_903925015.1 uncultured Acidobacteriia bacterium
GGACGGGGGATGCGATTGGAGTTTTGGCACCCTGCGCACAAGTTGGTGGCAACATCCAAGGTTGTGGATATTCAGTTGCTGTCGTGAATGCACGTTTTCGACAAATTTTGCCTCCACGAGTGATTGGAGCTGATACGATAGGACGATTCGGTACGTCTAAGCAACTAGACCCTTTCGCCTATGATTCGAAATTTGGCACTAGTCGTGGTTACTGCAGGCTGTACGATGGCTGCGCTTGGAGCTGCCGAGACGACGGCCAAGAAATCCGGCCAGGTAGCCGCCAAACCTGCGCCGAAGGCTGTGGCCAAGAATACAGGGACGGCGTCAAAGTCGTCGGCTTCGAAATCAGCGACCTCAAAATCGGTGCCGTCAAAGACCGGGCAGAAGTCCGGGACTGCTTCGGCGAAGGGGGGATCGCAGCCCGTTCGTCCGTCGTCGGCGGCGCGGAATGCAAATTCGCCTAAATTGACTAAAGGCAAGGGTCCTGCAAGGCCGGTCGCGGTGGCTCGGCGCTATCGCCAGACCCAGCCCACGGCGGACCGGTACAAGGAGATCCAGGAGGCTTTGGCAACCCAGGGCTACCTGAAGTCCGAACCGAATGGCATTTGGGACGCGGAATCCACGCAGGCGTTGAAGAAGTTCCAGACCGACCGAAACTTGACCGCAACGGGCAAGATTACGGCTCCGGCGCTGATAGAACTGGGCTTGGGTCCGCGGAACCAGCCCATGGGATCGCCTCCCGTGCCTGCGGCCGAGACATCCGGCAACGATCCATCCCGGTAAATCGAACCAAATCAGAGGTTCCGGCCAGTTTCTGTTAACCTAGGACTAGCGTCGCGCGCCTCAGTGTCCTTCCCCACACCCGATCCAAGTACCGTAGTACACTCCCTCCCGCCCAAGATTCGTCGGCGGGACGACCCCAAATTTGCGGCCGCAAAAATGGCGGCATTCCAGTACGTTGCTGTCGCGGTCTTCCTGTTTCTGGTTTCCGGTTTCTGGGAACTCCAAATCAAGAGTCCGGAAATTTACAGCGAGCGGGCGGAGCGCAATCGGATCAAGTCCTTCCCGATCGTCGGGCCAAGGGGCAAGATCTTGGACCGGGATGGCCGTGTGATTGTGGACAACCATTCCACCTGGCGTTTGATTTTGTCGCGCGAAAACCTGCGGGACGAGCATCTGCGCGCGATCGCCGAAGGGCTCCATCTGGATTACGACGAACTGGTGAAGCGGGTTGCGCGCTTCCGCAAGCGGCCGAAGTACGAGCCCATCACTATCAAAGAGGATCTGACGCCTGCGGATCTGGCGTTCGTGGATTCGCACCGCGACCCGGAAACCTTTCCCGAAATGGAGCTCATCCAATCCCAGCGGCGGCTTTACCCGGAAGACGGCGTGCTGGCCCACTTGATCGGTTACACGGGCGAAATCAGCGAGTCCGAACTCGACAATCCCGACTACGCCAAATTCAACCAGGGCCAAATCATCGGGAAGACGGGAATCGAAAAGGAATACAACGATTCGCTGATGGGGGTCGATGGCGAGCGGCAGTCGGTGGTGGACAACCTCGGACGCGAGCACCAAGTTCTCGGCATTAAAGAGGCGATACCGGGCAAGAACCTTCAGCTGACGATCGATCTCGACCTTCAGGTGGTCGCGGAGCTCGCCCTTGGGGACAAGCGTGGCGCGGTTGTCGCCCTGAATCCGAACAATGGCGAAGTGCTTGCGATGGCTTCCCGACCGAGCTTCGACCCCAACAAATTCGCTGTGCGAATCCGTACGAAGGATTGGAAGGAGATCACCTCAGACCCGGCGAATCCGTTGCTGAACCGGGCCATTCAGGCGCAGCTGGCACCAGGGTCCACATTCAAGCCGTTCGTCGCGCTGGCGGGCTTGGAAACTGGCAACATCGATGAGAATACAGCCTTCAACTGTGGCGGGGCTGCGGATTTCTACGGCCACAGGCATGGATGCTGGTCGGTCCACGGCTCAACCTCGCTCCACAAGGGCTTGGCGCAATCCTGCGATGTGTATTTTTACAACGTTGGGAACCGTACCGGCATCGACACTCTGGCGTTCTATGCCAAACAGGCTGGGATGGGCGAGAAATCCGGGATCGACCTGCCGAACGAGGCAGTGGGGATCGTGCCCTCACCGGAATGGAAACTTAGGAACTACCGGCAGAAATGGTACGCGGGCGAAACGATTTCCGTCTCGATCGGGCAGGGTGCGCTCACGGTGACTCCGCTGCAGCTGGCCCGGGCCATCGGCGGGCTGGCAATGGGTGGCGTTTGGCACAGGCCGCACCTGGTCGAGGCCGACACCGGCAAGACCAAGCCCAAGGAATGGACGCTCACACCATCGAACGTGAAGAAAGTGATCGATGGGATGTACGGCGTCGTCAATGAGGGCGGCACGGGTGGACGCGCACGGTTGCCGGGAATCGATGTTTGCGGGAAGACTGGTTCGGCACAGCGGGCTTCCGCCGAGTACGAAAAGCTCCATAAGGACTTCAAGGACAACGCGTGGTTTGTGGAGTTTGCCCCCTGCTACAAGCCGGAGATCGTGATCGCAACCTTGTGGGAGAACGCCGGCCTCCATGGCCAGTACGCAGCTCCGATTGCACGGGACGTCATGAAGGCCTACTTCGACAAGAAGGTGCGGCTGGCCGAGGCTGAACTCCAGAGGCACAATCCGGCGGCGGCGGTTGGTGCGGCGTTGACGCCTGTGCACGTCACCCCTGTCCAGCGCGAAGGGGGCCAATAGTTGTTTCCGGCAGCGAATAGCAAAGACTTCGACTGGGCGATGCTGGCCATCGTGCTGGTGATTTGTGGATTGGGCGTTGTCCAGATCTTCAGCGCGACGCACGACACGGTCTGGCAGGGTGCTTGGTGGAAGCAGGTCCTGTATATCGTATTCGGCATTTTTCTAATGTGGGTGACGTCGAGGATGGACTACCACTCGCTGGTCCAACAAATTTACCCGGCGTACCTGGCATCGCTCGGACTGTTGTTGTTCGTTTTGCTCTTCGGCAAGAAAGCGATGGGTGGTACCCGCTGGATTCAGTTTCCGGGCGGCTTCCGCTTCCAAGTTTCGGAGTTCGCTAAGATTGTAGTGATCCTCCTTGTGGCCCGGTTCCTGACGGAATTGGGCAGCGAAGTTCTCAATTTCAAGGA
>CAIYDY010000364.1 GCA_903925015.1 uncultured Acidobacteriia bacterium
CCCAGCCCCTAAAAGCAACACCCGCCCGTCGCTCCAGCCTGTAAGGACCGGGCCAATTCAATGCCCTGTTCGACAGAAACAAGATTGCGCCACGCCATTCGACCGTCCTAGCAAGCCTGGGATATCCTATCCATTAGGATGACGGTGTTGGTGGAACTCCCGGACAACCAGGGCGACGCCCTCGCGGCAGTGGCAGCGGCCCGTGGCCTCTCGCTGCCCCAATACCTGGGTCGCCTTGCCCAGGATAGCGCGCCGGCCCGCACCCAACCCATCGCAACCGCTCCCCGCAAGCCCATTTCAGCGGTCATTGCCGAGATCATGGCCGACGTGCCAGCCGCGGAACTTGCCAATCTGCCCTTGGATGGTGCCAGTGAGCACGACCATTACATCTATGGGTGGCCACGGAAGTACGAGACCGGAGCGGGTGCCGATGACAGCCCTGGAACCGACAGGTGATCCACGCCTTCCGCGAAGATGTGTTTGCGGATACCTTCTACTGGATATCGTTGGCAAATCCCGGCGACTCCGCCCACGCGGCGACCACGGCGTTTGACGCTTCGGCCTCTAGGCCAAACATTGTGACACTGAGGAGGTACTCGCCGAGTTCCTCACCTATTTCGCAGGTCGCGGCCCGGTGTTGCGGAAAAGGGCGGTTTTGATCACTGCTGCCGTCATGGCGGACCCAGCTGTTTGGGTGCTGCCTCAAACCCATGACTCATTCCTCGCGGGATTTCGCCTTTACGCTGCACGCCCGGACAAGGCCTACAGCTTGGCGGACTGTATCTCCATGCAGTCCATCGACCACCATTTCGAGCAGGAAGGGTTCCGCCCATTATTCCGCCCCCCAACCTGAAGCAGCCCCTCCCCCCATCCCCAAACCCCGCCGGGCTCTTCGGTACCCGCCTGCTCTGCGTCGAACCAGCCATCACAGACCCGCCGAATATATTTTTCTCCCTTCCAACCCTAACAAAACAAGGTCCAAACCACGTTTTCTACAGTCGTAGCTCCAGCCTCCATAGTTCGTTTTCCACCCCCGACCGCACTACAATCAGCGCGCGATGGAAAACTTGACCCATACCCACCGAACCTCGACACCCAAGCCCCGCACCGACGCTCAAATAGCCGCCTCCCGAGCCAACGGAGCCAAATCCAAAGGCCCCGTCACGCCCGAGGGAAAATCAATCTCCGCCCGCAACGCCGAGCGCCACCGCTTCTTCTCCCAACTCGCCACCATCAAGGGCGAGTCCCCCCAGGAATACGTCCAGGTCTCCACCGACCTCTACGAAACCTGGCAGCCAACCGACGAATACGAGCGCTGCCTGGTCGACACCATGGCCACCTGCATGTGGCGCCGCATGCGCATGCTCACCATGGAATCCGTCACCCTCGACATCCAGCTCACCACCTACGGCTGCACCAACACCGCCGACCTCGCCCAGACCTCCCACGCCTTCTCCACCCTCTCCCAAAAGGACGGCACCTTCGAACTCATCCACCGCTACGAATCCCGCTATATCCGCGCCTTCGAACGCGCCGGCCGTACCCTGATGGCCTACCGCAAATTCCGCCAGCAGGAAGCCGCCGCTCTGGAGGCAGCCACAACTCCGGCAGACCCACTTCCCACCACCGACGCAGCCTCAACCCCGGAACCCGAAATCAAAAACTGCAGGAACGAACCCAAGCCCGGCCCTACCGGACGCGGAGCCCGCCGCCTCCGCAGGTGGGAAAAACGCCACCCGGCCCCACCAGCCCCGGCAAAACCGACCGGCACACCCCCCGAAACCAGTGGCCCGGAACCCAAAAACCCATGCCCCACCCCGCAATAACCGCAATCCGTCCGCAGGCAATTCCCCAGTTACGCCCGTACCAGGCCCGGCAGCGGAACGTCCATCGGCAAACCCACATAATTCTCCGACAAAGACGTCATCCCGGCCCGCGAACCCGTCAGATAATCCAACTCCGCCACCTGACGCCGGTAGTCAAACCGGGCGAACGGTGCGTCCTGCGGTCCCAAGTGCAGCATGGAGGTCATCCACCACGAAAAACGCTGCGCCTTCCAGACCCGCTTCAAACAGGTCTCCGAATACGCCTCCAGCGCCGCACCGCCACGGCCCGAATACTGCCGCCAGAACGCGTCCGCCAACACCCGGACGTCCGCCGCAGCCAGGTTCAGCCCCTTGGCCCCGGTCGGAGGGACCGTGTGCGCCGAATCACCGGCCAAAAACAGGCGTCCGCACTGCATCGGCTCCACCACGAAACTGCGCATGGGCGTAATCCCCTTCTGGAAAATCGGCCCTTCCTTCGGACGCCAGCCGTCGTCGGTGCCGAGCCTCGTACCCAGTTCGGACCAGATCCGGTCGTCGGACCAGACCGAAATATCCTCATCGGGATCGCACTGCAGGTAGAGCCTTGTCACCCTGGGCGAGCGCATGCTGAAAAGCGCAAAGCCCCGCTCGTGCAGCGAATACACCAACTCCTCCGAGGTCGGCTCGGCATGCGCCAGAATCCCCAGCCAGCCGAAGGGATAAATACGCTCGTAGGTCGAAAGCAGGCCCTTCGGAAACGCGGGGCGCGAAACCCCGTGGAAACCGTCGCAACCGGCGATGTAGTCGCAGTAGAGCGTGTGCTCCACATCTCCATCCAGATAGCGCACCGTGGGCGACTCCCCGTCAAAACCGGCCACCCGCACTTGGTCCACCTCAAAATGCAGCGGACGGCCGGTCGCCCGTCGGGCGTCGATCAGATCGCGCACCACCTCGTTCTGGCCATAAATCCAGATGGACTTGCCCGTCAGCTCCTCGAAATCAATGTGGTGGCGTTTCCCGTCGAATGCAAGGTAGACACCGCCGTGCCGCAGTCCCTGTCGCTGCAGACGGGCGCCGACCCCGGTCGCCACCATCATGTCGACCACATGTTGCTCCAGCACCCCGGCCCGCACCCGCTCAATGACATACGGC
>CAIYDY010000365.1 GCA_903925015.1 uncultured Acidobacteriia bacterium
GCCCAGGTGCCTTCGGCAACTCCGCCGCGTACCAAAGCGGCTCCTGCCTTTCCCGATTCTTCCGCGTGCCCAACGCCATGTCTCTATGACGTTTGAAACATTCTCTGGGTCACATGTTCTGGCGACTTTTGCCACGGGCTGCTAACGGATCGACCGGTTGGATCAGAATGGCGGCACCGCCACGCTGCAAAATCAGCAAGCCACAGAGGCTGGACTATTGGCTGAGCAGCCAATCTAGGCGGAACCGAGCGCAGGTGATGCGCTCCACGGACGATTTGTCACCCCGCTCGTAGAGCACGGCGATACTCCCGTCCCGGAGCGGGATCACCGCAGAGTAGGCTCCCGGGCCGGAGTGCAGCGTCCGGGGCTGGCTCCATGTCCTGCCTTCGTCCCGGCTGTACCGAATCGAGATATTCTCGCGCTTCTCCGAAGCGGCGTTGGTAAACAGCAACAGGTCCCGTCCCCCGTGCCGGTACCTCGCAAATCCCGCGTTGCATCCCGGATCGATCAGAGCCTCGTCATGCGCAGCGGCTTCAAAATGAACGCCGTCAGCCGATCTGGCAATAGTCCGCCGCCTGCCATTGCGCATGTTCTGCAACAAGCCCCCGCCGGACAGTTCGATGACTTTGCTCTCGTCCGTATCCGGCGCAATGGCGGGCGAGACGAGCCAGGACTGGCCTCCATCGTCGCTGTAAGCGTTCCGGGACGCAATCTTCCCGTGTTCGTCCCGCACCACCAGGGGCAGCAGATATCGGCCCTTTGCGGTCTGGAAGTGGGTCCCGGAAGTGGCGAAGATGGATTGCCAGGCCGGGTTCTTCAGCTGGGGTGTCAGATCGCTGGGAGCGGACCAGGTAACACCATCGTCATCGCTGTGGATCGCATGAACCTGCAGCGTATTCGGGGCTGGCGTGGCGAAACCAACGCCCGGAGGCCCGAATGCATGAAAACACCAGATCCGCCCGGTCTTGCGGTCCAGCAGCAAAGACGCATCGCCCACACCCCCCTCGCGGACGGCGCGCAGGGTCTGGATGGGCGACCAGGTCCGGCCCCTGTCGAGCGGACGGGCCGCGCGAGGCACGGTTCCAAGTGAGGGAGGAACCGGTTCGCGGCCACGTCGTCCGCGGTTCGGCAAAAGGCTGCGTCGGACAACCAGCGAGATCCGCGCTGGAAGGTCCCGCGGACCGTCATGCCGGGCGTCGGCAACAGCCAGCAGTGTCCCGCGCGCGGTTTCCAGAAGCGCCGGAATGCGATAGGTGTTGACCCCGCCTTCGCCCTGTGTAAAAAGATCGGTTTGTGTCAGGTCCGGTGCCCGGCCCAAAGCCAGAGTGGGAATCAGGAGGGCGGAACGTCGTGTGAATCGGGAGGACATGACTGAGGTATACGTTAGCGCGCCCAGGCCGCCGGCCCTTCCCCTGCACCCCACCCGCCCACAAGGACGACCAGCCCAAATCGCTCTTGCTTGACACGCACAACTGCGCCCCGCTTCGCCGGTCACAGAAATTTTCACATTTCCGCATTTCCCCCCAACCCCAACAAAAAAATAGCAAAACTCTATATTTTACAACCGTAGTATCAGCCTCCGACGGTTCGTTTTCCACCCCCGCGCCAGCTACAATCACCGCGCGATGGAAAACTTGACCCA
>CAIYDY010000366.1 GCA_903925015.1 uncultured Acidobacteriia bacterium
CCGGACCGTTCCAGGATGCGCTCGACTGGGGAGCCTTTGACGAGGAAAGCCAAAATGCTTCGGCCCATCCGCACATATTCGAAAAGCTTGCCTGGTACTTGGACCCCGGTGTGGGGCTGGACGAGGAGGAGGCCGTCGGATTCACATGCCAAGCGCTTTGCTTCGGCGTGCGGAACAGGTGGCTTCATTTCCAGCCAACCTTCGGAGGTGGCGCGTGCAATGAAGTCGGGGGGGGGCACTTCCGTCGGTTGCGCTGCGCCAATTTGGCGAATACGGTAGTTGGACGCTTGAATCCTACCCTTCCTTAGGAGTCGATCAAACGCGAGGAGGATAGGCCGTGCGTCGCGACCTCCGTATAGCTCGCCCACATGGCTGATGATCTTCTGGTCGCGGGGGGGGAGTTCCTTGACCGAAACCCCGTCTTCACTATCGAAGCCGTTCCACAGGACGTGGATGCGGTTCTTGGGGTCGCCGTAGTTTTCGACCCATGCGTTGCGCATGGAATCGGTGTTTGCAAGCACCAGGTCCGCAGCTCGAAGAATTGTACGCTCGAGTCTAGGAGCTACTCCTGGAAACACCGCATCCTCGCCAGCAGGGCCGACGATGGGATCGCGGAAATCCGCGATCCAAGGGAGGCGCGTTTTGGACGCAAGCCGCCATGCGGTTAAATGAGTGCCCAGAGGCGGGGCCGTGGACAGAATTGTAATGGAACGGCCCGGGTTGCTCTGGATGAATTCCAGCCCGATCCTGTAGGCAGCATCCGACCAGCCTAGCGCCAAGTCGCCGCGGAATAGAAACTTCCATCCTATCCTCTCGGCCTGCCACGCCACTCCCTGTTTGGGGTTGGTGTGGAGGGGATCGGAAACATACTGCACGTCGGCTTCCCGTGGCATGTCGCCGGGGCCGACCGCAGTGAGCACGTGGCAATCGTAGCCCATCCGCTTCATGTATTTGTAGAAACGGTGGGGGCGCGCTCCGCCAACCGCCCTGGACGGCGGAAAGTGGTATGCCAGCAGGAGTATTAGCGGTCTGCTCATCGCGCAGGGTTGTGGGAATACCTGTACTATCGATCTTACAACGGGCGCGTTGGCGCGTCTCCGGGGCACCTGATTAGGCAGCGGCAACGCCGGTTCAAGTCGCAGTCAGGGTTGTTCAGCGTGCTGTGCCCAAGGAGTCCCCGTGGACGGCGGCCTCGACCATGTCCGCAAAGCTGTCCACCCAAGCGTCATCGTCGAACTCGGAGTGGGCAAGGCGAAGACCCTCAGCGCCTAGTTTGGCAGCCAATTCCGGGTCACTCAGGACACGCCGAAGACGGTCCTCCAATTCGCGGGCGTTCCCACGGGGGAAGAGGAATCCGTTTTGCCCGTCGCGGATCATATGTGGAATTCCCCCGACATCCGACCCGATGACAGGAATGCCGGCGGCCATTGCTTCAATCAGCACGCGGCCCATTCCTTCGCAACGGCTGGGCAGAACCAAGACTGCGGCAGCACTGATCAAGGCGAGGGCCTCGGGGTAGGGAACCGCTTTGATCACTTGGATACGATCATATCCCGCAGCGGCGGGATTCCGGGCAAGTTCGGGATAGTGTCCGAGCATCTTCAGATCCACGCCCGGGAAATCGGCCTCAAGGCGCTGAAATGCCTCCACCAGCAGATCCGCCCCTTTGAGGTACCACGGGGCACCAACGAGGAGAATATACGGCCTTTGTTCGCTCGCGCTGTTCGGTTGAATCGCGGACACGGGCACAAATTCGTGAAAAACCGATGCGGGCACGCTCATGAGGGATGGATATGCGGCCATTTGGCCCGGGGACAGAAGGTGAAGCCGGTCCGACGAGCGCGATGAAATGTGCAGGCAAATGTCTGAATAGAGATGCTTCACGCGGTCGAAGAAAACCGGCGACGGCCGATCCGTGAGGTGGACCAATTCGGGGCTCGTCGCAATCTCAACGACCAGCTTGCTGCCAGTGAGGAGTTTCACCAGTGAAGCGGCCACTCCCGAGAGTTGGTGGGAGTAAACAACGATGCAGTCGATTGGGCGCTCCCGGTGCAACTCCAGTGCCTTGGAGAAATAAAACCGCAGTAGTTCGACTTTGCGCCGAAGTCCTGTGTACTTCCATCCCAGAAACCAGTGGTACCGGAATTTGCCGCACAGGCGGGTCGGATAGGACCCAGGGCCGAATCTAGATTCGACCTTGGCTGGCGAATCGAACCATAGCGGCTGGAGGATCTCCCCTTCGAGGCGCCTTGAAAGCAGGAAGAACCTGTCGGCCTGAATATCCACCGGCGGAGGCGTGAAAGTTGCGTGGATGTACAGGATTCTCATGCGGATCAACCGTGGATTACGCCGCTTGCCACACGGAAATGATAACAAACAGCGCTTGGCAGGCCGTTTAGTAGTACTAGGCCAAGGGGCGGTCCCGCTGCTTGGAGATGATCTGCCGGACACGCTCGACGCCCGAGTCCCAGTCGGGGAACAGATCGACGTATTGGGTTTCGCGGGTGATGCGGGCCGGAACCCGGCAGTTGTCCAAACGCACGGGGACGAGGAACACATCGTCGAGGGGGACTCGGCTGGCGCAGTCGAGGGCGTAGCGGATTTCGGCTTGGAATCCGCCCCGCTTGTTTACGGAGCGCGTGGAAAAACATGGCACCACGAAATCGGCGGTCTCGATCGCCTCTTGGATGCGGCGTGGCCAGTTCTGGCCGGGCAGGAGCTTCCGCCGGTCGAGCCATGGCGAGTGGCCGGCGGCTTCCAGTTGCTGGTAGAGCTTCTCGGCCGCTGCGAAGTCCTCGACTGCATAGGCGATGAAGATCCTTGCATTGCGGGCTCCACGGAAGGATATGCGGCCTTCGGGGTCGCGGGCGAAGACACCGAGGCCCTCGACCTCGACGGCAGCTGATCGTTCGAGGGACCGACAAATCAGGACCGCCAATTCCTCGGCGCTCATTTCGCCCGGGTTCATTTCCCTAGCGCTCATGGCTCTCCTGCCGAAAGACCCACTGGCGGCCGGGGGTTATGGTGCCGAGACCGGGCAGGTGCGCGGACTGTCCGCCGCGGAGTGCCCGTAGGATTCGGTTGACCGCCTTGTCGACTTGATCGGCGGCAGTTTCGGGCTCGATTCCGGAGCGTTTGGCTTCCTCATGGATGAGGTCAGGCTTTTTCATGGCCCCACAGTAGCATCCGGGCTGGAAGCTGGGAATGGATCTTGTTGATTCCATTCAGCAAATTCCTTGTGACTGAAATATGAAGCTAATTTAATCGTGAGTTAAGAATTGGTTCATGTGGGAGTGGGATCATTCTGAGTGACGGTATACGTCGGCATCACAAAATTTCTACAGGAGATCACCAACATGAAAAAGCTCATCGCAATGACCATCGGCCTCGGCCTCGTGCTCGGCACCGTTTCGTTCGCCCAGGACAAGATGGACGACAAGAAGACGGAAAAGAAGAAGGGCAAGAAGAAGAAGACCGACAGCACCGACAAGAAGATGTAGTTTTCCCGGGCCGGCCTGCGGGAAACTGCGGGCTGGCCCGACTTCTGTACCGATGCTCCCTGTTGTTTCGTTCCCCTCCGCTCCCCTCCCTTTGTAGTTCCCTCTCGCCGCTTGCGGTAAAGTACTGGAATGCCGGTACAAAAATCGCATCCCCCCACCTCTGGAATCGCCCGTCGCGGCTTTCTCCAAACTGCTACCGCCACAGGGCTGGCTCTTGCCTCCGAATCGACTGCCGCCGCGCGTCCGTTGACCGAGCAGGACAAGCTCGACCGCATCGCCTCCAATTCGTGGCCCATCCGCCACATTTTCAAGGGTTGGCCCTACGTTCGAACCCGCCCCGGCGCGCCCGTCGGCCAGGTCATGGTCCGCGAGAACTCGCTCTCGGCCCAGATGAAGAAGAAGTATGGCGAAATCACGATGCTGGATTTCCCCACTTTCACGAAGGAGCATTTCCCTGGCGTGACAAGGATGGACATCTTCTCAGGCCTTTTCGGTGACATGGCCGATGAGTCCATGTTTGCCGATCAAACGGGGATGTTCGACGGTGCCTCCCGCACCACGCGCGAGTTCCAACCCAATAGTGCGTCCGGCCGCAAATGGCTGGACAAGATGGCTGCTAAGATGGCCTCCACGGGCACAACCTGCCAGCACATTTCCAACAACGCGCCGCTGGACATCTGCGAACTGGACAACCAGCAGCGCAAGGCGGGAATCCAGGTGGCGAAGAACTGGATCGACGCGGCGCAGATTCTGGGCACCAAGTCGATGCGGGTGAACAGCGGTGGTCCGCGTGTTGCTCCGGCTGCGGGGCCCGATCCCACGACCGGCTATCCGAAGAACGAGTCGCTGACCAAGTATCTCAGCCAGTGCATTGAAAGTTTCAAGGAGATGGCGGACTACGGGGGCAAGCGCGGCGTCCGGGTCACCTTGGAGAACCACTGGGGACTGACGGCGAACCCGATTAACATCCGCATCATCATCGACGAGGTGAACCACCCCAATTGCGAGGCTTCGCCCGATTTTTGCAACTGGGAGCACGAATATCTGCTGTACAACGCGCTGCGGGACCTCGCTCCGTATGCGCACACGAACGTGCACGCAAAATACTGGGACCGCTGGGGCGAGAACAACGACAT
The DNA here is from genome assembly GCA_903925015.1 of uncultured Acidobacteriia bacterium. Taxonomy (GTDB): domain Bacteria; phylum Acidobacteriota; class Terriglobia; order Bryobacterales; family Bryobacteraceae; genus BOG-234. The sequence continues at coordinate 4,637 of CAIYDY010000366.1, forward strand.
CCAGCGGTCCACAAGGATCATGTTGGCGGCCGGCTTCCGGGGCACCTTCGCATTGGAATACGAGTCGGGTCCGTGGGACGGCGTCGAAGGCGCCAAGCACGTGTTCAAGGAAGTAATGGCGGGGTTGTCAACGCCCTCCTGAGCATTCCGATTGCCCAATCCTGGGTCGCAGGGGTGCGACCCGGGGCCGGCATCCAGATGGTCGGCCAATAGATTCCAGCTCTGAGAGACTTCCACTTATCATGGCGAGCATCTCCTGCCCGCCGAACTGTATGACGCAGGCGTGCGCCTCGCATTCCAAACACCCTGGAAATGTCGGCGGCGGATTGTACTCCTGCGTGACGCTCTTCAACGGCGGCGCGCCGTGTTCCTGAAAGTCCCAATTCGCCATCGTTTCCACAAATCTTGCCAAACTCAATACCCGGTTGAAACTTGTCCGGGTTGACGGCCATTCGTCCGGGACCCCGCCGGATACAATCGCGACGTTTGGGATGCCAAAACGGCCATTGCGCCGTTTATCCTACCGCAACTCCTTTTCCGAACGGCCGGCAGTACGCAGCACGTCGGCTATCCTGAGATGGTGGAGCAACTCGATCTAAGGGAAAAAGGTGGCGTCCGCGGCGGCGTCCAACAGACGTCCGACCGGCGCCTGTTCATGCAGCTGATCGCCTTCCATGGCGTGAGTGATTGCGGGCCATTGGTGGATGCCTTGGAGGCGTCTGGAATCGAGGGCGTGCTCTATGAGGACGCCAACGACCCTCGGGGCGTGGCTTTGCTGACCTGGTCGGATGATCCAAGTTTCTTCATCGACCGGGTCCGGACGATTGTGAACGACGATCCGTTCTTCGAACTCGATTTCAAGCCCGACTACACGATGATGGGGCGGACCTACGCCTTGGGGCACGAGCCGAATCTTGAGGATTGGCTGATGGACCGCTCGCGGAACGCCGTGACCGACCCCGAATGGCCCTGGGCAGTCTGGTATCCGCTTCGGCGCAAGGGCGCGTTCAATGCGCTGCCTGCCGAGGAACAGACTGCGATCCTGCGGGAGCATGGAACCATTGGGCATAGTTTCGGCACGGCCGGATTTGCCAAGGACGTCCGGCTGGCCTCGTTCGGCATCGACCGGGATGACAACGACTTTGTGATCGGACTCATCGGCAAGGAGTTGTTTCCCCTGTCGGCCTGCGTTCAGGCGATGCGGAAGACACGGCAAACCTCCAGCCTGATGGAGAAGATGGGCCCCTTCTTTATTGGCAGGGCTGTCTGGCAGAAAGCGCACGGGGAAGAAGCGGAATAGTGCGGTTCCCGTCCATTTCCTATGCCAATGGTGCCGAGTATGCGTCGGCGTACTTTGAGTCTCTCGCAGCAGCGGCGCGCGGGATCGATGTTGGGCAGATTGCCAGGGCGGCGGATGCGCTGTCGGAATTGTTCCAGGCTGACGGCACATTGTACGTGTGTGGCAACGGGGGGTCGGCGGCGATCTCGAACCACCTGCTGTGCGACTTTGCGAAGGGAATCCAGACGGATACGCCTTTGCGTCCACGCGTGGTCAGCCTCAGTTCGCACGTGGAGCTGATTACGGCGATCGGGAACGATATTGAATTTGCGGAGATTTTCCGATACCAGCTGCGCACGGCGGCCAGGCCGGGTGATGCGCTGATGACGATCAGTTCGTCAGGCAACTCGGAGAACGTGGTGAGGGCGATCGAGTGGGCACGGGGGAACGGCGTCGCGAGCATTGCATTGACGGGGTTTTCGGGCGGCAGGTCGGCAGGGCTTGCCGACATCAACATCCACGTGCCCGCCGAGAATTATGGCGTGGCGGAAGATTTGCACCAGTCGGTGATGCACATCCTGGCCCAGTTTCTGAGGATGCGGGTCATGGAACCGGGATTGGTGGCGGAAAAACACTTCTAGAGCGTTCAAGCGCTATTATGGTGTTGAATGGGAAGAATGTTAAGCGCCCAGCCGATGCGGGCTCCGGTCGCTACACAGCCTGCCAAGCTGAATCCGATTTTCCAGCCCAACGCACCGAAGCCGGTTCCGACCGAGGACGTTCCCGGCTACGTGCCGACTAAGGGAGAGTTGGATCCGACCCGTGTGCTGGCGTTCAAATGCGCGATTGCGATGTTGTTTACCCGCATGTCAGTCTTGCCTGAACTGACTGCCACAATCACTGGTGTCAACCTATATCTTCTCGACCTGGTGGCACCGCCCGCGATCATTGGCTGCATTATGACCGGCGGGTTCGGCCGGGCGTTCGAGCGCACGGAAGTGATTCTTTGGTCCCTGTTCTACTTGGTCATGTGCATCGATGTACCCTTCAGCAGTTGGGTTGGGTTGTCATTCAACAGGGCCACCGGTTATGTGCGGACGGACTTGATCTGCTTGTATATCGTAGCGGGTTTGGTGCTTGGTTGGTCCGACGTCCAGAAGCTCTTCAAATGGCTTGCTTGGTCTGGGGTCCTGGTGATATTCATGGTCTTTCGGTATGCGAAGCCCGACAACGAAGGGCGTCTCTCATTGGATGGCGGGGACATTGTGGATTCGACAATCGGAAATTCCAACGACCTTGCAGGCCACTTGATGCTAGTCATGCCGTTCATCGGCTGGTATGCGATGGAGCCCGGGCGACACTTCATGATTCGATACCCCCTATTGGGCCTGATCGCCTATGGTGTTTGGTGCAACTTGCTCACTTCCTCCAGGGGTGCATTGGTCGCGATGGGTCTGGTAGTGATTTTTTTGGCAATGCGGGGGAGCGCGGCGCATAAAGTCGGCGTTTTGGTTGGAATTCCGGTAATCGCGGCGGTGATGTTGGCTGTTCTCCCGACGGATAACTTGGTGAGACTGGGTACTTTGTTCGGCGGTCCCGTTGTGAAAGGTACGGCCTCAGAGGAGGCGGAAGAATCTTCGGCTTCGCGCCAGTACCTAGTGGAACAGAGCATAAAGTTTACGCTCGAAAATCCCCTTTTCGGCATCGGTCCTGGAAATTTTTCCAATTACGAGGGCCTCATGGCCCAAGCCAAGGGCGAACATGGGAACTGGCATGAGACCCATAACACTTGGACGCAGATTTCTTCGGAGTGCGGCATTTTTGCGCTGGTTTTTTTTGCTAGCGCCATGTTCATGGCCTTCGCAGCGGTGAACCGCCTATACCGGCGCGCCCTGCGAGCTGGTCATGAGCAGATGATTCGAACCTGTGTCGCGTATCAGGCTTCGATGGTGGGTTACATGACATGCATTACCTTCCTTGCCTGCGGTTACCGGTTCACGCTGCCGGTGATGGTTGGACTGGGCACGGCGATGAACTACGCCGGGATGCGGTATCTGGACTACTACATCCCTCCGGGGGCGACCCGCCCGGTACCGCGCTGAGGCGGGCCGGACAATGAACCGCGACCGATAAACTAGTTGTTTATGCTCAGTGCAGGAATTGTCGGGCTCCCGAACGTGGGGAAGAGTACTTTGTTCAACGCCTTGACGCAGTCGAGGAAAGCGATGGCCGCCAACTACCGATTTTGCACCATCGAACCCAACCAGGGGATCGTTACGGTGCCCGACGAGCGGCTGGAAGTGTTGTCGAAGATCAGCGGCTCCCAGAAGCTGATTCCGGCGATCTTCGAATTCGTCGATATCGCGGGCTTGGTCAAGGGTGCCAGTGCGGGGGAGGGTCTGGGGAACCAATTCCTTGGGCACATCCGCGAGGTGGACGCCATTGTCCAGGTCGTACGCTGTTTCGAGAACACGAATATCGAGCACGTAATGGACACCGTCGATCCGATCCGGGACATCGACGTCATCAACACCGAGCTGATCCTCGCCGATATCGACGCAATCCAGAAGCGACGGGCGAAGCAGGCGAAGGCGGCCAAGGGCGGGGACAAGAAGGCGATCGCTGAAATTGCGCTGATCGACCGGTTGGAGCCGCATCTGGACTCCGGACAGTTTGCGTTCAGCATGGAAGCCTCGACAGAGGAGGCCTCGATCATGAAGGGGTTCTTCCTGCTGACTGGAAAGCCGACCCTGTTTGCCTGTAACGTGGGCGAGGAGGATTTGGCGCATCCGGAGAACAATCCATGGGTGGCGAAGGTGCGGGATTATGTGTCGCACCACCATGGGACGGGGGCGGTTGTGGTTTCCGCCGAGATCGAAGCGGAATTGGTGACGCTGTCTCCCGAGGAGCGCGCCGAGTACTTGGCTGGCCTAGGCGTGGAGCAGGGCGGGGCAGGGACGCTGATCCGGGAAGCCTACTACCTCTTGGGTCTGCGGACCTACCTGACCACTGGTGAAAAGGAAACGAGGGCTTGGACCATCCGTGCGGGCGACAAGGCGCCGGTGGCTGCTGGCGTGATCCACTCTGACTTCGAAAAGAGCTTCATCTCGGCGGAAACCGTGGCCTACGACGATCTGGTCGCCTATGGGAGCTTTGCCCGCGCACGCGAATTGGGCAAGCTTAGGACGGAAGGCAAGGAATACGTTGTGCAGGACGGCGACGTGATGGAATTCAAGACCTTCCTCTAGACCTTGACTCCACCCCCGGACCGCGCTATTCTCGATACAGGACTAAAAGAGTCCTGAATCAAAAGTGCTCAAGCTCACCAAAAAGGCTGACTACGGACTCATCGCTTTGCGGCATCTGGCGTCGCTGCCAAGCCCTGCCTTGGAAGCCACGGCCAGCGCCAAGGACATTGCGGAACTTTACAGCCTGCCGGTTACCCTGTTGGCCAAAGTCCTGCAGCAACTGACAAGGGCCAACATCCTGAAATCGGTTTCGGGGACCAACGGGGGTTACAGGCTCGCTCGCGATCCTCGCAGAATTTCGGCGCTGGAAGTGGTCCGGGCTATCGACGGGCCGGTCATTTTGACCAACTGTTTCACCGAGCACGGCACCTGCGACCAGTCCGACAATTGCACGGTGCGCGAGCCGCTGCGGCGTGTCCACGAGGCAATCCTCGATGTTCTCAACCGCTTTACCATCAATGATTTGGCGGAGCCTGCGGCGGTCCGGCTGACGCCCTTGCCGCTACCGTTGAACCCCGTGCATTTGCATCCCGCGCCAACTTCGGCGCATCAAGCTGTTTGAACGATTATTCAGGGAATTTGACAACCATGAAGCTGCCCATTTATCTCGACAACCACGCGACGACTCGCATGGACCCCCGCGTCCTCGACGCGATGCTGCCCTACTTCACCGAATTGTACGGCAACGCTGCCAGCCGGAACCATGAGTTCGGGTGGGCTGCCGAGGTCGCCGTCGACAAGGCGCGCAAGCAGATTGCCGACTTGATCGGGGCGACGCCGAAGGAGATCATCTTCACCAGCGGGGCGACGGAATCCAACAATCTCGCCATCAAAGGCGTTGCCGAGATGTACGCCGAAAAGGGCAACCACATCATTACGGCCGCCACCGAGCACAAGGCCGTGCTCGATACCTGCAAGAAGCTCGAAAAGGGCGGTTGCCGGGTCACCTACCTTCCCCTGAAGGCCGACGGACTGATCGACTTGGACATGCTCCGCGAGTCGATCACGGACAAGACGATCCTCGTGACGATCATGTACGCCAACAACGAAATTGGCGTGATCCAGCCGATCGCCGAAATCGGCAAGATCTGCCGCGAGCGCGGCGTCCTGTTCCACACCGACGCGGTCCAAGCCGCGGGCAAGATCCCGGTCGACGTCAACAAGGACAACATCGACATCATGTCGATCACCGGCCACAAGCTATACGGTCCGAAGGGCGTCGGGGCGTTGTATGTCCGCCGCAAGGGTCCGCGTGTCCAGATCACTGCCCAGATGGACGGCGGCGGACACGAACGCGGCATGCGTTCGGGCACATTGAATGTTCCGGGCATCGTCGGCCTTGGCGAGGCGTGCGAACTGGCCCGTAAGGAAATGCCCGAGGAATCCAAGCGGATGGCGTTTCTGCGCGACAAACTGCGCGCCAAGTTGGAAGCCGGCCTCGACGAAGTTTTCATCAACGGCTCCATGGAGCACCGTTTGCCCGGCAATCTCAACATGAGCTTTCTGTATGTGGAAGGCGAGTCGCTGCTGATGGGCATCAACGATGTGGCTGTTTCGAGCGGTTCGGCCTGCACGTCGGCCACCTTGGAACCCAGCTATGTCCTCAAAGCCCTCGGTCTGGGTGACGATCTGGCGCACTCGTCGATCCGGTTCGGCATCGGACGTTTCAGCACGGAAGAGGAAATCGACTACGTTGCCGACAAGCTGGTCGACGTGGTTTCCAAGCTGCGCGAACTTTCCCCGCTCTACGAGATGGTGAAGGAAGGCATTGACCTTTCCACCGTCCAGTGGGCCGCCCACTAGTCACTACTTTCAGAATCAGGAGACACGAAGATGGCATATTCCGACAAGGTTCTCGACCACTACAACAACCCGCGCAACGTGGGTTCGCTCGACAAGAAGGCTGCCAACGTTGGCACAGGAATGGTTGGCGCGCCTGAATGCGGCGATGTCATGAAGCTCCAAATCCGGGTCAACGACGAAAGCGGCATCATTGAGGACGCCAAGTTCAAGACCTTCGGTTGCGGCAGCGCAATCGCCAGCTCGTCCTTGGCCACCGAATGGCTGAAGGGCAAGACCGTCGATGAAGCTCTCCGCATCAAGAACACCGACATTGTGAACGAACTGGCCCTGCCGCCGGTGAAGATCCACTGCTCCGTGCTCGCCGAGGACGCCATCAAGGCTGCGATCAGCGACTACAGGACCAAGCAGGTGGCGTCCGTGTCCGCGAAGCAGCCGGAACTCGTCGGCCAATTGGTGGCGTAAAAATGGCCGAGTCGGGAATCAGTGTCACGCCGAAGGCGATCGGCAAGATCCGCTCCACCTTCCAGAAGATGGGGGTTCAGGAGGGTGGGTTGCGCTTGGGCGTCCTCGGCGGCGGTTGCTCCGGTCTGAGCTACCAGTTCAAGTTCGACACCCAGCCCCGGACCAAGGACAAGGTTTTCGATTACGACGGTGTGCGCCTGTTCATCGATCCCAAGAGCCTGTTGTACCTCCATGGCCTGACGCTGGATTACAAGGAATCGCTGATGCAGTCCGGCTTTGTGTTCGAGAATCCGAATGCGAAGAAGGCCTGCGGGTGCGGCACCTCGTTCGCCGCGTAGTACTGGCGCCGAATAAGTATGTCCAGTCCAGACTTCTACCAATTTCTCGGGATCCCACGCCGTCTGGCGCTGGATCCCAAGGAGTTGGAAACCCGTTTCTACGCACTGAGCCGGAAGTTGCACCCGGATCTCTTCGCACGCAAATCCGCCGCCGAGCAGGCCAAGGCGCTGGACGATTCAGCCCTCTTGAACGATGCGTTCCGGACCCTCCGTGACCCCATCAAGCGCGCGGAGTATGTCCTGAAGGCCGAAGGCTTCGACATCGGAGAACAATCCACCAAGGACGTGCCCGCCGAGCTTTTGGAAGAAGTTTTCGAGCTCAACATGGCGCTTGAGGAGTTGCGTATGGGTGATGACGATGCCCGCGAGCAACTCCAAATTTCCCGCAGCACCTTCCTCAACATGCGCGACGGGCTTGACGCCGAGACTCAGGCCAAGTTTGCGGAATGGGACGCGTCGGACGAGAAATCCGTCCTTTCCGAAATCCGGGCGCTACTGAACCGCCGCAAGTACGTTACCAATCTAATCGAAAAAGCCAATGTTCCAGATCGAGTTTGATTCGCAGGAAGCGGCGGTCGGTATCGACCTCGGCACCACCAACAGCCTTGTCGCGTACATGAACCTTGCCAAGCCGGAGGTGATTCCGGGCGAGGATGACGACAAACTGGTGCCCAGCGTGGTCTCACTTGCGGCCGACGGCAGCCTGATTGTCGGAAATGCCGCGCGGCAGGAGCTGATTGACCATCCGGAGCGCTCGATCTATTCTGTAAAGCGCCTGATGGGGCGGGGCATCGAAGATGTTCGCGAGGAGTTGAATCTTTTCCCGTTCCGCATCGCCGAGGGCAGCGAATCTGTCATCCGTGTGGTTTTGGGGGAGAGGACGTTCACCCCCTCCGAGGTTTCAGCCTTCATCCTCCGCCAGCTCAAGAAGAACGCCGAAGCGGCGTTGGGGACGCCGGTCACCAAGGCTGTGATCACGGTGCCTGCCTATTTCAACGATGCGCAGCGCCAAGCGACCCGCGATGCCGGCCGCCTTGCGGGGCTTGATGTTTTGCGGTTGGTCAATGAGCCGACTGCCGCAGCGCTGGCCTACGGACTCGACAAGCGCAAGGAAGGCACTATTGCCGTCTATGACTTGGGCGGCGGAACGTTCGATATTTCCATCCTGAAGTTGCACGAGGGAATCTTCGAAGTCCTCGCCACCAATGGCGACACCCATTTGGGCGGTGACGACATCGACAACCGGTTGATGCGGATCGCGATCGAGGACATTCGGTCCGAGTGGGGGGACGACATTTCGCATTCGGGCGAGGCTGTACAGACCCTGCGTCGCGAAGTGATTCGGGCCAAGGAATCGCTCTCGTTCCTGCCGACCGAGGTTTTGCGTTTCGGATGGAATGGCAAGGCGTACCAGCGCGAAATTACGCGCGAGCTGTTTGAGAGCCTGATCACCGATATCGTTGACCGCACGCTGGGCCCGTGCCGGGACTGCATGAAGGACGCCGGAGTTACTCCCGAGCAAATCGATGAAGTGGTGATGGTGGGCGGGTCGACGCGCATTCCGCTGGTGCGGTCGGCGGTGGAGGTGCTGTTCCGGGCGCGTCCGCATACGGAGATCAATCCCGACGAGGTGGTGGCGCTGGGCGCGGCGGTCCAGGCAGGGATCTTGTCCGGTACGGTCGAGGACCAGTTACTGCTCGATGTGACACCGCTTTCGTTGGGGATCGAGATGTACGGCGGCGTGGTTTCGAAGATCATCCACCGGAATTCGACGATTCCGGCGAGTGCCGGGGAGACTTTCACCACCGGCATCGACGGCCAGACCAATGTGTTGATCCATGTTGTGCAGGGCGAACGCGAATTGGCGAAGGACAATCGCAGTTTGGCCCGCTTCGACCTGAAGGGGATCGATCCGATGCCTGCAGGTTTCGCGCGGATCGAAGTGCGGTTTTTGATCGACGCCAATGGGATTCTCCAGGTGACAGCGCGGGATGCGCGGACCGGGCGGGAGCAGATGGTCGAGGTGAAACCGTCGTACGGTTTGACGGACGAGCAGGTGGAGGCAATGATCGAGGCGTCCATAGACCACGCGGAAGCGGATTTCAATGCCGCCCAGGTGGCCAGCGCGCGTGTGGAGGCGGAGGGCATTCTCAGCGCGACGGACAAGGCACGGCGCAATCCGGCTTGGGAGCAGTTGTCCGATTCGGACCGTGCAGCCGTTAGTTCGGCAGTGAACCGGTTGATGGTGGCGCTGAATTCCGACGACCACGAGGTGATCCGGCAGCACATGGATGCGCTGAACGAGGCGACACACTCATTGGCGGAGTTGATGATGAATACGGCGGTTAGTTCGGCGTTGAAGGGTACGCACGTTTGATGCATCTGCTGCAGTCTTCTGTCTACCGCATCCACGCCTAGCCGCAGGACTAAGATAGAACTAGGAGGCCGCAATGGAAGTACACTTCTCCCCCGAGATCGAGGCCCGGCTGATGGACTCGGCGGCCAGACTGGGCCGCAATGCCGACGAATTCCTCCAAGACGTCGTCGCGAGGCACTTCGAGGTCGAACCCCGTTTCGTCGAGATGGTAGAACGGGGCGAGGAATCGCTGCGACGGGGTGACTACCTCACTCACGAAGAGGTCGGTGTGCGTCTTTCCCGCTTCCTGCGGGGATAACATGGAGGTACGCTGGTCTCCGGAAGCCGCCGACGATTTGGAGCGGATCTGCGAACGGATTGAAATCGATAGCCCGGACGCTGCACGGCGGGTTGCCAGAACAATCTACGATGGCTGTGCCAGATTGAAGCATTTCCCGAGATCAGGCCGGAACAGTCTTCGAATGCCGGGTCGGCGGGAATTGGTTTTCGCACCACTACCGTACATAGCCGTCTACCAATTCACGGAGCTTGCAGTGGAGATTTCGCGTATCTTCCACGGCTCCCAAAATTGGCCGTAGGGCGAAATCTGAACGCAAGGTGCCTAAATAAGCGCCGCAGCCGAAACTCCGAACTTGTTCCCGAGCCGTTTTGCTTGCTGCTCTTCGTGCGGCGGCGCATCGGGGATCGGATAGGCCCGTTCCTCGAATTGTTCGATGAGCGTCGTCACGAAGTCGAACACCGCTTCTTCCTCAGGCGACATTCCGGAAAATCCTGCATTGTGTTCCACCTCCAAACACTGTACACTCCATTCTAGGTATCGGCCCTTCAATTGCGGGGAACCTAGGCGAGGTGCCGCATGAAAAACCCGGAGCCCGGCAAGACGAGCGCACGCAGCGTCCTTGTTGCGATGTCCGGGCTGGCCTTGGCAACCGGTATCGCCGGATATCTTTACATCCAGACGCAGTACCAGACATTCGACGATGAGGTCCACCTTCGGCTGCTGGCGGTGGCGCAGGCCAAAGCCGATCAGATCTTGGCTTGGCGCCGGGAGCGGTTGGGCGACGCATATGCGCTGGTTGCCGCAGCCAAGTTGATGCCAAGTGTTCCAGCGGTCATCGGGGGGCGTGCCACCGCGAACCAAGTGGACCTTGTGTACGGCGTTCTGGAGTCTGCGCGTGTCCAGTACAGCTATGAAAATGTGATCCTCGCCTCACTGGATGGCCGAATTGTTGTGGCATCGGGCCCAGTTCAAGGCAGTGAGGTTTACTACCGCACGATGGCGCGCGAGGCACTTGCGCATCCGGAACGGCTCTCGTTCAGTGATATCGACCGTGATGCCGTGGGCGGACGACCCCGACTGAGCATCAGTGTTGCGCTACAGTCGGTCGGAGGTGTGCCCTTTGGTGTCCTGATTCTGGGCATCGACCCGGAGCATTTTCTGTATCCCGCTCTTCGGGAATGGTCGGGTGCCGGACGGACCGGGGAACTTCTGTTGGCCAGGCGCGAGGGCGGTCGCGTCCGACCGCTGAACGCCCCGCGGCTGGGGCGGGGAATGCAGATTCCCTGGGAGCGCACTTCCACATTGCCAACGCAAGGCCCCCAAGGCAGGATCGACGGGCGGGATTACCGAAACCAGTTGGTGCTGGCCGCAATGCGTCCGGTATCGGACTCCGACTGGGTGGTGATTGCCAAGATCGACCACGATGAGGCGTTTGAGCCGCAAAAAACCGACGCGGAGGAGCTTGTGCTGCTTCTGTCCGTAGCGGTCCTGCTGGTCGGGTCGATTGGATTGCTCTTTTGGCGCCGCGACGTCGGACGGCTCTACCGGGAGAAGTACGAGGCCGAAGTCAAGCGTCGCGAGTTGTTGGGCCGGTACGACTTCCTGGCGCGTTTCGCCAACGACGGAATTCTGCTCATGGACCGCGACGGGCGGATCATCGAGGCCAACGACCGCGCGTTCGACATGTTCGGCTACACACGGGAGGAGATGCTGGCCGCAAAGGTGCCGGACCTGAAGCCCAGCAGCCACATGTCGGATTTTGACGAGATGATTGCGCTGGTTTACGAGAAGAAGAGCTTGCTCTTCGAGACCCTGAACAGGCGCAAGGACGGGAAGGTGTTTCCCACCGAGGTAAGCGCAGCCCTCGCCGAGGCGGACGGGAAGGTCGTGTGCCACAGCATCATCCGGGACATTTCGGAGCGGAAGGCCACCGACCTGCGGATCCGGCAGCTAAACCATTTGTACATGGTGCTGAGCGCGTGCACGGGCGCGATTATCCACTCGGACTCGGAGGAGGAGCTTTTCCGGAAGGTGTGTGCCATCGCCGTGGAATCGGGTGGATTCCGGATCGCGTGGGTCGGGAAGGCTGATTTGGAAGCGAAGCGGGTTTCCCCGATTGCGAAGGCCGGCCCCGAGGCCGGCTATCTGGACGAGATTGAAATCACCACCGGGGATGGTCCAACGAGCGAGGGACCCACGGGCCAGTGCATCCGCGATGGCCGGGCCATTGCCTGCGTCAACATTGCGGAGGATGCCCAGATGGCCCCGTGGCGGGAGCCTGCGGCACGGCACGGACTGCAGTCATCCATCTGCCTTCCGCTGACCCGATCCGGGAAAACAGTGTATGTTTTTGGCCTGTACTCATCCGAGGCTGCATTTTTCAGCCAGGAACAGGTTGCGCTGGCCGAAGAGGTTGGGGAAAGCCTGTCGTTCGCCTTGGACAGGTTGAACACGCAGCGTGGGCGCGATCAGGCGGAGAGGGAACTGCGCTTCACCCATGAACGCTTGGAATTGGCATTGGATGCGGCCAACGAGGCGTATTGGGATTGGCCGCTCGATGGCAACCAATGGTACGCGAGTCCCCGCTACTATACGATGCTCGGGTATGCTCCGGGGGAGTTCGCCCTCAACTTGGAGAGCCTGCTCGAAACGCTGCATCCCGAAGACCGCGAAGCGGTTCGTTTGAATCTGGCACCGTTGACGCGGGGCGATGTTCCAAGAGTTTCTGCCGAGTTCCGGGCACGCTGCAAGGACGGGCACTACATCTGGGTCGAGGCGTCCGCAAAGGTGGTGGCCGTGGGGCCCGATGGGAAGCCGATCCGAATCGTGGGGACCCGTGGGGATATCACGAAACGAAAGGTTCTGGAGCAGGAGTTCCTGCACGCGCAGAAGATGGAGACGATCGGCCGACTGGCTGGTGGTGTCGCGCATGACTTCAATAACTTCTTGACAGTGATCAACGGTTATGCTTCGTTGCTGCTGGCGCAACTGCCACCGGATTTTCCCCACATCCACCATTTGGCGGCAATCCACGAGGCAGGGGAGCGCTCAGCTGCACTGACCAGGCAACTCCTGACCTTCAGCCGCTAGGGTATCGAGCGGCGGGAATTGTTGGAGCCGAATTCTGTAATCACCGGCTTGCAAAAGATGTTGACGCGCCTATTCGGGGAGAATGTGGCACTTCGTCTTGAGCTGGGGCCCGATGCCGGTTGGCTCTGGATGGGCGCGACCCAGCTGGAGCAAGTAGTGATGAACCTGGGGATCAATGCACGGGACGCGATCCCACAGCGGGGCACGGTGACGATCCGGACTGTGCGCGTCGAACTGGATGCCAGCCATCCGAAAGCCAGCCGCGCGGGCAGTTACGTCCTCATCGGGATTGAGGATGATGGAATCGGCATGGACCCAGGTGTTCAAGCGCGGATATTCGAGCCGTTCTTCACGACAAAGGAAAAAACAATTGGCACGGGCCTTGGTTTGGCGACGGTCCGGGACGTGGTGGATGCCGCCGGTGGATTCATTGAGGTCGATTCGGAGGTTGGACGAGGAACGGCAATGAGGGTCTATTTGCCGCGTGCTGAGGCCCCCGACTTGACACTGTTACCGACCGCACCAAAAGCTGGTCCACAGCGGGGCACCGCTACATTGCTTGTGGTCGAGGACGAGCCGGGGGTCCGGGCACTGGCGGTGGAGATTCTCCGCACACACGGATACCGGGTGCTTGCTGCCGAAAATGGTGATTCTGCCGTGCAGATTGCTGGTGGATATAAAGGCCGAATTGACTTGGTTGTTACCGACGTATTAATGCCGGGAATGAACGGAATAGAACTGGTACACTCACTCTTGCATTCAAGGCCGACAATGAAGGTGCTCTACGTGTCCGGTTACGCGGACGCATCGATCCTGCATGAGGAATTGGAGACGCCGTTGTCCATGTTCTTACCAAAGCCCTATACCGCCGATGTGCTTCTGGAAAAGGTGCACGAAGGTTTGGCCCAAAAGGTCCACGGGGAGGACATATGTTGAGCTATCCTGCTGTGACCCTTCTGGTGGTGGACGATGATCCGGGGGTGGCCGAACTCATCCGCATGACGGCCGTCGATGTCGGATTCCGGGTCGCGGTTGCCGACGTGGCGGGCGACTTTTTGGATTTTGGCGAAAAACGGCCCGATGTTATTGTGCTGGATCTCCAGATGCCGGGGCTGGACGGGGTTGAGGTTATCCGCCAACTGGCGGAGTCCGCGACGGGGGCAGCTGTCTTCCTGGTGAGCGGCTTGGGTTCGCGAATGCTGGCGTCAGCAGCCGAGTTGTCTGCTGCGCACGGTTTGCGGTGCCTCGGCTCGATGAGCAAGCCTTTTTCGTACGAGGATTTGTTCGAAGCGCTGCTCGGAGTGAAGCAGGTACTTGCGCTGGATCTGCCAAAATTCCTTCCAAAGTTCCGGGAGATCGACCCGGCGGAGCTGGAGGTGGCAATTCGCGCAGGCCAAATCCATCCTTACTATCAGCCGATCATGTGTCTGGATTCCGGGCGAGTAGTGGCTGTCGAGGCCTTGGCTCGTTGGCAGCACCCTGTCCTGGGCATGTTGCAGCCCGCAACATTCATTCCGTTGGCAAAGTGCAGCGGGTTGGTCGGAAGTCTGAATTGGGCGGTTCTGTCGGCGGCAATGCAGGACATGAAGCCAGTTTTTGAGCAGTTCGGCGTGACGCTATCCGTGAATTTTACTGCTGGCGATTTCGCCGATTTGAAACTCCCGGAGCGGGTTCTTGCCGCATTGAACGCTGCGAAACTTCCGCCAGCGTTCCTCAATATCGAGTTGACCGAAGACGCTGTCATTGAGGATCTGCCGAAAGCTTTGGATTCCATGATGCGCCTCAGGATGAAGGGGGTTGGCTTGTGGCTGGACGACTTCGGGACGGGGTACTCCGGTTTTGATCAGATTCGCAGATTACCGGCGAGCGCCCTCAAGCTGGACCGCTCATTCATGCCTACCGACGAGCACTGGGAAGAGCAGGTGATTTTGTTCCGGGGTTTGGTGGATCTGGCTGGAAAGCTTGGCCTGCTCTGCATTGCCGAGGGAGTTGAAACGCCCCGGCAACTGGAACTCATGCGCGAACTAGGGTGCAGCCGCGGCCAAGGATTCTATTTTGGCCGCCCCATGCCTGCGAAGGAGTTTGCGGGGTGGATGGCGCTGCATTCCAGCTACGCGATGGCAGGTGTCGCCGCGTAGTTGGAACTACATCACGTAGAGCATCAGGTACACGATTACGCCGGTAACGCTGACGTAGAGCCAGATCGGCAGTGTCCACTTGGAAATCGCTTTGTGCCGGGCTACCTGCATCCTTAGTCCGCGGTTCAGGCTGATTGTGGCAAGAACCGGGACGGTGAACGCGAGCAGCACGTGGGAGATCAGGATCGTGAAGTAGACAATCCGCAGAAATCCGGTGCCCTTGTAGGGCACGGATCCGACGTGGGCGTGGTAGACCAAGTAGCAGCCAAGGAATAGGATCGAGACGGCGAAGGCGGCCATCATGCACCACTTGTGTGCGTCGATTTTCTTCTGCTTGATGAGGATCAAGCCAGCGGTCAGGAGCACGGCCGCAGTTCCGTTGAGCGTGGCGTTGACTGCAGGGAGTTGTGTGTAGTCCATCTAGGTTTTCTCGTCCTCGAGTCGGGCTGCGTCCTTGGCGATTTTGTCGACCGGGTTGCCGTCGGCGATTCCGTAATAGCCGCGGATGCGGCCCTTCCGGTCCACCAGGACAAATCGGGTGCTGTGGTCTATGCCGTTGCCCACGCTTCCAAGGTGGAAGGCGTCCTTGCCGAGCATGTTGAGGGTTTCCTTCGAGCCGGTGAGAAAGCTCCAGCGCGATTCGTCGGCCCCGAAGCGTTTGGCGTACTGGGCGAGGGCGGCGGGGGTGTCGTTGTCGGGGTCGACGGTGAAGGAGACCATGCGCAGGCCCTTGGATGTGGCGTTTTGGATCGCGCGCATGTGGGAACTCATGCGTGGGCAGGGTCCTTGGCAGGTGGTGTAGATGAAATCGACCACCCATACATGTCCATAGAGCGAACGGCCGTCAAATTTCCGCCCCTGCTGGTCAGTCAGTTCGAAATCGGGAACGTCACCGAAAATCTTCAGGGGTTGCTCCGGGGCGCACCCCGCAAGCAGGAGGAACAGGCCGAGGCTGGGAATCCACTTGGTCAACATTACTGGGTGAACATTAAGACGCCGGACGGTCGAAGACCATCAGCGTATAAATCAGGGGCAGATATATCACGGATGCCAGGAGCACTTGGCGGGCACGAATATTTGTGCGGTCGAAGGCGACGCGAACTCCCGTATACAGGAACCACGCCCCCAGGATGAGGGAGCCGATGAAGTAGACTTTGCCCGTCATGCCCAGAAGTACGGGGAACAGGCTGATCGGGATCAGCGTGGAGGCGTAGAGGACGATTTGGCGGGCTGTGGAGAGGCCGTCGGGCTCGACCACGGGCAACATGCGGATTCCGGCGCGGGCGTAATCCTCGCGGTACATCCAGGCGATGGCGAGGAAGTGCGGGAACTGCCAGATGAAAAGGATGGCGAAAAGCGCCCACGCTTCCTGATTCAAGGCTCCGTACGATGCCGCGTAGCCCATCAAGGGGGGCATCGCGCCGGGTACCGCACCGATGACCGTCGACAGGTGGGATCGTTTTTTCAGCGGCGTATAAACGAAGAGGTATCCGGCCAGGGTCAAAAGACCCAGGAAGGCGGTGAGCCAATTGACGCCGAAGCCGAGATCGAAAAATCCGGCCGCGGCGACCACGATGCCGAACCACAGTGCTCGCGGGGCCGACATCTTGCCCATCGGGAGGGGGCGTCCGGCGGTGCGGCGCATTTGGGCGTCCGAGGTGCGCTCGAACCACTGGTTCAGCGCCGCCGTGCCGGACGCGATCAGGCCGGTCCCGAGCATGGTGTGGAACAGGAGGAGAATTCCGGCTCGCGTGTGCCAGTCGCTGGAAGTTCCCGGGTGGATTCCGAAATAATAGCCCACGCCGGTGCTCATCAGGATGAGCCAGGTGATGCGCGGCTTGGTGAGCTCGATGTAATGCTTCATTTAGGCGGCTAATGCAACGTTTCTTCTTACCAGTATGGCAAGCGAAACACTGGCGGCCATGGTGAGTGCGCCCACCGCAACGTGGAAGACGGTAAAAGTGACCATCAGGGGCATTGGCTGCACGGAATCGGCGTAGGCAATGCGGGTCATGTAGGCGGCGATTCCGAGGAAGACCTGGCAGAAGGTGATGGAAATCAGTGTCAGGGCTCCGAGCCGGAGTTCGCGGTTGGACGAATAGTTGAGCAGGATCCGCACCACGAGCCACAGGATGACGCCGGTCACGATCGGCGATCCAGAGATGTGGTAAATCGAGCCGAAAGCCTTGTGGCGCGCGGCGGCACCTAGGCCCAACTGGCAGAGGACGCAGATGGGGGCGGCGAGGGAGAGCTTCCGGATGGGTGCGGTTGCGACCTCGAGGATCGTCGAAGCGCCTTTCAGCCACCAATCCGAGGTAAAAAGGACGATCGCCACCGTGGTGGAGAAAAACAGCTGTGCCAGCGAGGCATGGGTGGAGGAAACCCACCACGGCAAGAGCATCAGGACGGTGATGCCGCCCAGAATCCCCTGGGTGATCACGGCGAGCAGGGCCGCCACACCGAGCCACTTCATCCACTTGCGCTTTTCCGCGATCCAGAGCCAGACCAGCGACACGATTGTGAACATGCCGACCGTGGTGGCGATCATGCGGTGGCCGTGTTCGTAGAAGATGCCGCCTTCCATCGGCGGCATGAGTTTGCCGTAAGACAGGGGCCAGTCGGGGACCGAGAGACCGGCGTCACGGCTGGTTACGACGCCACCGGCCACCACCAGGAACAGCGTGCAGAGTGCCAGTAGGAGGGACCAGCGGTGGAGTCCACGGTTGTAGGGGAAGGGGGTGGGGTTAGGAGCCATAAGTGAATTCGATGCTCGCGGTGCCGCTGGGCGCGACAGTAACTTTGCCTTCCTTGCGTCCGTATTTTTCGTGGACGGCCTCGATTGTGTAGGTGCCGGGGGGCACACCTTTGAGTACGAAGGAGCCGTCGTCGGCGGTCACGAAAAAGAAGGGGTGGGGGGAGACGCCGACGTAGGCGCGCATCCAGGGGTGGACGCTGCAGGTGACGGGGAACAGTACCTCCTCGGAGGCGAATTTCTTGAACTTGTGCTCGGCGCGGGGCGGTTGGGACTCGTTCCAAGCGGCGTTGCGCTCGCATTCGGCGTGGACGTTGTGGTTGACGGGGTCGCTGTTGAGGATTTCGAAGTCCTGGCCCTCCATCAGGCCTTGGACGCGTGGCGCGTACATGCAGCCGTTTTGGTCGAGCTTGGCTGGGGTGGCGGGCATCGGCCACTGGGCGGGGGACAGGCCGGATTTGATCCAGACGAAGACGTTGCGGAGGGTGCCATTGGGGTTGACGACGACGGTCTCGGCCTTGACCGGGGTCTTGTGCTGCCGTTCGCACTGGGGATTCGACGACATGTCGATGATCGGCATCACGGGCGGGGTGCCGGTGAAGAGGACACGGCCCGAGACGGTTCCGGCGGTGGCCGGATCGACATGGGCTTCGGGGAGACTGGCGGTGTTCGCGGCCGCAGGGGCCGTTTCGGTTTTCGGGCCACTTCCGCATGCCGCCAGCAGAAGCAGGGGGAGGAGGGCCAGGGGGTGTTTCAAGGTTTATTTTCGCACAGGGACGGGGGAGGGGACTGCCGGGCTCGGAGCCATGCAAATCTTCCACGGCGTGGAAGATTTGCATGCTGGAAGTTTTTCAGCAGACCGCCGCAGCGTGTGAATCGTTGGCGTGGTAGGAACTGCGGACCATCGGGCCGGCCTCGACGTGGGCGAAACCCATTTCCATGCCGGCCTTCTTCAGATCCGCGAATTCGGACGGGGCGACGTAGCGGACTATCGGTAGGTGCTTGGGCGAGGGGCGCAGGTACTGGCCCAAAGTCAGGATGTCCACATTGTGGGCCTTCAGCGCCCGCATCGTCTCCAGCACTTCCTCAATGGTCTCGCCCAAGCCCAGCATCATCCCGGATTTCACCGGCGTATCCGGTCCAAGCTCCTTGGCGTACGACAGCATGTCGAGCGAGCGTTCAAACCTGGCTCCCAGCCGGACTTGCCGGTAGAGCCTCGGAACCGTTTCGGTGTTGTGGTTGAGTACGTCAGGTTTGGCGTCCATCACGATCTTCATCGCGGGGCGGCTGCCTTGGAAATCGGGAACCAGAACCTCGACCTTGCAGCCCGGAATGCGCTCGCGGATCGCGTGGATCGTCATGGCGAACAATTCGGCACCGCCGTCCTTGCGGTCGTCGCGATTGACGCTGGTCACGACGGCATATTTCAGTCCCATGATCTCCGCGGCATCGGCGACACGACGGGGTTCGTCGAAATCCACGGGCAGCGGTCCGCCCTTCTGCACTGCGCAGAAACCGCACCGGCGGGTGCAGACGTTCCCCAGAATCATGAACGTGGCGGTGCGGTGGTTCCAGCACTCGCCGATGTTCGGGCATGCTGCGGATTCGCACACGGTGTGCAGCTTGAGGTCCGTAATCAGGGACTTCAGTTCGCGGTAGTTGTCGCCCACCGGAGCGGGAGCCCGCAACCATTTCGGACGGACGGGAGCCTGTGGGCTGATGGTCAGAAGCACTGATTCCAGTTTAGCGGCTGCACGCATACGTTGCCCAACCCGCCAACGCCTCCGGTATGCCACAATGGAAAAACGTAATTCCCATGTCCAATTCCATTACGTCCCTTCGCGAGGAAGACGTACGCGAACAGGAAGGGCAGACTCCGCCTGAAGCGGAGAGTTCTTTCGGCGACATCCTCACCCAATTTGAACAGAGCCAGGCCTTGGAGGCGTTGGCGTTAGCC
>CAIYDY010000367.1 GCA_903925015.1 uncultured Acidobacteriia bacterium
CTGTTCCCGAACCGGACGATTCCGGCATCGCGCTACGACGTGCTGGGGAAGAAGCTGGTGGACCTGTATCCCGCTGCGAATCTGCCGGGCAACATCGCCTCCAGCGGCCAGACCACCAACAACTATGGCATTCAGGCGCAGGGAACTGAAAAGACCCACAAGGGCGATCTGAAGGGCGACTACAACCTGTCCAGCAGGGACGCACTCTCCATGCGCTGGAGCTACCACCGCCAGGACATCTTCCGAGACGGCATCCTGCCCGGATTGGCGGACGGCGTGGGCAACCAGGGTGCCCAGTTCAACGTGAACCAGAACTATGGCGGCACCTGGACCCGTACAGTGACCCCGTCCCTGATCAACAGCTTCCGGCTCGGGTACACACGCACGTACGCCTACTTCAACCAAGCCTCGGCCGGACAGACCTCGCCCGCAGATTTCGGCTTCAAGGGGATTCCGTCGAGCGCCATCCTGCCGGGTTCGGCGCTGCCGCTAATTGCGATTTCGAACTACAACCAGCTCGGGACCCGCAACTTCCGCCCGCAGTTCCAAAAGCCTGAGCTGATCCAAGTGTTGGACGCATTGACTTGGGTGCGCGGACGCCACACGGT
Organism: uncultured Acidobacteriia bacterium; assembly: GCA_903925015.1. GTDB lineage: Bacteria > Acidobacteriota > Terriglobia > Bryobacterales > Bryobacteraceae > BOG-234. Next base: position 609 of record CAIYDY010000367.1, read on the forward strand.
CAAGGTTGGATTTGAAACCCGCCAGAAGAATAATTCATTCCTCGATTCCACTCGCACGGTTCCCTCCTACACGTTCAACGGCAACTACACGGGCGAGGCGCTGGCGGATCTGATGCTGGGGCAGGTTTACCAGTTCGACGCCAACACCCAGGCAATCGTGGAGCAGCTGCAGAAAGCCTATGCCGGGTACATTCAGGACGATTGGAAAATTACGCCCAACGTCACGCTGAACCTCGGCATGCGCTACGAGTACACGACGCCGTACTACGGCAAGGATCCGAACAAGAACATCAACGTGGACCTGAAGACCGGCGCGCTGATCAATGCCAAGAGCCCGACCGATTATCTGGTGAACCCCGACTACAAGGATTTCGGGCCCAGGATCGGAATGGCTTGGCAGATTCTGCCGTCGAAGCTGGTCTTCCGCGGCGGCTTCGGCATCTTCTACTCGGGTGAGGACATGTCGGGTTCCGACGTGAACCTGCCCCTGAATCCGCCGCAGTTGATCCCGGTCACGATCGTCCGCCAGGGCACGGGGCCGGCTCCTTTCCTGCTCTCCCAACCGGTTCCGTCCGGGATTTTCGACACCTACAACTCCAGCATCGTGTCGCTCAGGGCGCGCGAGACCGATTACAAGGCCGCCCGGGTGCAGCAGTTCAACGCGGCGCTGCAGTACTTGCTGCCGCTACAATCGTCGCTGGAAGTCGCCTATGTGGGCAACCGCGGCTCGAATCTTTTGGCGGAATATGCGGCCAACCAGACGAAGTTCGGCGTGGACGGAAGCATTGCCGCGAACCGCCCGTTCCCGCAGTGGTCGGCCATCCAGGTGGGTGCCACCCGGGCGGATTCCTGGTACAACTCGTTGCAGGTGAAATATGAGAAGCGGCTCAGCCACGGCTGGTATTCGCTGCTCTCCTACACCTATGCCAGCGCGTTGGACGAGGCGGGTGCGTGGGGTGCGGGCAGTTCTCCGCAGTATTTGGACA
>CAIYDY010000368.1 GCA_903925015.1 uncultured Acidobacteriia bacterium
GACATGCCGGCGGCGAAGTTGCGTCCAGTCTTGCCGAGGACGATGACCAAGCCGTTCGTCATGTACTCGCAACCGTGGTCGCCCAAACCTTCCACAACCGCGCTGGCACCGGAGTTGCGGACGGCGAAGCGCTCGCCACCCATGCCGTTGAAAAATGCCTCGCCGGTGGTGGCACCGTAGAGGACGACATTGCCAACGAGGATGTTGTCCTCGGGAACAAAGGTGCAGTTCTTCGCAGGATAGACAATGATGCGGCCGCCGGAGAGGCCCTTGCCGACGTAATCGTTGGCATCGCCTTCGAGCTCCAAGGTAACACCCTTGTTTAGGAAAGCACCGAAGCTTTGACCCGCCGAACCGTTGAACTTGCACTTGATGGTGTTGTCAGGCAGGCCGGCGGAGCCGAACTTGCGGGCAATTTCACCGGAGAGCATGGCACCGACGGTGCGATGGACGTTGCGGATCGGGAGGCGGATATCGACCGAGGTTCCGTTTTCGAGCGCCTCGCGGGCGTGGTCAATCAGGGTGTAGTCGAGCGCGTCGTCCAAACCATGGTCCTGCTTGGTGGTGCAGTGGCGGGCGACACGGGACGGGGTGGGCGGGTTGTAGAGGATATCGGAGAAATCGAGCCCCTTGGCCTTCCAGTGTTCGACAGCCTTGCGGGTATCGAGCATTTCAACGTGGCCGACCATGTCCTCCAGCTTGCGGAAACCAAGCTTGGCCATGATCTGGCGGACCTGTTCGGCAATGAAGAAGAAGAAGTTGATGGCGTCCTCAGGCTGGCCGCTAAACTTCGCACGGAGGGCGGGGTCCTGGGTGGCGATGCCCACCGGGCAGGTGTTGAGGTGGCACTTGCGCATCATGATGCAACCCATGGTGACGAGCGGCAGGGTGGAGAAGCCGAACTCCTCGGCACCAAGCAGGGCTGCGATGGCGACGTCTCGGCCTGTGGCGAGTTTGCCATCGGTTTGGACGACGATGCGGCTGCGGAGGTCGTTCATGACAAGGACCTGCTGGGCTTCGGCGAGGCCGAGTTCCCAAGGCGCGCCCGCGTGCTTGATGGAGGTTAGGGGCGAAGCGCCGGTGCCGCCATCGTAACCGGAGATCAGGACGACATCGGCGTGGGCCTTGGAAACACCCGCCGCGACGGTTCCAACACCGACTTCGGCAACCAGCTTGACCGAAATGCGGGCCTTCGGGTTGACGTTCTTCAGGTCGAAGATGAGCTGGGCGAGATCCTCGATGGAATAGATGTCGTGGTGCGGCGGGGGCGAAATGAGGCCGACGCCGGGAACGGAGTGGCGGACACGGGCGATCACCTCATCGACCTTGTGGCCGGGGAGCTGGCCGCCTTCGCCGGGCTTGGCACCCTGCGCCATCTTGATTTGGAGCTCGTCTGCGTTCACCAGGTAGTGGGCTGTGACGCCAAAACGCCCGGACGCAACCTGCTTGATTGCAGAACGGCGTAGGTCGCCGTTGGCATCGCGGGTGAAGCGGTCCTCGTCTTCCCCGCCCTCTCCTGTGTTGGACTTGCCGCCGATGCGATTCATGGCGATGGCGAGGGTTTCGTGCGCTTCCTTGGAGATGGATCCGAAGGACATGGCACCGGTTGCGAAGCGCTTGACGATTTCCGTGGCGGGCTCGACATCCTCAATCGGGATTGCGTTGCCTTCCTTGAATTCGAAGAGGCCGCGGAGGGTGCAAAGCTTGCGGTTTGTGGAATCGATGGAGTCGGAGTATTCCTGGAAAGTGCTCCAAGAGTTGTTGCGGACTGCGTGCTGGAGCTTGCTGATGGTGTTGGGGTTCAGCAAGTGGTCCTCGCCCCGGACGCGGAAAGCGTAGGAGCCTCCGACGGGGAGTTCTGTGTCGGATTCACCGACCGACTCGAAGCCGAGTTTGTGCTTCATCAGTGCTTCCTTGGCCAGAACGTCCAGGCCGACGCCCTCGATGCGGGAAGCTGTGCCGGTGAAGTACTTGTCGATGAGGGCGGAGTTCAGTCCGATTGCTTCAAAGACCTGGGCCCCCCGGTAGCTCTGGAGGGTGGAGATCCCCATCTTGGAGAAGACCTTGAGGAGGCCCTTGTTAATGGACTTGATGTAGTTGTAGAGCGCCTTCTCGGGCGTCATGCCCGAGGGGAGGTAGCCCCGGATGCAAAGGTCTTCGAGGGTCTCGATGGCGAGATAGGGGTTGACGGCGGATGCGCCGTAACCGATGAGCAGCGCGTAGTGCATGACTTCGCGGGGCTCGCCGGACTCGATGATGAGGGCGACCTGGGTGCGGGAGCCTTCGCGAATCAGGAAGTTGTGGACGGCGGTGAGGGCGAGGAGGCTCGGGATGGGCGCGTAGTCCTTGTCGACACCGCGATCAGAGAGGATCAGGATGTTGTAACCGGCCTGGATGGCCAGCGAGGCGCGGCGGCAGACACCTTCGAGCGCCCGTTCGAGACCCTTTTCGCCCTCGGCGGCGGGGAACATGATGGGCAGGGTGCTGGCTAGGAAGTCACCGTGGGAGACACGACGGAGCTTTTCGAGGTCGCGGTTGGAGACGATGGGTCCGGCCAGCTTGAGGGTGTGGCAGTGGCGGGGCGTCTCCTCCAAGATGTTGAGCTCGGTGCCGATGTAGGAGACCAGCGACATGACCATTTCCTCGCGGATGGGGTCGATGGGCGGGTTGGTGACTTGGGCGAAGAGCTGCTTGAAGTAGTTGAAGAGAGGCTGGGGCTTGTCCGAGAGGCATGCAAGCGGGGTGTCGACGCCCATGGACCCGAGAGGCTCCTCGCCATTGGAGGCCATGGGGGTCATAAGCATGCGGACGTCCTCGTCGGTGTAGCCGAAGGCGCGCTGGCGGCTGACGATGGTGGCGTGGTCCGACCCATGGACTTTGGTGGGTTCGGGTAGCTGCTTGAGGGTGACCTGCTGTTGCTTGATCCAATCGCCGTAGGGCTGGCGGGAGGAGAGCTCTGCCTTGAGCTCCTCGTCGGAAACGATGCGGCCCTGTTCGAGGTCGATCAGGAACATCTTGCCGGGTTGGAGGCGGCCCTTCTCCTTGACGTTCTCGGGTTTGATTGGCAAAACGCCGGTTTCCGAGGACATGACGCAGATGTCGTCGTGGGTGACGACGTAACGCGCCGGGCGGAGGCCGTTGCGGTCGAGGGTGGCACCGATGACGCGGCCGTCGGTGAAGCTGATGGAGGCGGGGCCGTCCCACGGTTCCATGAGCGAGCAGTGGTATTCGTAGAAGGCCCGCTTGGACTCCTCCATGTCGGGGTTGCCGTCCCACGCTTCGGGGATCAGCATGGCGATGGCGTGCGGCAGGGAGCGGCCGGACTGGACGAGGAGTTCGAGGGCGTTGTCAAAGGCGGCGGAGTCGCTGCCGTTGGGCTGGACGATGGGGAAGAGCTTCTTGAGATCGTCGCCGAAGAGGTCCGAGCGGAGGATGGACTGGCGGGCGTTCATCCAATTGACATTGCCCTTGACGGTGTTGATTTCGCCGTTGTGGGCGACGTACCGGAAGGGGTGCGCGAGGTGCCAAGTGGGGAAGGTGTTGGTGGAAAAGCGCTGGTGCACCAGGCAAATGGCGCTGGTGACGTCGGGATCTGAAAGTTCGGAGTAGAACTTGGCAATCTGGGGGGCCAGGAGCAGCCCTTTATAAACAATGGTGCGGGAGGAGAGGGAGGGGATGCAGAACATCTCCCGGTTGGGGATCTCCTCGGCGTCGGCAGCGACGGCGGCCTCGGCGAGCTTGCGGACGACGTAGAGCTTGCGCTCGAACTGGTCCTGCTGCATGGCGGCGGGGCGGCCGATGAAGATCTGCTGGATGTAGGGCTGGGATTCGCGGGCGACGCGACCGATGGCGTTGCCGTCGATGGGGGTGTCGCGCCAACCGAGCAGGGTCAGGCCTTCGGCTGCGACGATGCGTTCGACAATGCCTTCTGTGACGAGCCGTTCGTGGCGCTTGACGGGCATGAAGACCATGCCGACGCCGTAATCGCCGGGTTCGGGGAGGGTGAAACCGAGGGTGCGGGCTTCACGGGCAAAGAAGGTATGCGGAATTTGAATCAGAAGGCCGGCACCGTCGCCGGTGTCGGGGTCGCAACCACAGGCACCGCGATGGGTGAGGTTGATGAGGATCTGAATCCCCTTCTCGATGATGTCGTGGGACTTGCGGCCTTTGATGTGGGCGATGAAGCCGATGCCGCAGGCGTCATGCTCGTTGGCGGGATTGTAGAGGCCCTGTGCTGCGGGGAGGCCGTGGGTGGAGGTCACGTAGTCGTCGTGGACGTAAGGGGGCGCGGGGACACTGGTGCTCATTCGATACACTCCGGGTGGAACCTTGATGGTATCAGGTATTGCAGTATAGCGCAATTGAAATACGGCAATGCTGCGTTATTTGATTTTTGCATAGTTACGGGCGATTCTTCCGGCGTTTGGCGTGGCGGAGGAGCTTGGCCTGGCGCTTGTTGACGGGCGGGGTGTAGGTGGGCTTGGGTTCGTTTGGCTGGGTGGGTTGTGTGGCGGGAATGGGGCTTGGCGCTGGGGACGGGGGCATGGCCGGCATGGGCGCGGCGATGGCCGCCGCTCCCATACTTACCGGGGAACAACAGGCAGTCTTGGTGGAGTTGAACCGGGAGTCTCAAAAGACCGTTGA
>CAIYDY010000369.1 GCA_903925015.1 uncultured Acidobacteriia bacterium
AAATGTACTACATAGGACTAGACCTGGGCCAACTCCGCGACCACACCGCAATCGCCGTAGTCAACAAAATCGAAGAGCGCCGCCCCTGGGGCGAAGTCAACTTCATCCGCCTCGAAGTCTGCCACGCCGAGCGAGTCCCCCTCGGCACGCCCTACCCCACCGTCGTCGACCGCGTCCGGCAAATCGTCCACACCCAACCACTGCGCGACAACTGCGTCCTCGCCGTCGACGCCACCGGAGTCGGAGCCCCCGTCGTCGACATGATGCGCAAGGCCAGCCTCGGCTGCCCGCTGTCCCCGGTCGTCATCACCAGCGGCGACAAGGCCAGCCAAACCGGAGATACCCACCACGTCCCCAAAGTGGATCTCTGGGCCGGCCTCTCCGTTATGCTGGAGCGCCACGAACTCCGCATCTCCACCAAATTCCGCTCGTCCGGTGCCCTCGCCCGCGAACTCGCGGCCCTCAGCGCCGCATCCGGTGCCGCCAAATCCGGCCACAAGGACGACCTCGCAATCGCCCTCGCACTCGCCGTCTGGAAAGCCCGCAAACACGGCTACGGAGTCACCGGAGGGGGCCACCGCACCGACTACTACGACCCCGTCCTAAAATTCCACTCCCGCCTCTAACCCCGGCAGCCCTTGAAACTTCCCGTTGTGGGGCAGGCATTCTTGCCTGCAGCCGCCTTTCCAGGCGGCCATAACCGCCCATCCCAAGCACCCAACGAAACCCTATGCCCCAAACGTCCCATCTACTTCGAACAACTGAAATTCGCCGCGTCGTCCGTACTGCCGGACCCCTTGTATTTCGCCGTCATCGGCCAAACACACAACGGCCGGGTGCGCTCAACGCCGTTCTTCGGATCGTTGCCCTTGAATTTCGTGGCGATGATCGAATCGGGAGCGATCCCCTGCTCCACCCACGCCTCCAACGCAGCATCAATGTTCCGGGACCGGTCGGAGTTTGGCGTCCCCAGCTGGCCGAAATAATTCGGACCAGCACCGCCACCGCAATGCTGCATGCCCGGAACCATGTAGAGCTTCACAAACTCGGCAGCCTTGGCCGCACCCATCTTCGAAACCACGCTGTCGTAATAATGGATCGCGTTCACCGCCGGAATCGCGGCATCGGCCCAACCGTGGTACATCAGCAGCTTCCCGCCTCGCTTGGAAAACGCGGTCAAATCGGGGTCGGTCGAGTTCAGCACCTTCGCCAGTTTGTCATCGGCGGCTTTCAGGTCGCGGTCCACGTCGAAGGTCTTGTAGTTCCAGTTGGGGTCGTTGTAAACCATGTTCTTGAAGAACTGGGTTCCAAACGCGACCATGGAGCTCTTTTCACGGGCCTCGCCCACCACCCACGGACCCCAGCCGCCGTTCTCAGCCTCGCCGCCGGGGGAAAGCGCCGGGAAAAGCTGTTTCCCCTTGCCGTCCACAAGCCCCGATTGCAGCGACTTGAACGCCGAAAGCTGGTGCGTCGTCAAGCACGCGTCGGAATCGGCACCCTTGCACAGCAGCACGGAGGGATCGAACTTACAGGCCATGGGATTTTCGATCACCCCGTCCTTCACCCCATCCTTGGCGTCGCATTGCTCCAGTGCCGCCGCTTGGATCGCGGGCAACTTCGAAGCCGGAATGTAGCTTTCGGCCTCCGCCAGCAGAGCCTTCATCCCGGCCCCGGCGGTCGAAAGCAGCCGGGTCCAGTAGTTGGCCGGGGCACCCGCAAGGATACCGTCGAAGTCCTCGGGATACCGCTGCGCCTCCATCAGCGCCTGCCGACCTCCATTGGAGCACGAATTGAAATACGACCGTTTGGGAGCCTCGCCATAAAAGCTGGCAATCAGAGCCTTGGCAACCACGGCGGTCTCATGGATGCCCCGATAGCCGAAGTCCACAATCTTTTCCGGATGGTTCAACGCCCATTCGCCAGCCGTGGTGCCGCCCTCATGGCCCGTGTCGGTGGACGCTGTGGCATAGTGGTGCTGGACCGCGTCGGCCAGACCGGCAAAGTTGATCGAACCGGCATACCCTCCGTTGCCAACGCCATGGAATTTCGAATTCCACTCCGACGCGGGCAGCCAGACCTCGAATTTGATCTCCGAATCGGAGCTGGGGGCAATCACCCCCGCAACGCGGCAAAACGAAGGCAGTCCGTTGATGGGACGGACGCCCCGCGATTGGAAAGGCGTTCCGGCGGCGCGCAACTCGGCCACGGAAATAGTGGTGTGCGGCAACTTGGACGAGGCGAGACTATCGCAAGGCACTGCGGCCAAACTCACTCCAAAGGGAAGGGCAAGGAACAAGGCAAGAGCGTTTTTCAAGGTGGACCCCCAGACAAGGGTATCGCAGTTCCCTGCCCGCCAACAATCCAATTACGCATGGATTCCACCTGCCCTGCAAACGATCCTCCACCCGAGGAAATCTGGACTGATATACTGCGGTGCAGCATGCGAATGCCCCAGTTGTCAAAACCCCACCTTTTAATGGCCGCCGCCTGCGTTTTCGGCGCGGTCGTCCCCGCTTCCGCCCAGAAGGGGACCTATGATCCAGCAGCCGTCCCCAGAGGCAAGGAAGTCTTTGGTCCGGCCTGTGGTTTCTGCCACGGACTCACAGCCCGCGGCGGCGACGGCGGTCCCGACTTGGCCCGATCCCTGTTCGTCATGGGCGACGACCACGGCAAACAGTTGGGCGAAATTATCAAGAACGGTCGCCCCAACAACGGCATGCCGGCATTCCCGGACATCACTCCGGCTCAAGTTTCCGATATGGCTTCGTTCCTGCATGAGCGCGTCGAAGCCGCCCGCAACCGCGAAAGCGCAACCCCGCCGAATATCATCGTCGGCGATGCCAAGGCTGGTCTCGCTTACTTCAATGGTGCTGGAAAGTGCTCCGCCTGCCACTCGGCAACAGGCGATTTGCAAGGTATCGCAGCCAAGTACGAGCCCGTTGCCCTCCAGGACCGTTTCCTTTCCCCGCGCGCCGGTGGACGCGGCGGTCGCGGTGGTGGTCAGAACCGCACTGCCAAGACTGTTAAGGTTACGCCCGCAACCGGCCCGGCCGTTACCGGCACACTGATGTCCGTTTCCGATTTCGCAGTCACCATGCGCGATTCCGAAGGCAACCGCCGCACTTTCACCCGCGATGGCGACGTGCCGAAAGTGGAAATCACCGACCCGCTGCAAGCCCACTACGACCTGCTCCGACGCATCACCGACGCCGACATCCACAATCTGACCGCCTACTTGGTGACACTGAAATGAAGATCCGCCACCTTATCCTCTCCATCGCCGCCTGTGGCGCTCTCATCGTGCCCGCCTTCGGGCAGTTGACCCAGGCGCAGATCCAGAAGCCGTCCCCCGATTCGTGGCCGACCTATCACGGCGATTACTACGGTCGCCACTACAGCCCGCTCACCCAGATCAACCAGACGAACGTTAAGCATCTTTCCTTGGCGTGGGTGGCCCGCATGAGCGCCAACACTCTGGGCGCCATTGTCGGCGGCGAGGGTCCCGAGCCCAAGGCCGGTGCCCCGGCAGGCGGTGTTTCGGTAAAATCGATCCCCCTGATGGTCAATGGTGTCCTGTATTTCTCCACGCCCGACCATGCTTGGGCCGTCGACGCCCGAACCGGCAAGGAAATCTGGCACTACTTCTGGAAGACCCAGGGCGGACTCCACATCGGCAACCGCGGCATGGGAATGTACGGCAACTGGCTGTACTTTGAAACGCCCGATGACTACATCATTTCCCTCGACGCCAAGACCGGCCGGGAGCGCTGGCACAAGAAAATCGCCGACGTCAAGGCCGAGTACTTCTCCACCATGGCACCTCTCGTAATCGGGAACCACGTGATCGTCGGCATGGGCGGCGACTTCCTCGACGTTCCAGGCTGGCTCGAATCGCGCGACCCCGAAACGGGCGAAATCCAGTGGAAGTGGTTCACCACCCCCCGTCCCGGCGAGCCCGGTGCCGAAACCTGGCCCGACGCCTTTTCGATGGAGCACGGCGGCGGCATGCCTTGGCAGCCCCCGACGTACGATCCCGAACTGAACCTGCTCTACGTTCCCACCGGCAACGCCAACCCGGTGTTCATCGGTGACAGCCGGAAGGGCGACAATCTGTATACCTCGTCGATCGTGGCCTTGAATCCCGATACGGGCAAGATGAAGTGGTATTTCCAAGGCTCCCCCCACGACACCCACGACTGGGATGCCACCGAAGTGCCGATCCTGTTTGACGGCGTAATTCCAGGCGAGACCAAGACCCGCAAACTCCTCGCCCAGGCGCACCGCAACGGCATGTTCTTCCTGCTGGACCGCGAGACTGGTAAGAATCTCCTGTCGACGCAGTTCTCAGACGTGGCCAACTGGTCCCTTGGCTTCAAGCCGAACGGCCAGCCGATTCCGAATCCCATGAAGGAGCCCCAACGCGCAGGTGCCTTGGTGTCGCCAGGCTCCAACGGTGCCACCAACTGGCCCGCGCCGAGCTTCAGCCCCGATTCGGGCCTCTTCTACATGCATTCGAGCCGGAACTACGCCATGTTCTACCGCACCGACACACCGGGCGAAGCCATCGCGGCCTACGGCGGATCTTCCGAACACCGCGTGGATGGCTTCGGCGGATCCTTGCAGGCGATTGACTACAAGACCGGCAAGACCAAGTGGATCCACGATTATCCCGGCGGCGCGGGCGGCGCAGGTGGATTGCTGAGCACCGCCGGCAAGCTGCTTTTTGCGGGCGACGGCGCACAGAACATCGTGGCGCACGATCCGGCAACCGGCAAAATCTTGTGGCACGCCGGCCTGACGGCGGGCGTCAGCAATGCACCCGAAACATTCATGCTGGACGGCCACCAGTATCTCCTGGTAGGTGCCGGGGACAGCTTGTACGCCTTCTATTTGCAGTAGAATCGGGGTATGTCGGCGCCGGAGACGCCAGAAGAGACTGCCGCGATTGAGGCAGCGATGGCAGACCCGTCTCCGGGAATTCCCCTCGAACTCATTCGTCGGACTCGTGCGTGAAACGGGTACTGCTGCAACCCTCCGCAACATTCTGCGGATACGGCGTCGTCGCGAAGCGTACCGGAACTAGCTGAAATGAACCGTCGCCAATTCATGGCCGCCGTGGCGGCGGGGAACTTGACCACTTTCCGCAGTCCGGCGGCCACGCCTTTTACCGGCCTCCACTACGCCCGCAAGTCCCCGTACGACGAACTCATCCAGTATGTCGAACCGGGCTTGGACGAGTTCACCGACGAGAAAGGTGCCCTGGAGTTGGAGGCCAGGGTGGCCGCCCAGTTTCCGAACACCCGCGCCTACGCGCTACCGGACTTCAAAGTCCGCTACGAGACCAAAGCACCGGGCCGCTATGAAACGGGGATCCGGCAATTGCCGGATTTGGCCGTCGTGTCGCATGACGTGGTCGAATCACCCACGCCGTACTTCCGGGATGTGACCTCCCACGTCTTTGGCTCCACCCCCTCGTTCCAAGACCAACTGCTCAAAGGGAATCCACACTGGCGGACCCACCTCGATGCGGCAACCGGCATTGACACCGACGGCAACCAGGGAATCGCGGTAGGAGACATCGACAATGACGGGATCGATGAAATCTACGTCTGCCAGTCGGGAGGCCTGCCAAACCGCTTGTACAAGATTCGCCCGAACGGGACGGCGGAGGACATTACCCAGCGCGCCGGGGTCGGTATCCTGGATGAAACCACCTGCGCCCTGTTTGTGGATTTCCGAAACTCCGGTCTGCAGGACCTCCTCATCCTGCGTCGGTTCGGCCCCACCCTGTTCCTAAACCGGGGCGACGGCACCTTCCGGGAACTCCCCGGTGCCTTCCAGTTCAAGAAGCCCGCACAGGGCGTCTTCACCGGCATGGCGGCTGCCGACTACGATCGCGACGGGCGCGTCGACGTCTACCTTTGCACCTACGTCTACGTCCAAGGGGAGGACCAATACCAATACCCAACCCCCTATTTCGATGCCCGCAACGGTCCGCCCAACTTCCTCTTCCACAACCAGTTGACCAAGGACGGCGGTGCGTTCGAGGACGTGACCGAAGAGTCCGGCATCAATGAAAACAACGACCGTTTCAGCTTCGCGCCCGCCTGGTGCGACTACGACGGCTCCGGCTGGCCGCATCTCTACGTCGCCAACGACTTTGGACGCAACAACCTCTATCGCAACCGTGGCGGCAAATTCCGCGACGAAGCGGCGGCATGCGGAGTCGAGGATGTCGGAGCCGGTATGAGTGCCTCGTGGTTCGATTATGACGGCGACGGCCGCCCCGACCTCTATGTATCGAACATGTGGAGCGCGGCGGGACAACGGATTGTCCGCGACCCCGCCTTCCGCCCGTCCAAAGCAAATTTGGCCGAGTACCAGCGCCACGCCAAAGGGAATTCGCTGTATCGCAACAAGGGTGACGGCACATTCGAGGACGCCGGTGCAGCCCAGAATGTGGAAATGGGCCGCTGGGCGTGGAGCTCGGGCGGATTCGATTTCGACCTAGACGGAGTGCCGGAGATCTTCATCACGGGCGGGATGACCTCGAACGGGTCGGCGGCGAAAACGGATCTCGACGGCTTCTTCTGGCGACAGGTGGTGGCAAATTCGCCTTCGACGCTCTCGGCGGTCGCCGAATACGAAAACGGCTGGAACACGATTGGACAATTGTTCCGGGGTGGCCACGACTGGCGCGGCGGCGAGCCCAACGTCTTCTACACACGGCGGGAGGGGAGGTATGTGGATGCTTCCGGCGTCAGCGGCCTGGATTTCGCCAACGACAGCCGCACCTTCGCGGTGACCGATTTCGATGGCGATGGGGTTCCGGATTTGGTACTCAAGAGCCGGTTGGGCCCCCAAGTGCGGGCCATGCGGAATGAGTGCGGGGTCGGGAAACCGGTCGTCGTCCTGTCCCTCCGCGGAACGAAGTCGAATAGGGACGCAATCGGCGCCCGCGTGGAAGTCGACGGGCAACTGCAGTTCGTCACGGCTGGCAGCGGATTCCTTTCCCAGCATTCGAAACGCCTGCATTTCCGCGCCGGAAAATCGGCGAAAATCATCTGGCCGTCCGGGACTATTCAGATGGTGTCGGGCTTGGAGGCGGGCTTCGCGTACACAATCACCGAAGGCGACGATACCCACCGTAAGACTCCCCTGCATCCAAGAAAGCGGTGGGATGCGACCCCATTGACCGGAGTGAACGCGCCGGAATTTGGGGACACTTGGCTGATGGAACCCGTCCCGACGCCCCAAAAAGTACCGGGACCAGGCTTCATCACACTCACCGCAGAGCAACTGTCAAAACAGAAGGACGACGTCGCAGCCACCTGGTCGCTCTTCCACCGCTATCTATTTGAATACCGGTCCGAGCTGCAACTACCCCTGACAATCTTGCTGGACGCGGAGGGACGGGCAAGAAAGATCTACTCAGATCCGCCCTCGGAAGCAATCCGCCGCGCCGATTTGGCGAAAATTGCCGAAAGCGGGAAACTCGCGCTTCCCTTCCCGGGTAGGTACATCGCGTCCCCGCGACGCAATTACTTCAAACTCGGAGTCGCGTTCTACTGGGCCGGCTACGCCGACCGCGCGTTGCCCTATCTTCAAGAGGAACTTCGTAACAAGCCTGATAACTGGAACATTCTATTTGCCTTGGGCCGTATACATCTGGAACTTGGCCATGCCGATGAGGCGCTGCTGGCGTTCCAGCGCGTCCAAACCCTGCACACCGAATACGCACCAGCGATCGTAAGCGAAGGGCTAGCGTTGCTCCGAAAGGGCGACAGCCCTGCGGCACGGCTCGTGTTCCTGAAAGCCTTGGAGGCGGATCCGAAGTCTGCCGAAGCCGCCAATGAATTGGGACTGATCGCGGCACAAACCAACGGGCTACAGGAGGCACGGAACTGGTTCCACAAGGCAATCGAGTCCGTGCCCGGTCATCCTGAGGCGGTAAACAACCTTGGCGTCCTGTACGCACAGCTGCGCCAATACCCCGATGCCGTCGCTGCACTGCGGTACGGCTTGCAATACAATCCCG
>CAIYDY010000370.1 GCA_903925015.1 uncultured Acidobacteriia bacterium
CCGCAGGCGCAACGCTGCATTGCTGCTGATCATTTGGGAATGCAGACACCAGAAGACGCCGCGACCACCGCAACGCACAACACGCCTCAAAAATTGCGCCAAGAAAACTGCGAAGGAAAAACAAAATCGATCCGCCGCAACTGATGCCCTAGAGGAACAAGCGAGAAATCGTCCGAACAACCCGACGGCGTCGGACGCGAAGGGCCGTCAGCGATGTTCAAAGCAGAACGAACCCAATGGATCCACGTCCGAGAGCCCAAGGAAGCACACTGCAGATACCAGGCGGATATAAGGCGAGCAACATCAGGGGAAGACGAATAGCTCTTCTTGATAGCCGCATTAACCGCCATATTGTCCGCGAACTGAATTACATCCGCGCTTCTGAGGAAAGGCTGGACTTCAGGAGAAAACGCAGGACTGAGAAACGCGATAGCTTCGAACGGAAAGATGTGAGTCTTCCGCTCCCGCAAGGAATGAAGGCGCTGTACGACGTGGATGGGAACGTCCTGAGCGGCCCACAACACAAGGTCGCTCCCTGGGATAAACACCACGAAAGCAACGCGACCGGAACATAATACGGACGGAGGAACAGGAGGGGACTCACTTGCATCCGAGAATATGGTCACTGGCCCCGACCGAAGACAGGCCGGGCCCACGTAAACCAGGTCAGGCAAGTAACCTCGAAAAAGCTCAAGAGCAAACTCCAGGCCGCCCCGGAGGTCGTCATCGAGAGTCCATGCCGGCAAGCCAACGTCACACACCCGCGGGGCAGACGTCGCATGCTGACGCCGAACAAAAGCCGACGTCACTGCCCGCGCCGCCCGACCCAAGGACATAACATACCCAAACTTGCCACTCAAGGAACCCGCCTCGGCAGGGGACAACGTGCCCCGATCCAGCGCCGCGAGGGCCTGAACGACGACCTTGGCCCGAGTCGCCGGGGCCACGCGAATACACACAGTGCCATTGATATGAGTCCACGAGAAATCCGTCTGAATGCCCAGTGCCACCGGAGCCGAGGAGCCGATGACTCGCTTCGGCGCCGCCAGAGGAAGACCGGACAATCCGCAGAACTCCACCAAAGACGAGTGCGCCGAGCCAGGAAACTCAGCGAGACCAACCGATCCCGACGACACCCCGCGAGACAACTGGGTCTCGACGACCTGGATGTCGTCGGTGAACAAATCGGCAGGTACCGCGAGGAGGCTTCTCACAGCTCCGATGATAAATATGGGGAACCTGCAAAACTGGTACCCAGCCGCCGACAACCCAAAATTCAGTCCGCACGTGTCAAAGTAATGCACCTTCCCGGACGACGGATTGATCAGCGCGACCACGGTTAAGTGCTGCGAGTCGGAAGGGGCCGTACGGTACGCAGCCGGGACGTCCTCCTTCCCCGCGACCAGAAGGCTTGCCGCTCCCTCCGTGAGTCGCGCCCCCGCGTCGAAAAACTCGCGACCCACCGCCGCCGTGAAATCCGACGGACAATTGGCAAACACAAACCGGTTGTGGAACGCCGAATTGTGCCCGGAGAAAGTTTCATCGTCGCATGGCCGTACCTTGTCATCACCCTTGGGAACGCCGAATCTGCCGCTCGGCCTCCACACGCCGAAGCCGTATCTACGGTCGAGCTGCGCCCGCGTGAAAGGGCCCCGCGCGGTGCCACAATCGACCTCTGCCATCGTGGCCTCCCAAGTCAGCCGCTGCAAGCGTAGCCACTCCCGGTCGTGCCGCGCCCTGGCCGCTTCGAAACGCCGGGACAGCAGCTCGGCCAACCGCTGGGTAAACCGAGCGTTAGTCGCCGACAGAACGTCGACCGAGATAGTAGGGCCAGCCCGAATCAACTCGATCGCAGAACGCCTGCGGTACAACCCGGTGTCAGGAGCCTCTCCTACGATGTTAAGACCGCGCAGAAAGTAGTCGCCGGCTAGCCGCCAATCCGGCCACTCCCGCGCCTCGCAAATAGCCGCCACGAAAGCAGGATGCACGCGGTCACCCCCCGCCCACGCCACGGGCTCAGGCCGCTTGGCCATGATTTCGACCGATAATGGCCGCAAGGACGCAGCGATCTCGCGAAGCGCCTCCAACCGTGCCAGACGCCACGAAGATGCCTCGGACCCCAACCGCACCGTAGTCGATACTGCATCGCGCAAATCCGTGGGTAGCTGGGGAACCGCACCTTCAAACGGGGAAACCAGCGACTGCGCCAACCGTGCGTATACCACGGCATTTGCTGCCGACCCAAGCGCCGCGAAGCCCGGGGGGTAAACTGCGGGGCGCGACGCTTGCGCTACCGGGAAATAAGCTCTCGACTGTTGCTTGGACGGGATCGCCCGCCCGGGAGCGGAAATGGATAGCGCCCGAAGCTTCACGACTGCAGCCTGATAAGCCTGCATACGCTCAACGCCGCACCATTCCAACGATGACACGGACCCGCCTAAGCGGTCGGCCTGCAAGTCACATACTGCGATGTCGCGCTTCATATGGCCTGAAGGACGCGGCCGCACACGTAACGCCTCCGCACCCCCGGAGCCGCGACGCGGACGTAACTAGCTGAGCCGTCCACCGCGGACCGAAAGAGAGACTCGCATGATGCCTTGAAGCGGACACTCCAGACCGCGAGACCCGCCGCGCCAG